>CAKTEB010000096.1 GCA_934546685.1 uncultured Oscillospiraceae bacterium
TTAGCAGGGATTTTTCTTCATCGCCATAGGCTTTTTTGAACCACTCGCTTAGCGAGTGGTTTTCGTTATACAAAAAGAACTGCCGCGTTTGCAGCAGTTCTCGAATCTTAAAGCACCTTGTTGAGGAAGTCGATGGTTCTGGGCTCCTGAGGATTCAGCAGCACCTCCTGGGGGGTGCCCTCCTCCACGATGTACCCGCCGTCCATGAAGATGACCCGATCCGCCACCTCACGGGCAAAGCCCATCTCGTGGGTAACGATCACCATGGTCATGCCGTCGGCGGCCAACTGCTTCATGACGTTCAGCACTTCGCCGACCATCTCAGGATCCAGCGCTGAGGTGGGCTCGTCAAAGAGCATGATATCCGGGTGCATGCACAGAGCACGGGCAATGGCTACGCGCTGCTTCTGTCCGCCGGAGAGCTGAGCGGGATAATTCTCGATCTTGTCAAGCAGGCCCACCTTGTCCAGCATCTTTTCCGCGCGCTCCCGGGCCTCCTCCTTGGTGGCCTTCTTGAGATCCACCGGAGCCAGCATCAGGTTTTTCACCACACTGAGGTTATTGAACAGGTTGAAGTGCTGGAACACCATACCCACGTTTTCCCGGACCTTGTTGATATCCACCTTTTTGTCGGAGATATCGTAGCCGTCCACCACTACCTGGCCGTCGGTGATATCCTCCAGCCGGTTCATGCAGCGCAGAAACGTGGATTTGCCGGAGCCGGAGGGACCGATGATGACCACTACCTCACCCTCGTAGATATCCGCGGAGATGTCCTTCAAGACCTCCAGCTTGCCGAAGCTCTTTTTCAGGTGGGACACATGGATCTTGACGTTATTCTTATTGGCGGCCACGGGACCAACTCCTCTCCAGACGCTTTGCTGCCTTCGACAGAATCAGAATGATGATCAGGTACATGATACCCACAATGGCCCAGACCTGGAAGGACTTAAAGGTATTGGCCACCACGTTCTTGGCGGTATTCACCAGCTCCGGGAAGCCGATGACCGACAGAATGGAGGTATCCTTCAATGTAATGATGAACTGGTTGATGATGCTGGGCACCATGGTTCGGATGGCCTGGGGCAGCACCACACGCTGCATGGCGCGCCAATAAGGCAGACCCAGGCTCCGGGCTGCCTCCATCTGGCCCTTGTCCACGGACTGGATACCGGCACGGATGATCTCTGCCATATACGCGCCGCAGTTCAGCGCCAGGCAGATGGTACCGGCCTGGAGCGCCGTCAGCGTCACACTAAAGCCCATCATATTATTGAGGCAGTAGGGAACGCCGAAGAACACGAACATGGCCAAAACGATCATAGGTACGCCGCGAACCACGTCAACAAAAACCATGGCGATGACGTTGCAGACCTTGTTCTTCACCACGCTGAGGATGCCGAAGATCATACCCAGCAGCGTGCCGAACAGCAAGCCGCAGAGAGCCAGCAGCAGCGTCTGACCCATGGCCCGCAGCAGCAGGTTGCCATAGGTGGACAGAATCTGAATCATGGGGCTTTTGCTCCTTTCCAATAAACAATGGGGCACCTGGCGGTGCCCCATTTGGTTTCAGCAATAGAAATCAGCCGAGGTACTTGGCAATGATCTCGTCGTACTTGCCGTTTGCCTTGATGTTGGCAAGACCAGCGTTGAACATATCCAGCAGCTCCTGCTCGTCGCTGTTGAAGATGGCGAAGCCGTAGTCGGCGCCGTCGTTCTCGCTGCCCTCAACGATCTTCAGGCCCAGGCCGCCGTCCTTGATGGAAGCAGCCATAATGGGGGTGTCCTCGAAGCAGGCCACAGCCTGACCGCCGGCAACTGCCTGGTACATGGTGGGGCTGTCCTCGAAGTAGTTCAGGGTGAAGCCGTACTCGTCCTTCAGGCTCTCGGCGTAAGACGCGCCCTGGGTGCCGGTCTTAACGGCCACCTGCTTGTCCTTCAGGTCCTCAAAGCCCTGAATGTCGGAGTTCTCGGCAACCGCCATGCACTGGGTAGCGGTATAGTAGCCGTCGGAGAACATCCAGCCGCTCTCCTTACGCTCGTCGGTGATGGAGGCGCCGGCGATCATGCCGTCAGCCTGACCGGCCTGGCAAGCAGCGATGGCAGCGTCCCAGCCCAGGCTCTTCAGCTCATACTTGAAGCCCTGATCCTCAGCGACGGCAGCCACGATGTCCACATCGATGCCAACGAAGTTGCCGCTGTCATCGGTGTACTCGAAGGGCTTGAACACGGTGTCGGTGGCGATGACCCAAGTCTTGTCGGAGTTGGTGGTAGCGGTGCCGGTCTCGGCAGCGGAGGTCTCCACCTCAGAAGCAGCAGCTGCGGGAGCAGCGGTCTCGGGAGCGGCAGTTGCCTCGGTGGCAGCGGGAGCCGCAGACTCAGCGGGGGCGGAGGAAGCGGCGTCGGAGCCGCAGCCAGCCAGCATGCCCAGCATCAGGCAGCCAGACAGCAGCAGAGATAAACCTTTTTTCATGTCAATCATTCCTTTCAGTGCTTTGCAGGAAGAACGAAATAAACTTTCAATCCCTCTGTAATCGTATGAACTGATTATAACGTGTTAAAGTCAAACAGTCAAGCAAAACCCCCTAGAAATTATAGAATATTTGCACATTTCTCTACGGTATCGTGCATATTTAGCCCACATTCCCCCGGTTGTAAGGGTTTTCTGTGGAATTCATCTGCATTCACGCTCTTTCTCCCCTGCAATTTTGTATAGATTCTATGCAAAAGGATCCCCGGCCTTTTGAAGGCCGGGGATCTCTGTCTGTTATCTGGGCTTTGCCTCGACGGTGTTGAACTCCGTCTTCAGGTTGCAGTCCGCAATCAGATGCCGGGGGCACTTCTCCGCACACTCGGAGCAGCTGACGCACTTGGTATAGTCGATGACCGCCAGATTGTCCACCACATGGACGGCGTCGTGCTGACAGGTGCGCTCGCAGAGCTTACATCCAATGCAGCCGATGTCGCAGAACTTCCGCAGAGCCGCGCCCTTCTCCTTGGAGGAACAGGCCACCACGATATCCTGATCGTATGGCACCGCCTCGATGATGCCTCTGGGGCAGGCCGCGGCACAGGCCATGCAGCCGACGCACTTCTCATGATCCACCTTGGCCACACCGTCCTCCACGGAGATGGCCCCCTCAGGACATGCCTTTACGCAGTTGCCGAAGCCCAGGCAGCCATAGCTGCAATAGTTGGTGCCGTTCCCCAGGATCCGGGAGGCCGCGGCGCAGTCATGAATGCCCTCATACTGGCCCTTCTTGGAGGCGTGATGGCCCCGGCATTTCACCAGTGCCACCTGCCGGGTCATCTCCACGGACTCCACGCCCATAATGGCCGCGATCTGATCCACGCTCTCCTTGCCGCCTGCGGCACAGAGGCCCAGAGGCGCGGTACCGTCGATGACCGCCTGTGCGTAGCCCGCGCAGCCGCTGTAGCCGCAACCGCCGCAGTTGGCTCCGGGCAGAGCCTCGATGATGGGCTCCAGCCGCTCATCCTTTTCCACCGCGAAGACCTTGGAGGCCACTGCCAGCAGGAGGCCGAATACACCGCCCATGATGCCCAGCACCAGGATCGCATATAATACATTTACCATGGTTCCGCCTCCTTAAAATACCTTCAGGCCCTGGAAGCCCATAAAGGCCAGTGCGATGAGCCCTGCGGAGATCAGCGCCAGCGGGAAGCCCTCAAAGCACTTGGGGCAGTCGCTGCTGCTCTCCAGCCGCTCCCGGACAGAGGCGAACAGGAAGATCGCCAGGGTAAAGCCCAGGCCGCCGGTGACGCCGTAGACCACACTCTCAATGAAATTGTAGCTGTTCTGGGTATTCTGCAGCGCCACACCCAGCACCGCGCAGTTGGTGGTGATGAGGGGCAGGTAGATGCCCAGGGCAGAATACAGGGCCGGCATGGCCTTCTGCAAAAACATCTCGATGAACTGTACCAGGGCTGCGATGACCAGGATGTAGGCCACGGTCTGCATATAGCCCAGCCCCAGCTTCACCAGCAGCAGGTTTACTGCATAGGTAACCGCAGAGGCCACGCCCATGACAAAAGTGACCGCCGCGCCCATGCCCAGAGCCGTGTCCATCTTCTTGGAAACGCCCATAAAGGGACAGATGCCCAGGAACTGAGACAGAATAAAGTTATTGACCAGGATCGCGCCGATGGCGATGGAAAACAGACTGGTTGCGCTCACTGTTCATCCGCTCCTTTCTTGCTCTTATTGAGGAAATACTGGACCACCGCAATGAGCACGCCCAGGGTCAGGAAGCCGCCCACGGGCAGAATCATCATCATAGCCGGGAACTGCTCCGGCAGGATCCGGATCCCCGCGCCGTCGGGGCCCAGCAGACCGCCGCCAAAGGTGCCGCTGCCCAGAAGCTCCCGAACCACGCACATAATGATCAGTACAATGGTATAGCCCAGGCCCTGGAACACGCCGTCCAGCGCAGAGGCCGCCACAGAATTCTTGGAGGCAAAGGCCTCGGCCCGGCCCAGGATGATGCAGTTTACAACAATCAGGGGAATAAAGATGCCCAGGGATTCGCTGAGGGCGGGCAGATAGGCCTGCATCAGCAGATCCACGATGGTCACGAAGCCCGCGATGACCACCACATAGGCGGCAATCCGGATCTTAGAGGGAATGACCTTCCGCAGCAGCGAGATCACCACGTTGGAGCAGATCAGAATAATGGTTACGCACAGGCCCATGCCAATGCCGTTGAACAGGGTGGTGGTGATGGCCATGGTGGAGCACATGCCCAGCAGCTGCACCAGCACCGGGTTCTGGGTCAGGAGGCCGTCCTTGAACTGTTTTTTAATATTCATAGCTGCCTCCTTAGCCCTTCATCTCAGCGGCCACCGTCAGCGCCGTATTGACGCCGGAGGTTACCGCACGGGAAGTAATGGTCGCGCCGGTGAGGGCGTCGATGTCGCCGCCGTCCTTGGTCACCGCCAGGTCGCCGCCGCTCTTGCCCACAAACTGGCTGCGGAAGCTCTCCTTGCTGGCGTTGGCGCCCAGGCCGGAGGTTTCGGACATACTGATGATGGAAACACCGGTAACAGCGCCGTTCATATCCACGCCCACCACCATATCAATGGTACCGCCGAAGCCGGAGGGCGTGACCTCGATGACATAGCCCTTGTCATCGGCCTGGTAGACTGCCGCCACACCAGCCTGGCTGCCGGTGACAGGATACTCCAGCTGGGTGTAGCTGTCGGCGGGAAGTACCTCCTGCATGGAGGCTGCGGTCTTGTCCGCATTGATAGCCGCGATCTTGTCCGCGGTAATATAATTGGTGAGGCCCAGGAGGCCGGACACCACAGCGGAGATGATCAGAAGGGTCAGCGCCAGCTTCACATAGTAGCCCGCGCTGCTGCTTTTCGCGTTGCTCATTTCGCAGCCTCCTTCCTGGGCTTCACATAGCCGAAGCGCTTGGGTACGCCGATCTTATCCAGCAGCAAAACTGCAATGTTCATGATCAGGATGGCGTAGCTGACGCCCTCGGCGTAGGAGCCAAAGTAGCGGATAAACATGGTAATAAGGCCGCAGCCGATGCCATAGACGATCTGGCCGCCCTTGGTCACCGGAGAGGTGGCATAGTCAGTGGCCATGAAGATGGCGCCCAGCATCAGGCCGCCGGAGAACACCTGGTAGCCCAACCACAGAATCCGGTCGTTGCCCCGGGGAAACAGCAGTGCGATCACCGCCACTGTTGCTATGTAAGCCACGGGGATCCGGGGTGAGATTACCTTGCGGATCACCAGATACACGCCACCGATCAGCAGCAGCACCGCGGAGGTCTCGCCGATGCAGCCGCCCACGCTGCCCAGGAAGCTGTCGAACACAGAGGTCTCCGGCAGGAGGCTCTGGTGCAGAAAGCTCATGGGGGTGGCCGCCGTCACCGCATCCACATTGGAGCCAATGAGCTTCAGGGGCGTATAGGGCGCTACCCAGGTGGTCATGATCACAGGATAGGAGAACAGGAAGGCCCGTCCAGCCAGTGCGGGGTTCAGGAAATTGCAGCCGATGCCGCCAAAGAGCTGCTTGACCACCACAATGGCGAAGAAGTCGCCGATGATAATGGTCCAATAGGGAATCGTCACAGGACACACCATGGCCAGCAGCAGGCCGGTGACAATGGCAGAGCAGTCGCCCACGGTGGTATCCTTCCTGAGGATCTTCCGATAGGCCCACTCAAATACAATGCAGGCCGCCACGGACACCGCCATGACGCAGAGGCTCCGAAGGCCGAAGAAGTACACCGCGCCCAAAATGGCCGGGATCAGCGCGATGACCACATCCAGCATAATATCCCGTGTGCCGTCCGCCGCATGGGCGTGAGGCGAGCAGGAAACCGTAAGGTTGAGATTTTCTTGATCCATGGTATCGCCTCCTTAATTCTTCTTGGCGGAGGCCGCGCGGACCTTCACCTTGGCGTTCTTAAAGCTCTGGACCAGGGGAATCCGGGCCGGGCAGATATAGGCGCAGGAGCCGCACTCGATGCAATCGGAGACGTTCCGCCGATTGAGCTCCTCGACGTTGTCCTTCCGCTCTGCCTGATAGAGGTACAGGGGCATCAGGTGCATGGGACATACGCCGACGCACCGGCCGCAGCGGATGCAGTGGGGGGTATCGACCTCCACCCTGGCCTTTTTCGTCAGGCAGGTCACGGCGTTGGTGCCCTTAATGACCGGTACGCTGAGGTCGAACTGGGTCATGCCCATCATGGGGCCGCCGGTAAGTACCTTATAGGGCTCCTCGGAAAAGCCCTCTGCCGCCTGGATCAGGTCGCTGAGAGGCGTGCCGATGGGGGCGATGAAGTTCTTGGGGCTCTTGATGGCCTCGCCGGTGACGGTGACGCCGCGCCGAACCAGAGGCATGCCCTCATATACCGCATCATAGATGGCCGCGCAGGTGGCCGCGTTGAACACGCCGCAGCCCACCGCCGCGGGGAGGCCGCCGGGAGGCACCTGCCGTCCGGTGATGGTCTGGATCAGCTGCTTCTCCGCGCCCTGGGGGTACCGGGTCTTCAGCACCTGAACCACCACGTCTCCCCCGGCGGGACATTTCTCCTGAAGGACGGAAATGGCAGTCTTCTTGTTGGCCTCAATGCCAATATAGCCCTTGCTGAGGCCGAAGATCCGAAGGAGGATCCTGAGGCCGCCGATCACCCGATCCGGAGTTTCCCGCAGGAGCCGGTCGTCAGAGGTGATATAGGGCTCGCACTCCGCGGCGTTTACAATAATGGTATCCAGCTTGCCTGCGCCGCTGGAGATCTTCACATCCGTGGGGAATGTAGCGCCGCCCATACCGGCGATGCCGGCCTCGTGGATGATGGCCGTCAGCTCCTCTGCGGTCAGGCTGTCCACATTCTCTCTGGGCCCGATGCTCTCGCAGAGCGTATTCTGCATGTCATTTTCAATGACCACGGACATGACATTCGTTCCGTTGGGATGGGGCCGGGCCTCCACAGCCAGGACCTTTCCGGAAACAGAAGCATGGATCGGGACGCAGAGCCCCGTATTATCGCCGATTTTCTGTCCTACTGTCACCAGGTCGCCCTTCTTCACCAGGGGCTTGCAGGGCGCACCAATGTGCATGCTCATGGGGATCACCACAGTTTTGGGCGCCGGAAGGGCCTCTATGGCCATCTCGCTGGACAGGGCTTTTTTATCGTTGGGATGCACCCCACCGAAAAAACCAGCCATACTCTTCACCTCTCAAATTTCATCTGTCTGCGCCGAAATTAGTTAGAAGACGGCGCAACTCAACTAAATTATCATAACACGTTCCATACCAGTTTGTCCACAATAATTTTCTGGCGGTGCGCAGAAAATTTTTTCATTTTCCTCTTGCATTTTACGCTCTTCCGTGCTATAATCATTCTCACATTGCGGGTGTAGTTCAATGGCAGAACATCAGCTTCCCAAGCTGAATACAGGGGTTCGATTCCCCCCACCCGC
>CAKTEB010000097.1 GCA_934546685.1 uncultured Oscillospiraceae bacterium
ACCGAGGACAATGGCAGCGTCAGCGCTTTGGTGCCCCTGACCGTCACCAACACCCGCGGCTTTGACCTGCCCAAGACCGGCGGCAGAGGTAATGCGCTGATCTACGGGTTGGGCATTGCGGCGCTGCTGACCGCTGGCAGCATCACCGTGTTCTATCTCCGTAAGCGCCGCCATGGGTAAGCGAACCATCCTTTTGATTCTGGCTGGGTGCATCTTCTTAGGAGGATGCGCCCTGCTGGCTTATCCCAGAGTGAGTCAGTGGCTCAACAATCTTCATCAGTCCGAGGTCATTGCGGATTATTCCAGCGCCGTGGATGGGCTGGACGATGAAGAAGTCCAGCGGGAGCTAAAACGTGCCGAGGACTACAACGATCAGCTGACGGAAACCGTGGCGCTGAACGATCCCTTTGAAACAAAGCTCACAGAGAATGACCAATACTCAACACTCTTGAACTTCACCACCGAAGGGGTCATGGGCTACATAGAAATTCCGAAAATCAACGTCCTATTACCCATCTACCACGGGGTCAGCAGCGGTGTTTTGTCAAAAGGTATCGGCCACTTACCGGAAACATCTCTCCCTGTTGGTGGCGAAAGCACCCATTGCGTGCTGGCAGGTCATTCTGGCATGAGCAATGCGCGGCTGTTCACCGACCTCCCAAAGCTGGAGAATGGCGACGTTTTCTATCTCCACATCTATAACAAAACCCTTACCTATACCGTGGATCAGGTCAAAAAAGTGCTGCCCACGGATACCTCTGACCTGACCATCGTGGACGGCGAGGACTATGTGACCCTTGTGACCTGTGTGCCCATAGCGGTGAATAGTCACCGACTGCTGGTCAGAGGGATAAGAACAGTATAACGGAACAACAGAATAAGAAAAAACACTGGGGCGGGGATCTTCGGATTTCCGCCCCTTTTTGCGTACAGGAGGAAAAAATCATGGCTGTATTTCGTGTAGAAAAAACAAAGGATTTCACCATCATGAGCAATTACCATCTGCGGGACAAGAACCTGTCCTTGAAAGCCAAGGGCCTGCTGTCCCAGATGCTGTCTCTGCCGGAGAAATGGGATTATACCCTGGCGGGGCTCGCTCACATCAACAAGGAGAGCAAGGACGCCATCCGCACCACCATTCTGGAGCTGGAAAAGGCCGGGTATATCACCCGGCACCAGACTACCACGGAGGGCGGCAGATTCGGCAGCAATGAGTATGTGATCCGGGAGCGTCCGTTGCCGCACGAACCGTTGACGGAAAATCCGACAACGGTACTTCCGCAGACGGCTGCGCCGATGCCGGAGAATCCAACGCAATTAAATACTAATCCATCCAAAACAGAAAAAGAAAATACGGAATTATCAAGTACCGATTCCCTTCCCATCAGCCAGAAGCGGAATCGAACCGAAGTGACCGCCGCAGAGATGCGGAGCTATCGTGAGATCATCGCCCAGAACATCTCCTACGACCTGCTTTGTCAGGAATATCCCCACCAGCAGGAGCAGTTGGAGGAAATCCTGGTGATCCTGGAGGAAACCGTCTGTACCACGCGCCAGACCGTGCGGGTGGCAGGCAACAACTTCCCGGCAGAGGTGGTCAAAGGTCGGCTCATGAAGCTCACCGCGGAGCACATCCGCTTTGTGCTGGGCTGTCTCAGCCAAAACACCACGAAGATCCGCAACATCCGGCAGTACCTCCTGACCACCCTGTACAACGCACCCACCACCATCGACAACTACTACGCCGCCATGGTCAGTCACGATCTGGCGGCTCAAACGTGAAAGGAGACACTAAATGCTTAGTATTTTCGTAATTGGCCGCGTGGCCAAGGAAGCCAGTCCCAAACCAGATGCTAAACAACCCGCCAGCACTCCCATGCTGACGGGCTATTGTACGTTTACCTGGTATTTGTCACCCAAATATCCATTTCATCTCTGGTTGGAACCTCAAACTCCGCATTGATCTCCTGCATTTTTGCCGCATCAATTTGGAATTCAGGGTGCCCTTCCGCAATTACTTCCCGGTTTCTGTCTGCAATGTTTTGCACCCAAACCGAATCCGAAATATCCATGTAGCACCAGTAGGGCGTTATGCACATATTCCGGAACACCTCGGAGACATACTGCCGCTCCCTTTTGCTCCAAAACCCGAAGTCCAGCACCACATTTGCGCCGCATCGTGAAATCTCAGTGGCAAGCTCATACAAACAATATTGCAGCTTGGGAATGAGGCTGCTGTGGAAATCATCGAAATAATCAAGCCCAAGCTGTTCCACAAAGTCATCCTGCGACAGCAAAACCGTACGCCCGTCCTTTAGCAGTGTTTTGGCATAGTGACTTTTTCCGCTGGCAATCTTGCCGCACAGTAAAAATACATCGCCGGGCTTGCGTGCATCCTGCCTGCGTGGAAGCAGGCTTATTTGAGCAGGATCCGTAACCACAATGTTCATTTCAGACAGCACAGGCGGCTGGAACTGTTCCTCTATTTTTGAGCGCAGTCCCGCATCCACATAGTATGCCTGTTCGGTTCCGGATACGACTGCACGATTGCGCAGCCTGATATTCCGTTCCCATGTCTGCTCATCACAATTCATGTAAATCCACTGCATCGGAGTTTGTCTAGTGCGGAAAAATTCCCGCACTTGCACCCGCTCCTGTGCTGTCCAATACCCAAAGTCTGTGATACTGGGGATATCGCAGTGGGCTAGCGCCAAAGCAATTTGGTGCAAAAACTGCTCGATCCTCGGAACCAGCACCTCATGCGCATCTTCGATACAATCTAGTCCTGCTGTGAGCATAATGTGATCCACGGATAAAGTGACTGCCTGTAGCTGCTCTGCTAAATGACCGGCAAAGAACGTTTTACCGCTGCAAATCTTCCCACAAATAAGATATACCTTTTCCATAGTGCCTCCTATAAAGTAGATTCTTATTCAGCGGCAGCAGTTCGCATATGCAGGTCACCTCCATCATAGTTGTATACATTCGGAAAAGGTATATTGTGTTAATTCGATTATAGCATGCGAGTAGAAAAGAAGCAAGGAAGTACACAACGTCCGCGGAAAAAGGTGTCGTAAAATGACGAACCCTATTATCATCGCCATGGAGCTGGAGGCCAGGAAACTGCCCGGAGAAACGGAAGTGATCCTGGCGGCAGGGCTGCCCCTGACCAGCTTTGGCAGGGACAAGAAAGCGTTTCGTCAGTACCTTCTGCGTGACGGAAAGCCCTTGGATTTCCGCTATGAGGGCCGTCCTTACCGGATCACCATCAAGGATGTGCAGCTGTTCCCCCAGGGCTATTCCGCAGTCATCTGGCAGCCGGAGCTGTTGGAGCAGCCCTCGGTGATCGTGGCAGACATCGGCGGCTGGACGGTAGATCTAATGGAGATAGATAATCAAGTGCCAAACGCCGCTACCTGCCGGAGCTTGGAGCTTGGCGTGATTCGGTGCTTGAATGAGATCTCCGAGCAGCTCCGGCGTACCCTTGGCCTGTCCCTTACCAACGCCCAGATTGAAAGTGTGCTCCGTGGAGCGTCCAGCAGCTTGTCCAGAGAAGTGCGGGAGCTCATCCAGAAGGAGGCAGAGCGATATGCATCCCGCCTCCTTTCCGCTATCCAGGAGTGCGGCATGGACTACCGGGCCATGCCCATGGTGGTGCTGGGCGGCGGCGCTTCGATCCTGGCTCGCCATGTGTCGCCCCGTGCGGGCTTGTGTGGGCTTTTCACCCTGGAGGACGACAAGCGGAACGCCCAGGGGTTTCAGCGCCTGTGTGAGCAAATGTTGGGGCGTGGCGAAAGAGAAGGAGATGATCTATGACTTGAACATTCTAAATGATACAATTCCCCATTTCAAAGAAGCCGGTGATACTTTATGATCGGCATCAAAAATCAGCAATTCGGCGTAGAAATCGAATTCACCGGCATCACCCGCCGTGAAGCCGCAAGGGCTCTGGCGGATTACTTCCACACTGCGGCAGTGTATTTAGGCGGCGGCTATGACGCCTGGGGCGTTTCCGATTCCACCGGACGGCAGTGGAAGATCATGAGCGACGGCAGCATCCGCGGGGAGCGGATGGTAAATTATCGCTACACCCACACAGCAGAGCGCAGCTACCAGGTAGAGTTTGTGACGCCTGTCCTCCATTACGAGGATACGGATCTGTTTCAGGGAGCCATCCGTACTTTGCGGCAGGCTGGCGGAAAAGTCAACACCTCCTGCGGGCTCCATGTCCATGTGGACGCCGCCAACCACAACCGGAACAGCCTCAAAAACCTCATGTCCATCATGTACTCCAAGGAGGACATCCTGTTCAAAGCCTTGCAGGTCAACGAAAATCGTGTCCAGCAATGGTGCCAGAAAGTACGGGAGCCGATGCTGAAGAAGGCCCGGCGGCTCTCCTCCGAGGAGACCAAGGATCTCAGCAAGCTGGAGGACATCTGGTATGACGGCAATGACGGCAGCCACGAGCACTACAACTGGACAAGATATTACGCACTCAATCTCCATTCCGTGTTCTACCGTGGGACAGTGGAATGGAGATGTTTCAATTCTACCCTCCATGCGGGCCGAGCAAAAGCCTATGTGAACCTGTGCCTCGCCATGTCCGCCCAGGCCATCAACCAACGGAGCTCCGTCATGCGGAAAACCTTCAGCGACAACGAGCTGTTCACCTTCCGGGTCTGGCTGGTTCGCATGGGCCTTAACGGCCCGGAGTTTAAGACCACGCGGGATCATCTGCTGGCAAATCTGGAGGGGGATCGGGCCTGGAGGTACGACAAGGACAGCTATGAGTCCGCAAAGAAACGACACAAATCTGAACGTGAAAGGTGAGATTTTTATTGAAAGTTCGTATTGAAGATCGAGATTACAGGGGTACCCCTGTGGAAATTTTGGACCAGCTCCGGATGGAAGCGGATCGGGGCATCCCCACGGTGGCGGAGTACATCCGCTTTGTGCAGGACAACATCCAGCGTATGTCCGGTCAGCCCTACACACTGGACGGCGGCAGCACCGAGAAGCGCGCGCTGTCCCTGATCAAGCGTTTGGAGGCACTGTATGCACTGGAGGTGATGGAGGAATGAGTGAAACGCTGTATTTTGCCTATGGCAGCAACATCAACCTCCAGCAGATGGCGGTGCGCTGTCCCGATGCCCAGGTGGTAGAGCCTGCGGTTCTGGAGGGCTATGAGCTCCTGTTCCGTGGAAATGGGAGTTCCTTTGGAGTAGCAACCATTGCGCCAAAGGAGGGCAGTCAGGTGCAGGGGCTCCTGTGGAAGATCACCCCATACTGTGAACTGAGTCTGGATATCTATGAGGGCTACCCTCGGCTCTACGAAAAGCAGGCAATCACGCTGCGCACGAAATCCGGCAAGCAGGTACAGGCCATGGTCTATGTCATGACCCACGAGAAGGAGCGGCTTCCCACTATGCCCACTCGCAGCTACTATACCGGCATCCAGGAGGGCTTCCGGCAGAACAGCCTGCCGGAGCAAGCGCTGAAGGACGCCCTGTCCAATCTGATCCATGAGCAGCGGGCTGTGGAGCGCCGCAATTCCAAGCGCAAGGGAAAGGAGAACAATCACCATGAGAGATAACTACATTCTGACCGCTGAGTCGGTCACTGAGGGCCACCCGGACAAGCTCTGCGACACCATTGCGGACGCAGTGCTGGATGCCTGCCTACTGGGTGATCCAGACAGCCGGGTGGCCTGCGAGGTGCTGGCAACTGCCGGGAAGATCACAGTGGCTGGGGAGATTACCACCAAGGCCATGCCGGACATTCCCCACATCGTCTGCAAGACTGTCCGCCAGATCGGCTACTCTGGGAATTACGAGGTGGAAGTGGATATTCACGATCAATCCCCAGATATCGCAGTGGCGGTAAACGGCGAAAACGAGATCACCGCAGGAGATCAGGGCATCGTGTACGGCTATGCCTGCCGGGAGACACCCCAGCTTCTGCCCCTGCCGGTGGTGCTGGCCCATCGGATCACCATGGGCCTGACCGAAGCTCGCCGGAACCACCTGCTGGAATGGCTCAGACCAGACGGAAAGACCCAGGTGTCCGTGGAGTATGAGGATGGCAAGCCTGTGCGAGTCGCTACCGTTGTGGTTTCCGCCCAGCACGAGCCGGTGGTAAGCCAGCAGGAGCTCCGAGAGGCAGTCTACCAGCTCATCCTTATGCCTGCGCTGGGTGAATTTCTGGATCAGGACACGGAAATTCTCATCAATCCCAGCGGCTCCTTTGTGCTGGGTGGCTTTGAGGCGGACACGGGCCTGACTGGGCGCAAGCTCATGGTGGACACCTACGGTGGCCTTGTCCCCCACGGCGGCGGGGCGCTGTCCGGCAAGGACTGCACCAAGGTGGACCGCAGCGGCGCGTACATGGCCCGGTATCTTGCCAAGAACATTGTGGCGGCAGGGCTGGCGGAGAAATGCACCGTCAGCATGGCCTACGCCATTGGCAAGGCGGAACCGCTGTATGTCCAGGCGGATACCCATGGAACTGGTGTATACCCGGATGCTGTGCTGGAAAAAGCATTGAAGCTGATCTTTGACCTGACACCCACGGGCATGGCAAACACGCTCCAGCTCATGGAGCCAATCTACCAGAAGTATTGCAATTACGGTCATTTCACCCACCAGAGCGCCCCGTGGGAGCAGACAGACTGCGCCGAGCTGCTGTGGGAGGGCTGTGATTTGGCTGCGGAGCGAATGTAACCTGCAAATGTATTGACAATGCATGTCCCCCGTGCTATGATGCTCCTGAGGTGATTACCATGGCAAGCGTAAACATGAGCATCCGTACTGATTCCGAGCTGAAAGCCCAGGCGGAAGCGATTCTGTCCCAGCTGGGGATGACCATGAACGGAACCATCAATATGTTTCTTCATCAGATCGTTCGGGACAAAGCGGTTCCGCTAAGCCTGTCCCTGACCTCAGAACAGGGGCTTTATGCCGACCTTCTGACGGCACAGGCTGAGCGGGCTTCTGGCTATACTGGCCGCACCGCCGCTGACGTTCTTGCGGATATGGATCAGATCATTGCCGACGCCGAAAACGCGGGTACAAAATGATGCAGTACACTGTCATTTTTGCCAGCAGAGTGGATGCCCAGCTTTTGAAGCACGTAGAATTCTTAGCGCGGGTCAGTATCCCCGCAGCAAAGGCGTTCCGTAGCGAATTTGCTGCGATTTTGACACAGCTGGAGGAAAATCCATTCCTGTTCCCTCCGGAGACAGATCCGAATCTTCCTGCCGGTCTGTACCGAAAAGCCTTGTTCGCCAAGCGATATAAAGCATTATTTTCCGTGGACGGCACGAATGTCTATTTAGACGCAGTTGTAGATTGCCGTCAGGATACCAAAGATCTATACGCTCAATTCAACTAACCAGAGCAGCTCCGCCATCGCGCGGGGCTGCTTTTCTGATAGGAGGTCTCATTTGAATCAATCTACTACCCAGCCCTGGACCATCATCCAGGGCGATGCGCTGAAGGTGCTGGAGGGCTTTGTCCCCGGCACCTTTGACGCAGTAATCACCGATCCGCCCTATGCCTCCGGCGGCAGGACTCAGGCGGAGAAAAACAAATCCACCGCCCAGAAGTATTCCAGCATGAAAAACGCGCCCCCGCCATTCGACGGAGACGCGAAGGATCAGCGAAGCTGGACACGCTGGGCGGCGGAATGGCTGTACCTGGCCCGAAAAGCCTGCAAGCCCGGTGCGCCGGTCTGTATGTTCATTGACTGGCGGCAGCTTCCGGCAGCCACCGATGCCCTCCAGTGGGCAGGCTGGAT
>CAKTEB010000098.1 GCA_934546685.1 uncultured Oscillospiraceae bacterium
CCGCAGTAGGCACGAAGGGGGCGGAAGCAGTGCCGCAGGCACGCCGCCCCCTGATTAAAATTCGGGCTAGGCATTTATGCGAATTCGTCTGGAACCGATTCGTCAAGGCCTGTCCCTATTAACCCCCGCCAGGGATGCAAGGGGCGGAGCCCCTTGCCACGCCTTTCTCCCCAATCTTTCGTCGTGCAACGAAAGATTGGGCCCCCGGAGGGCGTTAGTCAGCGCAGTGCGGCAAGAGAGGGCGCACTACAAAAATTAGCAGCCCCCGGAGGGCGTTAGTCAGCGTAGTGCGGCAAGAGAGGGCGCACTGCAAAAATTAGCATCCCCCGGAGGGCGTGAGTCTCGCAGAGCGTCAAAGACGGGCGATCAATCATCGCCCCGCAAGTCGCCGCAGCCAATTCCGACCCCTCACTTCCTCCCAAAGTACCACTCTCTCATTTCCTCCTTCTCCATGACCCCGGCCTTCACCATCTCCATCCTTCTCTCAAACTCCTGCTGGGTGTCCTCAAAGACCCCGTCCCCGAATCGAACCTCCATCCCCCACTCCCCCTGGGGGATGATCCCGGCCAGCTCCCCCAGGGTCTCCACCGCCTGGGCGGTCTGCCGGAGGGCCGGGGCCAGGCCCTGGGTCTGGATGGCGGCGCAGGTGTGGTAGGTGGTGCGGTCCTGGGAGATGACCTGGGTGGCGGTGAGGGCTCCGGTGCGCTCGTCCAGGGCCATGGTGCCCGGAGACAGCTGGCACTGGTTCTCGATCATGTGCAGGATGATCTTGAGCCCCGCCAGATACTCCGCCGTGCGGATGCTGGGGGAGTAGTCCTGGAAGGGCTGGTGCTCCTCGGCGGGGTCGAGAATATAGGTGTCGGTGGTGGGATCCTGGTACCGGAGGCCCCGGAAGGATTTCCGCTTGCCCTCCGGGACGATGGCCCCCCGCTCCACGATGTTCTTCCGCTTGGCGGAGTGGAGCTCGTAGAGGAGCTCGGAATACACCCGGTCAAACTCCCGGATGCTGCCCAGGGCCCCGGCGTAGAGGCTCACGGGCAGGGGCGAGGAATCGTCCGCCATGTTGGCAAAGGGCATTTTCAGGAGCCCGAACAGGGGCCCCTTTGCCCCCTGGATCTCCACCTCCGGCTCCAAATTCGCCCAGTCCGGGCACACGGACAGGGGCGCCTCCGCCCCCAATACCTCCCCCCGGAGCCGGTAGGCCCGGTTGGTGATGTGCAGGGTGCCCTCCCGGAAATCGAAGGTCTCCAGCTTGGCGTAGCCCCCGAACACGTCCACAAAGTACCCGGCCTGGATGCTGCCGTCGGGGCCGAACCGGGTGGGGAACAGCTGCCCCGGCCCCGCCAGGGAGAAGGTGAACCTCCCGTTTTCCAGCCCCGGACGGATGGCCACATAGCCGAAGGCCGCCGCCAGCTGCACGGCCAGTTGTATTTTTTCCAACAGCGGCTCCAGGGCATTCCGGATGAAAATTCCCCTGGGGCTGTCCCCGCAGGAGAGCTCCATTTCCCCGGTGACCAGGGTGGCCGTGTGGGCGGTGATGGCGGCGGGCAGGCCCGATGGGCACAGGCCGTTTTCCCCGTAGTCGGCGCCTCCGTAGAAGGCCTCCTGCCAGCTTGATATGGCCCGGGCCATGGGCGCGGAGATGGCCGCGTCCTCCCAAATTCCCTTGTTCAATCGTTCCATCAGTTCTCTCTCCTTCTCCAAACCGGCTCCAGCGCGTAGCGCACGGCGTCGATGTGATGGTTGTTCCGGTCCGGGTATCCGGGGAGCAGCTCCCCCTGGCCGTCCCGGCTGTACTCATATTGGGCGAATTCCTTGGCGGTATCCGGACATTTTCCGGGGTCAATGACAATTTCAGCCAGAGATTGCAGCCATTTGGTGGAATATTCCACGCTGCCTGGCCCCTTTCTGGCCCCCCGGCAGAAGAGGCCCAGATCCCGGTAGTCGAGGATGGACTTCTTCTCCGCGGAGTCCGCCGTGATGAGCTGATCCTCGTCCACGCCCAAATCGAAGATGGCCGCCGCCGTGTCCCGGTTGCTTTTCCGGTAAAAGGTCAGCTCGTCCAGGATGAAAAGCCGCCGCCGGGCCGCGTCGTAGTGCATGCGGTTGAAGGCGAAGGGATCGGGGTAATAGCCCCAGTCCACCCCGCAGTAGATCCGGTCAAACTCCCTCCGCTCCTCCTGGGAGATCTCCCGGAGTCGGAGATTCTGGAACACCGCGGCCCCCTGTCCCCCGGGCTCCCCCAGGTATTCCTGGCGGTAGGCGGCGGGGTTTTGTATTTTCAACAATTCCGCGTCCTCCAAAAATCGCTGGCCCAGCCACTCCGGGGGCAGATCCAGATAGCTGCTCCGATGGACAAGCACCCCCTTCCCGGGCTCCAGGAGATACCGGTTGGCAAAGCTCCGGCGGTTCTTCGGGGGGTTGAAGGTGTAGAAGCTCCAGGTTTTGTCGCCGCCCCGGAGGATGGACTGCTGGATGGATCGGGTCTCCTCCAATCCCCCGAACTGGTCCCATTCCTCCAGATGCAGGAGGCCCATGTAGCCAAAGGGTGGCTTGATGGACTTCAGGGCCCCGGGATCCTCGCCGCCCAGGAAGAAGATCTTCTGGCCCGTGGGGAGATAGGTGAGCTCCATGGGCTCCACGGTGGCCCGGAATTTCTCCCGGAGGCCCAGCGTCTCCACCGCCCACTGGTACTGGGCGAAGACGGATTTCCGGAGGGTCTTCTGCACCTTTCGCAGCACCGCCCCGTGGATCTCCGGGTTGCGGATCAGCAAAAGGATGAGTTCCAGGGAGACAAAGGAGCTCTTTCCGCTGCCCCGTCCCCCGGCCAGCACGAAGCGGCTGAGCTCCCCCTGCCGGATGGCCTGGTGTACGGGCCGGAAGGTTGGGGCCAGCAGCTCCGAGAGTCTACAGGTCGTCAAGGATCGTCACCCCGTCTTCCTCCGCCGGAGCCTCCTCCGGCTTCTCCTGCCAGCGGTCTGGACAGCGGTTTTTCAGCCAAAAGGTCAGGGCCCGGACGTCCGGGCCCACATGATGGCTGGTGGTGACGGTCTTTTCCCCGGTTTTGTCGGAAAATTCCGTCCGGGTCTCCTGATATTCATAGCCCAGGGCCTTTTTCAGGAGGCTCTCTTCCACCTGGGTTAGGGTGTCTTGCTCCATGGGATCGCTCCTTTCGGGTGGGTTGATTGGTGGATGGTTGGGGGAATGGGAGTAAATGGCAGAGGGGTGGGTATGGCAAAGCCCGCCGGGGGAGGCCTGGCGGGCTGGAGGGTTTTTTCAGTTTTTCACGGTATCATTGTAGCACGGTTTGGGGCGTTTGTCGTCTCCTGTTTGTCTCGATTGGGCCAGAGGCACAAACGGCTTTTCTCTGTTCACTCTTCTCTGTTCTCTTTGCCGCACTAGAGCACAGCACGCATCCCCGTTCGGCGCTTCACCCATGGCTTTCCATAATCTTGTAGGGGCGATTATCAATCGCCCGCTTTGACGCACCACGTTGACCTACGGTCTCCGACGGCCCCCTTTCTGCACCGGCAGAAAGAGGGGAAAGAACGGGCAAGGGGCTCCGCCCCTTGCATCCCTGGCGGGGGTTCATAGGGACAGGCCTTGACGTATCGGTGCCAGACGAGCCCGCATCGGTGCCTAGCCCGAATTTTAATCGCAAGGGGCGCTCCGCTTATCCCCCCTTGCTCGTGCCTACTGCCAGTGCGTGGGGCGCAGTTGTGCCTACATAGAGCTCAAAGCGTGGTTGCAGTAGGCACGAAGGGGGCGGAAGCAAAAACTGGGGCCCCCGCCAAAGCCCAGCGAAGCGGGTTTGGTGGGGAGAGGAGGAGCAGCGAAGTGAGCGCGTCGACGGCGCAAAAAAAGCGTCGTCGCAAGCGATACGCAGCTTGCGACGACGTGGTGGAGCTGAGGGGAATTGAACCCCTGTCCGAAAACAGCTTGACAGGACTTTCTCCGGGCGCAGACGATTATTTACATTCCCTTGCCGGAGCGCGAACCGTCACGCTCTCCGGTTTGGTAGCTTCATCATGCATGGTATGCGCAAAGCTTAGCATACGCACGGTCACCACTCAAATCACACCCGAGACCCGGCTCGTGGTCCTTCCGGAACGGATGGGCTGCTAATTAAGCAGCAGCCAGAACGAAATTATCGTTGTCAGTTCATTAAAAGTTTGCCCTTTTTAGAGAGGAAAGGCGCCTCTGCCCGCTTATCAAGCCTCACTGCCCCCGTCGAACCCGTTACAGCCCCATGTAGCGGCCACGGGAGTGGCCGCGATGAAATTCCACTTCGTGGAGTGAAATTTGCTTCGCAAATGAAATCCGGCTTCGCCAGATGAAATCGCCTTGCGGCGGTGGTGGTGTCGCGTTGCGACGGATTGAATTAGTATCTTCCGAAGGGATCCGGGAGCTTGGTGGGCTCCGGATACTCTACGCCGAAGGTCTCCACGGTGACGGTTTTGATCTTCTGCTCGGTCTGGGGCCGATCGTTCATGTCAGTCTTCACGGAGGCGATCTGATCCACCACGTCCATGCCCTCAGTGACCTTGCCGAAGGCGGCGTACTGGTTGTTGAGGTGCTTGGCGTCGGCGTGCATAATGAAGAACTGGCTGCCCGCGGAGTTGGGGTGGCCGGCCCGGGCCATGGACAGGACGCCGCGCTTGTGGCTCAGGGTGTTCTTCACGCCGTTCATCAGGAACTCGCCCTTGATGCAGTAGCCGGGGCCGCCCATGCCGGTGCCCTCGGGGTCGCCGCCCTGGATCATAAAGCCGGGGATGACCCGGTGGAAGATCAGGCCGTCGTAGAAGCCCTTGGAGGCCAGGGACACGAAGTTATTGACAGTTTCCGGGGCGATCTCGGGATAGAGCTCCGCGACGATCTTGCCGCCGTTTTCCATTTCGATGGTAACAACAGGATTCGACATCAGTATTGATTCCTTTCTTTCATGGCCCGGTCCATCTGACGCTTGGCGTCCTTCTCCGCGGCCACGGCACGTTTATCATGGAGCTTTTTGCCCTTGGCCAGGGCGATCTCCACCTTAACCCGGGAGTTCTTGAAATACACCGACAGGGGCACCAATGCGTAGCCCGCCTGGGCCACCTTGGTATCCAGATAGTGGATCTCCTTTTTGTGGAGCAGCAGCCGCCGGGGCCTGAGGGGATCCCCATTGGAGAAGCTGCCCTGCTCGTAGGGGGAGATGTGCATCTGCTTCACAAAGACCTGGCCGTTCTGGATGGAACACCAGGCCTCCTTCAGGCTCAGCTTTCCCGCCCGAATGGACTTTACCTCGGTGCCCAGCAGCTCCACGCCAGCCTCAAATTTTTCCACAATGAAGTATTCATGATAGGCCTTCGGATTCTTCGCCACCAGCTTGATGCCGCTTTTCGCCCCCAAGGTATTCGCCCCCTTTATGGCCCGATTATACCACAGATCCCCTGGGCTTGCAAGAGAATTATGTCGAAGGGGAGGCCGGCGGGATTCGACCGCGACAGGCCCCTGTCGAATCCTGACACAGACAAAATACGACCGCATATGTTTGGTCTCCTGTGTTGTCCGATTATCTTAGGTCAGATTAGATTAGGTTCTTTTCGGTTTGGTTATGTCCTCTTAGGTGCGCCATTACAGGCCCGCACCGTAATGCTACCCCTGCCGTTACAGGAAAAATATTTGCAGAATCATATAACCTGTAGTTATATCCTATTGCAATTTGATATGAATTTTTATATAATATGGGTACGATACAAAGTCGCCGTCACGTCTGTGGGGTGTTGACGAAAAATTTGGAGGAATTCCAAAATGGAGCTAACCTATCTGTACTATTTCAAGGTCATCGCCGAAAAGGAGAATATGTCCCGGGCGGCGGAGACCCTGCATGTGTCCCAGCCCGCCCTGTCCAAAACCATCTCCAAGCTGGAAAAGAGCCTGGGGGTCACCCTGTTCGAGCGAAAAAAGGGCCGCATCAGCCTGTCCCCCATCGGCCAGGAGTTCTACCACCAGGTGGCCCGGGCCTTCGACTGCATCGACGAGGGCCAGCGGATCATCGACGCCTATAAGAAGACCACCAGCACCACCGTGACCATCGGCTGCCCGGTGTCCGATCTCTTAAACACCCTGCTCATGCAGTACCTCCGGGACAATCCCCACAGCGACCTGCAAATCTCCCAGTTTCTCTACAGCCCCGAGTCCCTTCAGGAGCAGCTGATCTCCGGCAAGCTGGACTTCGCCCTGACCCCCATCCCCTTCCGGAACCCGGAGATCTCCCAGATCAAGCTCATGGACGAGGAGATCATCCTGGCCGTGGGCCCCAGCCACCCGCTGGCGGGGCAGAAATTCGTGCGGCTGGGGGATCTCAAAAACGAGCGGTTCCTGGTGAACGAGGCCAGCTTTGACCGGCGGGCGGTCATCGACAACTGCAAGGTACTGGGCTTCACCCCCAATATCGCCCTGTGCAGCAACGAGTCCCGGATCATCGACGAGATGCTGGAGAGCGGCGGGGGCGTGAGCATGGTGCCCGCCAACGTGTTCTATGAGAAACACGACAATGGGAACGTGGTGGGCCTCCGGTTCTCGGACATCGAGATCGTCCGGTTCATCACCATCGTCTCCCGGAAGGACCGGACGCTGATGGAGCAGCCCAAAAAGCTCTACAACTACGCAGTGCAGTTCTTCCGGGGCTACGGCAAGACCCTCCGGGACTTTTTGGACGACTACTTCCCCCCTGTGGATTTCGGCCAGCGGAAGACCATCGGTCTCAACCGGGAGGACAACATTTCCGCCCCGGATCCCTCGAATCACGAGGCCAGAAAGGCGGAACTATGAGCATTTTCATCATCATTCTGGAGCTCATGGGCACCGTGGCCTTCTCCATCTCCGGGGCCATGCTGGGGGTCAAACAGCGCATGGACATCTTCGGGGTCATGATCCTGGGCCTGGTCACCGCGGTGGGCGGCGGCGTCATCCGGGACCTGACCCTGGGCATTACCCCTCCCGCCACCTTCCGGGATCCCATCTACGCGGCCACGGCCCTCATCACCGCGGCCATCGTGTTCCTCCCCGCCGTCCAGCGGCTGCTGGAGCGACACCAGCAGACCTATGACCTGGTGATGCTCTGGATGGACTCCCTGGGCCTGGGGATCTTTACGGTCATCGGCGTCCAGGCGGCCTTCGCCACCTCCTCCAGCCACGGGATCTTCCTGCTGATCTTCGTGGGCGTCATCACCGGCGTGGGCGGCGGCGTGCTCCGGGACGTGCTGGCCGGGGTGCCCCCCTATATCTTCGTGAAGCACATCTACGCCTGCGCGTCCCTGGTCGGGGCCGTGGCCTGCGCCCTCCTGTGGCGGCATGTCAGCGGCGCGGCGGCTATGGTCATCGGAACGGTGATCGTGGTGGGGATCCGGTTTTTGTCCGCCCATTATCGGTGGAGTTTGCCGAAGGCAGGGGGAAGGGATGCGTAGGGGAGGCTGCGGCTCGGAAGCGCAGGATCTCAGGGACCATAGCTGTTGTGCTTGACTGCGATTCGTAACGCTACGGCCTCCGGCGGCCCCATCTTTCGCTGCACGGCGAAAGATAGGGGAGAAAGGCGCGCCAAGGGGCTCCGCCCCTTGGATCCCTGGCGGGGGTTAATAGGGACAGGCCTTGACGTATCGGTTCCAGACGTGGGCGCATTGGTGCCTAGCCCGAATTTTAATCGCAAGGGGCGCTCCGCTTATCCCCCCTTGCTCGTGC
>CAKTEB010000099.1 GCA_934546685.1 uncultured Oscillospiraceae bacterium
CACTGAAGTCCCTGTCCGACATGCTCAAGGGCAAGCAGGGCCGGTTCCGTCAGAACTTGCTGGGCAAGCGTGTTGACTACTCCGGCCGTTCCGTTATCGTGGTCGGCCCTGAGCTGAAGCTGTATCAGTGCGGCGTGCCCAAGGAGATGGCCGTGGAGCTGTTCCGTCCCTTCATTATGAAGAAGCTGGTGGCAGACGGCGTTGCCAACAACATCAAGTCCGCTAAGAAGATGATCGATAAGGGCAAGCCCGAGGTTTGGGACGCTCTGGAGTACGTCATCAAGGATCGCCCGGTGATGCTGAACCGTGCGCCTACCCTGCACCGTCTGGGCATTCAGGCCTTTGAGCCTGTGCTGGTGGAGGGCCGTGCCCTGAAGCTGCATCCCCTGTGCTGCACCGCTTTCAACGCGGACTTCGACGGCGACCAGATGGCAATTCATGTGCCGCTGAGCGCCGAGGCCCAGGCCGAGGCCCGGGTACTGATGCTCTCCTGCAACAACCTGCTCCGTCCCCAGGACGGTCAGCCTGTTACCGTTCCTACCCAGGATATGATCCTCGGTACCTACTACCTGACCATCGTGAAGGAAGACGAGATCGGCGCCGGTAAGGTGTTCTCCTCTCCTGACGAGGCCATGCTGGCCTATGACGCCAAGGCAGTGGGCCTCCACGCGCCTGTAAAGGTTCGTATGGAGCGTGAGGTGAACGGCGAGATGAAGAGCCGGATCGTGGACGCCACCGTGGGCCGCCTGATCTTCAACAACGCCATTCCTCAGGATCTGGGCTATGTGGACCGCAACGATCCCGAGAAGTGCCTGGATCTGGAGGTTGGCTTCAGCGTCGGCAAGAAGCAGCTGTCCGCCATCATCGACCGCTGCATCCGGAAGCACGGCTTCACCATCTCCACTGAGATGCTGGATAATGTCAAGGCTCTGGGCTACAAGCATTCCACCCTGGCTGCCCTGACCGTATCCATTGCGGATATGACCATCCCCAAGGAGAAGAAGCCCCTCATCGAGGAGGCTGAGAAGGAGGTCGTCAAGATCGACCGCCAGTTCCGCCGGGGCTTTATCACCAATGACGAGCGCTATCGCCTGACCGTTGCCCAGTGGGAAGAGACCACCGACAAGGTCACCGACGCCCTTCAGAAGAACCTGGGCCGGTTCAACAACATCTACATGATGGCTGACTCCGGTGCCCGAGGCTCCATGAGCCAGATCCGTCAGCTGGCCGGCATGCGCGGCCTGATGGCCAACACCGCTGGTAAGACCATTGAGATCCCCATCAAGTCCAACTTCCGTGAGGGCATGAGCGTACTGGAGTACTTCATCTCCTCCAGAGGCGCCCGTAAGGGCCTGGCCGATACCGCACTGCGTACCGCAGACTCCGGTTATCTGACCCGCCGTCTGGTAGATGTTGCCCAGAACCTCATCATCCGTCAGAAGGACTGCGGTACCCACGAGGGCATCGAGGTCTCCGAGATCCTGGATAAGGGCGCTGTGGTGGATACCTTCGGCAACCGGATCCGCGGACGCTTCCCTCTGGAGGATATCTGCGATCCTGAGACCGGCGAGCTGCTGATCTCCAACGACACCCTCATGACGGAGGATGACGCGAAGATGCTGGAGAGCCACGGCATCCACTCTGTGCGGATCCGTACCGTTCTGGGCTGCAAGGCACGCAGCGGCGTCTGCGCCAAGTGCTACGGCATGAACCTTGCTACCTCCGAGGAGGTCAACATGGGCGAGGCCGTCGGCATTATTGCGGCTCAGTCCATCGGCGAGCCCGGTACCCAGCTGACCATGCGTACCTTCCACTCCGGCGGCGTCGCGGGTGACGATATCACCCAGGGTCTGCCACGAGTTGAGGAGCTGTTCGAGGCCCGGAAGCCCAAGAAGATGGGCCAGCTGGCCGAGATCTCCGGCCGGGTATCCATTGATACCACTCAGCGTGCCGCTTACCGTACCGTTACCATCACCGCCGACGACGGCGAGGTGAAGCAGTACCAGATCGCCCACAACATGGGCCTGAAGGTCACCGACGGCAGCATGGTCAAGCGGGGAGACCGCCTCACCGACGGCTCTCTGAGCCCCCATGACGTTCTGCGTATCTCCGGCCTGGAGGCTGTGCAGAACTACCTGATCCAGGAGGTTCAGGCAGTGTACCGTCAGCAGGGCGTTGATATCAACGATAAGCATATCGAGATCATCGTGCGCCAGATGATGCGCAAGGTGAAGATCGAGGACGCTGGCGACACCGATCTGCTCACCGGCAGTGTGGTGGATGTTCAGGAGTACGAGGACGCCAACGCCGCTGTGCAGAAGCGCATCGACGCAGGGGAGGAGGGCCTCCAGCTGGCTACCCGGAGCCTGGTGCTCATGGGTATCACCAAGGCCTCTCTGGCCACCGAGTCCTTCCTGTCCGCGGCCTCCTTCCAGGAGACCACCAAGGTTCTTACCGATGCTGCCATCAAGGGCAAGATCGATCCTCTTGAGGGCCTCAAGGAGAACGTTATCATCGGTAAGCTGATCCCCGCGGGCTCCGGCATGCAGGTTTACCGGGACTACAACCTGGTGGCCACTCCGGAATCTCCCGTGACCCAGGATATGATCGAGAACGAGAAGTTCTAACGTGTCTCAGGCGGAACTTCAGGACTGCTGCGGATGTTTTCCGCGGCAGTCCTTCTCTATTGTGGGCTTTGACGAAAAAGTACCCGGGATCAAAGGAAATATCTACTGGAATATTCAAAATAAAATGAATAAAACGGTTGACGAGGGAGAATACTTTTGTTATAATCTATTCGTTTGGCAAAGGGCCAAACTGCGCCAAAATTGAAAGGAGGCAGCGAAAGTTGCTGACAGAACTTACAGCCAGTGAAAAGGTCGTCGGGGTCAAACAGCTCAAAAAAGCGCTCCGTGACGGCAAGGCTGCCAAGGTATTTATGGCACAGGACGCCGACCCGAAGCTGACGGATCCCATCGCCAAGGCATGCACCGCCTCCGGCGTCACCGTGGAGTCCGTCCCCACCATGGCAGAACTCGGAAAAGCCTGCGGCATCGAGGTGGGCGCGGCAGTGGCCGCACTGCTCCGGGATTAACAAGGTCCCAACAGGCATTTGCCTGGGATAATAAATCACCATCCAAGGAAAGGAGGAAAAACATGCCTACTTTTAACCAGCTTGTCAGAAAGGGCAGAAAGGAACTCACCTACAAGTCCAACTCTCCCGCTCTGCAGAAGGGCCTCAACACCCTGAAGAACGTTCCCACGGATCTTGCTTCCCCTCAGAAGAGAGGCGTGTGCACCGCAGTTCGTACCACTACTCCCAAGAAGCCTAACTCTGCGCTTCGTAAGATCGCCCGTGTACGTCTGACCAACGGCTATGAGGTTTCTGCCTACATTCCCGGTGTTGGCCACAACCTGCAGGAGCACTCTGTGGTTCTGATCCGCGGCGGCCGTGTAAAGGACCTGCCTGGCGTTCGTTACCACATCATCCGTGGTACCCTCGATACCCAGGGCGTTCAGGGTCGTATGCAGTCCCGTTCCAAGTACGGCGCTAAGAAGCCGAAGGCCGGCAAGAAGAAGTAATTCTTCCCAAAGCACAATTTTTAACTTGCATTTTGCGCGATGCGCAAGGCACTGCCTTGCTTAGTCCGTTTTAACATAGATTAAAACCTCTAAGCAGGCACCAACAGGAGCTTCGGGCTTCTGAAGTACCTATGAAATCATATTATGAAGGAGGGAAGCGAAGTGCCCAGAAGAGGTAATGTTCCGAAGAGAGAAGTTCTCCCGGATCCTATTTATAATTCAGTTCTGGTTACAAAGCTGATCAACAGCGTTATGCTGGATGGCAAGAAGGGCGTTGCTCAGAAGGTCGTCTATGATGCGTTCCACATCGTAGAAGAGAAGACCGGCAAGAGCGGCCTGGAGGCCTTTACGCAGGCAATGGAAAATGTCATGCCTTCTCTGGAGGTCAAGGCTCGCCGTGTCGGCGGCGCTACCTACCAGGTTCCTATGGAGGTTCGCCCCGAGCGTCGTCAGACCCTTGGTCTGCGGTGGCTGACTGCTTATAGCCGTAAGCGTACCGAGAAAACCATGAAGGAGAAGCTGGCAGGCGAGATCATGGATGCCTGCAATGGTGTCGGTAGCGCTGTGAAGAAGCGCGAGGAGACCCATAAGATGGCTGAAGCCAACAAGGCATTCTCCCACTACCGCTGGTAAGATAGGAGTAAAGTCATGGCCAGAAAAACAAGTCTGGAAAAGACCAGAAATATCGGCATCATGGCGCATATTGATGCCGGCAAAACCACCACCACAGAGCGTATTCTGTTCTACACTGGTGTAAACTACAAGATCGGTGAGACCCATGATGGCTCCGCTACCATGGACTGGATGGCGCAGGAGCAGGAGCGTGGTATTACCATCACCTCCGCTGCTACCACCTGTTTTTGGAGCGGCTCCGCCAATCAGTACGAGCCCCATCGTATCAATATCATCGACACCCCGGGCCACGTTGACTTCACTGTTGAGGTAGAGCGTTCCCTGCGCGTGCTGGACGGTTCCGTTACCGTGCTGTGCGCCAAGGGCGGTGTCGAGCCCCAGTCTGAGACCGTTTGGCGTCAGGCTGATAACTATCATGTTCCCCGCATGATCTATGTCAACAAGATGGACATCATGGGCGCTGATTTCTACAACGTCCTGCGGATGGTTCACGACCGCCTGAAGTGCAACGGCGTGCCGATCCAGCTGCCCATCGGCTCTGAGAGCGACTTCAAGGGCATCATCGACCTGGTCGAGATGACTGCTGACGTATACTATGATGACCTCGGTAAGGATATGCGCGTTGAGGCTATTCCCGAGGACATGATGGATCTGGCGCAGGAGTACCGGGAGAAGCTGCTGGACGCTGTCGCCGATCAGGACGACGAGATCATGATGCTGGTTCTCGAGGGTGAGGATGTTCCCGCAGATATGATCCGTGCCGCTCTGCGTAAGGGCTGCGTGGAGAACAAGCTGGTTCCCATCACCTGCGGTACCTCTTACAAGAACAAGGGCGTACAGAAGCTCCTGGATGCCATTGTTGACTATATGCCGTCTCCCCTGGACATTCCCCCCATTGCAGGCGTCGATCCCGACACCGGCGAGGAGGATCACCGCCCCGCAGACGACAAGGCTCCTTTCTCCGCTCTGGCCTTCAAGATCGCTACCGATCCCTTTGTTGGCCGTCTGAGCTACTTCCGCGTCTATTCCGGACAGCTGGAGAAGGGCACCGCCGTGTACAACAGCACCAAGCAAGTACACGAGCGTATGGGCCGTATCCTGCAGATGCACGCTAACCATCGGGAGGACATCGAGCATGTCTACACCGGCGATATCGCGGCAGCTGTCGGCCTGAAGAACACCACCACCGGCGACACCCTGTGTGATGAGGATCACCCCATCATCCTGGAGTCCATGGAGTTCCCGGATCCCGTTATCCGCGTTGCCATCGAGCCCAAGACCAAGGCTGGTCAGGAAAAGATGGGCATTGCCCTGGCAAAGCTGGCTGAGGAGGATCCCACCTTCAAGACCTACACCGATGAGGAAACCGGCCAGACCATCATTGCTGGTATGGGCGAGCTCCATCTGGAGATCATCGTTGACCGTCTGCTCCGTGAGTTCAAGGTGGAGGCCAACGTAGGCGCACCTCAGGTCGCTTACAAGGAGACCATTCGCAAGAAGGTCGATCAGGACACCAAGTATGCCCGTCAGTCCGGCGGTAAGGGCCAGTATGGTCACGTTAAGATCATCGTGGAGCCCAACGAGTCCGGCAAGGGCTATGAGTTCATCAACAACGTGGTGGGCGGCGCCGTTCCCAAGGAGTATATCCCCGCAGTCGACGCCGGTATCCAGGGCGCTATGCAGTCCGGTATCCTCGCTGGCTATCAGGTAGTCGACGTCAAGGTCACCCTGTATGACGGCTCTTATCACGAGGTTGACTCCTCCGAAATGGCATTTAAGATCGCCGGCTCCATGGCCTTCAAGGAGGCCTGCCGCAAGGCTGATCCCGTCATTCTGGAGCCTATCATGCGCGTGAACGTCATCGTTCCCGATGACTACATGGGCACCGTTATCGGCGATATCTCTTCCCGCCGCGGCAACATCGAGGGCCAGGAGATCGACGGCGGCACCGCTCGCATCCGTGCGTTTGTGCCTCTGTCCGAGATGTTCGGCTACGCCACCGATCTGCGGAGCAGCACTCAGGGCCGTGGTCAGTACACCATGGAGCCCAGCCACTATATCGAGCTGCCCAAGAGCCTGCAGGAAGAGCTCATCGCAAAGAGAAACAAGGGCTAATAAAAATAGAGCTTGTAAATCTCAGCAAATTGTTGTATGATTACAGCATATACAAAACCGAAATACAAGGAGGAAATTTTCCATGGCAAAGGCAAAATTCGAAAGAAATAAGCCCCATGTCAACATCGGCACCATCGGCCACGTTGACCACGGCAAGACCACTCTGACCGCTGCTATCACCAAGTATCTGGCAATGCAGGGCAAGGCTGAGTTCGAGGACTACGCCAGCATCGATAAGGCTCCCGAGGAGAAGGAGCGTGGTATCACCATCAACACCGCTCACGTTGAGTACGAGACCGACGTTCGTCACTATGCTCACGTTGACTGCCCGGGCCATGCTGACTACATTAAGAACATGATCACCGGCGCTGCTCAGATGGACGGTGCTATCCTGGTTATCGCCGCTACCGATGGCCCCATGGCTCAGACCAAGGAGCATCTGCTGCTGGCTCGTCAGGTCGGCGTGCCCTACATCGTTGTGTTCCTGAACAAGTGCGATCAGGTTGACGACGAGGAGCTGCTGGAGCTGGTCGAGATGGAAGTCCGCGAGACCCTGGCCGAGTATGGCTTCGACGAGGAGGCTCCCATCATCAAGGGTTCCGCTCTGAACGCCCTGATCTCCGAGTCCACCGATCCCGCTGCCCCCGAGTATGCTTGCATCAAGGAGCTGATGGACGCTGTTGACTCCTATATCAAGACCCCCGAGCGTAACGATGACCTGCCCTTCCTGATGCCCGTTGAGGACGTCTTCACCATCTCCGGCCGTGGCACCGTTGCTACCGGTCGTGTTGAGCGTGGCGTCATCAAGAAGAACGAGCCTGTTGAGATCGTTGGTCTGACCGACGAGAAGAAGCAGACTGTTGTTACCGATCTGGAGATGTTCCACAAGCTGCTGGATTACGCTGAGGCTGGCGACAACGTCGGTGCTCTGCTCCGTGGCGTTACCAAGAAAGAGGTCGAGAGAGGCCAGGTTATCTGCAAGCCCGGCTCCATTCATCCTCACACCAAGTTCTCCGGCCAGGTTTACGTTCTGTCCAAGGACGAGGGCGGCCGTCACACCCCCTTCTTCAACAACTATCGTCCTCAGTTCTACTTCCGTACCACTGA
>CAKTEB010000100.1 GCA_934546685.1 uncultured Oscillospiraceae bacterium
GAATGGGGGTACTTCCATGACCAGAAAAGACGTTTGTAGGGCCACGGGCCTCAGCATCAAGACGCTCCGGCTCTACGAGGAAAAGGGCCTCATCGCTCCGGAGCGCCAGTACCGGAATGGCCGGGAATACCGGATCTACACCCCGGAGCTGGTGGAGGAGCTCAACAAGATCGTCACCCTCCGCCGGGCCCTGTTTACCATGGAGGAGATCCGCACCATGCAGGAAAGCCCCGACGCCATCCCCGGCATCTTCCAGGACTACCGGCTTTGGCTTCAGGCCCAGGAGCAGCAGTTCCGTTCCCTGCGCCAAGCTGCGGAGCGGATCGATCCCGGTTCCCTCCAGTCCGTGGAGGGGCTGATCTCCGACCTGGCCCAGGCCGCCGCCCAGCTGCCCCTGCCCCAGATGGACCGGAAGCCGGACTTCAAGCATATCGACGCCATGGAGGAGCCGCCCCGGCATGTATCCCCTCAGACGAATTTGGACGACACAATACCGGACGCCCGGGTGTTCCGGCAGATGAACCTGCGGATGGACGGGGACCGGAGCAATGATATCGGCGTGGCCTTCGGCCAGCTCCGCGATATCCATAGCGTCGGCCAGGAGGATTCCGGGCCCGTGCGGGAGAAGGTCTCCGCCCCCCAAATGGCTGAACGTCCTGGGCGGCGTGCTCTCCACATTGCTTTTGATCGTCGGCGTTCTGTGCGGCTATCAGGCTCTGGCCCAGCAATGGTTTGAGCCCGGATTGTGGCAGCTCTTTGTGATCCTTCTGCTTCTCAGGCTGGCAGCGGCCGCCATTCCGTCCGTCCTGTCCCGTCGTCGCTGGCTGGCAGAGGCCCAGCAGAAGGATCAGATGGAGGGCGGCGCCGCCTATGCCGCTGCCGCAAAAGCAGAGCAGAAACGCCGCACCCGGATCATCGCCTTGTCTGTGCTCGGCGGCATTCTGGTGATCCTGCTGATCGCAGTGCTGTGCCGGATCATGTACCGCCAGGCCCATCCCCAGGCGGATCTGAACATCTGCTTTGTATCCCGGAATGGCATTCAGGGCGACGCCATCCAATATCTAGAGGACACCTTCACGCCCCTGGCCGTGGATACAGACGGCGACGGCCAGCAGACCGTCCACCTGGTCTCCCAGTATCTGAGCACCTGGCCCGCCGACCAGACCATGACCGAGTGGGAGCTGGACACCTCCGTGGAGCAAGGGGACTACACCCTGTATCTCCTCTCCCCGACGGAGGGCGAGGAAACGCCGCTGGACAGCTCATACTACTGCGCCGCTCTGCCTGCGGACTTTGGCGGCGGCTATCTGGTGGAGCTCACCGACTGCCCCGGGCTCCAGGCCGCTGGGCTCCAGGGACTGGAGGTCTACGGGCTCATCTCCCAGGCCGCCGCCCAAGCGGAGTACGATATGGCGGTATCCATGCTCCGGGCGCTGCTCCAGGGCACCTGACGAAAAATTTTCCCAAAAATCGCAAAAATCCATTGACATTCCCCTTAGGGGATCATTTATAATCAAGCTGAACCTAGAAGGGAGGAATCCTTATGAAGATCAAAGAAGTCAGCGACCTTACCGGCCTTACCAAAAAGACCATCCGATACTATGAGGCCGAGGGCCTTCTCTCTCCGGAGAAGCAGTGGCGCAACGGTCGGGAGTACCGCACCTATTCCCAGGCGGACATCGACCAGCTGGAGAAGATTGCCTCCCTGCGCCGGGCCCGGTTCTCCGTGGAGGAGATCCGGCACATCCAAGAGGTGCCCCAGGATATCCCCGCAGTGTTCCAGTCCTACCGTCAGCGGCTCCAGCAGGAGCAGGTGGATCTCAGCGCCATCTTAGCCGTGGTCAACAACATCACCAGCGCCGATCTCACGACGGAAGATGAGCTCATCGCCCAGATGCGCCCCGCCACCGTGGGTCTTCCCCTGCCCGCCGTGGATCTGGATCCCCATTTCCGCTATCTCGACGAGATGGAGGAGCTGAGCCAGCTAGTGTCCCGCCGGGGCACGCCTCAAGAGCAGTACCAGAAGAAGCAGGCCGCCGTCAACGCCGCCATGTACGCAGGCTTCAGCGTCCAGAACACACCCGCCAGCAACTCCATATCCGGCGGTAAAGGCGGCGGCGCGGATATCAGCAACGCCCAGAAGATCGCCGCCTACAATCTTCTGATCAACAGCGAGGAATGATTTTCCCGCCCAATCCCGAAATTTTTACCGAAACTGCTTGACACTTCCCTTGGGGAATCATCTATAATCAGGCTGAAGGAAGGGAGGAATCCTTATGAAGATCAAAGAAGTCAGCGATCTCACCGGTCTCACTAAAAAGACCATCCGATATTACGAAGCCGAGGGGCTCCTGTCCCCGGAGAAGCAGTGGCGCAACGGTCGGGAGTACCGCACCTATTCCCAGGCGGACATCGACCAGCTGGAGAGAATCGCCTCCCTGCGCCGGGCCCGGTTCTCCGTGGAGGAGATCCGGCACATCCAAGAGGTGCCCCAGGATATCCCCGCAGTGTTCCAGTCCTACCGTCAGCGGCTCCAGCAGGAGCAGGTGGATCTCAGCGCCATCTTAACCGTGGTCAACAACATCGACAGCAGCGGCCTCACCACCGAGGATGCGCTCATCGCCCAGATGCGCCCCGCCACCGTGGGGCTTCCCCTGCCCGCTGTGGATCTGGATCCCCACTTCCGCTATCTCGACGAGATGGAGGAGCTCAGCCAGCTAGTGTCCCGCCGGGGCACGCCTCAGGAGCAGTGGCAGAAGACCGCCGCCGCCAACAACGCCGCCCTGTTTGCGGCCTTCAACCAGCGGGACAGCGCCTCCAGCGACAGCGCCTCCCCCGGGGGCTACGGCAACGGCTTCGATATCTCCCCGGCCCAGAAGGTAGCGGCCTACAATCTGCTCCAAAACACCAAGCACCTGGATCGGGATTAAATCCATTATGTAAACTATTTTTCATGGAAAGAACCCGGACGGCCAGCGCCGTCCGGGCTCTTACATTATTCAGCGGGAATGATCTCGATCTGATACCCGTCCGGATCCTGGATGAAGTACACCGGCTCCGTCTCCGGGTCCCGGCAGATCACACCCATTTTCTCATGAAGCGCGTGGGCCGCCTCCATATTCTCCACAGCGAAGGCGATATGGAACTGGTTATCCCCCAAGGCATAGGGGCCCTGATGCTCCGGCGTATAGCCGATCTCCAGCTGGTGAGCGCTCTCCCCGTCGGTGAGAAATACTAGGGTGGCGTCCATGTCGCTGGGGTGCATGACCTTGGCGGTGGTGAGGCCCAGGGCCTCCTCGTAGAATTTGAGGCTCCTGTCCAGCTCCGATACAAACAGGCAGTTGTGGGCAAAACGGAATTTCACGGTTCCGCCCCCTTACATCTGCATGCCGCCGCAGACCGGCAGGGCGCAGCCGGTGATATGCCCGGCCATGCTGGAGCACAGGAACACCACGGAATCCGCCACGTCCTGGGTAGTACCCAGCTTGCCCATGGGGATCACGTTGTTCACCAGGAAATCAACGTCCTGGGCCCCGGACTCCCGGCTGTCCTTCATAAGGTTGGTGCCGTCGGTGGGACCCGGACAGATCACGTTGACCCGGATGCCGTTTTTAGCGTTCTCCACCGCCGCGGTCTGGGTGATGGCGATGACGCCGGCCTTGGAGGGGCCGTAGGCGCCGAAGCCCGGGGTCATGTGCAGGCCGCCGATGGAGGAGGTGTTCACAATAGCGCCGCCCCCCTGCCGGTTCATCTGGATCAGCTCATATTTGAGGCAGTGGAACATGCCGGTGAGGTTGGTGCCAATGACCTTGAGCCAGTCCGCCTCGGTGACCTCGGTAAGCGGTGCAAAGGGGATGTGTACGCCGTCGGCTCCGCAGCCCGCGTTGTTAAAGGCATAGTCCAGGGAGCCGAGGGTCTCCACGGTGGTGTCGATGGCGGCCTTCACCGAGGCCTCATCGGCCACGTCGCAGGGTACGAAAATGGCCTGTCCCCCGGCCTCCTCCACCAATCTGACGGTCTCGGCGGCGGCATCGGGCCGTCTGGCCGCCACGGCCACCTTGCAGCCCAAGCTGCCGAACCGCACCGCCACCGCCCGGCCCATGCCGGAGGCCGCGCCGGTCACAAACAGGGTCTTGCCCTTCATCTCTTCAAACATATGGATCGTCCTTTCTGTTATCGCACTGTGTTAAATACGCATCGCTGCGTCATATGCCTCATGGTTGGCCCGGTAATAAGTCCCGCCCTTGGCGGTGCAGTCGCCCACCAGGACCACGTCCTCGCTGCCGTACTTTTGCAGCAGCAGCTTGCCCAGCGCGTCGTCGGGCTTCACGCCTAGGGCGTTTACCACGCTGTCCGCCGGGAAAAACTGCTCCTGACCGCTTCCGTCCAGGGTTCTTACGCCGTTCTCAATGGCCTGGATCCGCTGGGAACCGCAGAGCTTCACGCCTCTTTCCTCCAGCTGGGCCAGCAGGTCGGCCTTGTTGAAAATGGGCATCTCCATGACGAACTGGTCTCTGGGCAGCATGTCCACCACGGAGACTGTCTTCCCCTCCATGGCCAGGGCCAGAGCGCATTCAAGACCTGTGATGCCGCCGCCGCAGACCACTACGTTCTGACCGCATTCCACCGCGTGGCTGTCCACGTCCCGAACTGCCAGAGCCCGCTCCATGCCGGGGATAGGCGGATTTACATAATTTGAGCCTGTCGCCACGATGATGGCATCGGGATTCTCCTGTTCAATGAGCGCCGGAGTCACCTCCGTATTCAGTACCACCTTGGCTCCGCATTCCATGGTTTCCCGGATATCCCACTGCACATACTCCCGCATGAGCTGCTTAAAGGGCACCAGGGACGCGTCGTTCAAAAGGCCGCCCAACCGGTCAGATTTTTCATACAGGGTGGCCTTATGGCCCCGCTTCTCCAGGATCTGAGCCGCCATCATGCCCGCCGGGCCGCCGCCGATGACCATGACGTTCTTCCGCTCCGCCTCCGGCACCTGTTCGATCTCGCCGTAGATGCCGCACCGGGGATTCACCGCGCAGCTCATGGCCGTGCCCCATGTGTTGGCGTTGCCGCAGAGGTCGCAGCGGGTGCAGGGCCGCACCCTGTCCGCATGGCCCGCCAGGCTCTTATGGACGATATCTCCATCGGCCATGAAGCTCTTAGCCATGGCCACGATATCCGCCTTGCCGGAGGCGATGATGTCCTCGGCCTCCTGGAGGGTGGTGATCATGCCCACCACCGCCACGGGGATGTGCAGATGCTTTTTTACGATCTCAGAATAGCCGATGTTCAGGGGCTTATGGGGCTCCCGGAAGTAGGTGGGGATGGTGTACCGGGCGGAGAGATGGAAGATGGAGCCCTGGGAGATGTGCATGATGTCCACATACTCCTGGGCCAGCTCCATAAAGGCCAGGGATTCCTCAAACTCCAGTCCCCCGGGGATGCCCTCGGTGGCGGAGACCCGGAGCTCGATGACCATATCCGCTCCCACCGCCTCCCGGACAGCCTTTAAGACCTCCAGGGGGTATTTCCGGCGGTTTTCCGGGCTGCCGCCGTATTCATCGGTGCGGACGTTGGAATCCGGGCTCAGCCACTGGGCCAGGAAGTTGTTGTGGGCGCAGTGGAGCATCACCATGCGGAACCCCGCGTGCTTACATCGCAGGGCGCAGTCCACATAGCGGCCCTTCAAGTAGTCCATATCCGCCCGGGTCATGGTGCGTACATTGTCCCCGGGCTCCAGGGGCCGCTCGGCGGACACCACCGCAGTGGGCGTGCCATTCTTGGGGGCCCGGTTTCCCCGGCCCGCATAGGCCAGCTCGGCACTGAGCTCCGCGCCGCTTTTCCGGCACTGCTCCACCAAGGCGTTCATGCCGTGGATACAGTCGTCATCGCAGACATTCATCTCGCAGAGCCAATGGGAGGTATTGTCGTGGGTCACCGGGGTATCGCCCACGGTCACCCAGCCCGCTCCCGTCCGGGCCTGCCACTCCATAAAGTCCAGCATGTCCTGGCTCATGGTACCGTCGGCGTTGCATTTGAGCACCACCGTAGGGGAATACTCCAGCCGATTCTTGAGGGTCAGCCCCCGAACGGTCAGCGGCTGAAACACATGGGGATAGGCGTTTGGCTTCATATCGGTTCCTCCTTATGCAGGGCATGGCCCCGCATTCTTTGTAGTTCCATCATACTACATTTTTCGCCAAAGGGGAAATTCCGATTTCCCCCTTCCATTATAACCTCCAGTTTATACCCAGCTTGTGCTTTTCGCCGCCCCATGGTATAATATCGGCATCGACCGGAAAGGCGGGTTTTCCATGGATTTATTGCAGCTCCAGTATTTCTGCACCATCGCCCAATATGAGAATATCACCCGGGCCGCCCAGGCCCTGTTTGTAAGTCAGCCCAACCTGTCCACCTCCCTGTCCCGGCTGGAGGAGGATCTGGGGGCCAAGCTCTTTGACCGCCGCCGAGGCAAAATTTCCCTGACCCCCAGGGGCAAGCTGTTTCTGGAATATGCCCAGCGGGCTCTGGGAGAGCTCAATGCCGGGGTCAAGGCTGTCCAGGCCGATGCCCAGGCCCAGGGCCAGCTTCTGCGGGTGGTCAGCACCCAGACGGATTTCATCAACGACGTGCTGGGGGCCTATGAGCCGGCGCAGCTGGTGCGGCTCAAGCAGATCACCTGCTCCAACCACGACGTCTATGACCGGGTCATGGCCGACGACGCGGACTTTGGCTTTTATTTCGGCGCACCGAAGGGCCAGGTGCTGGAGTATATCCCCATGCTCTCCAGCGAGCGGGTGATCCTAGTCCATCAAGATCATCCCTTCGCCAAGGCCCGCTCCGTCTCCGCCAAGGATCTGGAGGGCCAGCGGCTCATCTGCAACTACTGCCGGGACGACGGAGAATTCTTCCCCCAGCTGGGCCGGGAATTCGGCTTCACGCCCCACATCAACTTTGAATGCGACAACACCCAGCTGGAGGCCGCCCTGGTGGGCTCCGGCCACGGCATCTCCGTCTCTCCCCTGCCCAACTACTATAAATTCCGGCGCATGGATCCCACCCTGCCCATCGCGGTGGTACGGTTCCGGGAAAAGGTCTCCACCTCGGATATGGGCGTGGTGCGCCGCCCGGGCAACCGGCTCACCGATGCGGCCCTGTTTTTCCTGTCCAAAACCGCCGAGTTCTTCCGCCGGGACCGGGACGATGCCATGGCCTTCATTGACCGTGAGGACCAGGGGGAGCAGTTCCGCATCAATGTCTCCAATGAATTTTAGGGCAACACCGCGCAAATACGCCGTCGGATTCTGGCGGATCTTTTCCGCCAGAAATGCGTTAGTAAAACCTTGAAATACACAAAGTATGT
>CAKTEB010000101.1 GCA_934546685.1 uncultured Oscillospiraceae bacterium
GTACATGGGGTTCATCAAGTCAATGAGCGCCTTGAGATCCTCCGTCAGCTCCGTGGCGGTCTCATCGGGATCGTGATGGAGGCTGAACTCCGTGAAATGCCGGGAGTTCTGGTGCTCCGTGCCGAAGAGGATGGGCTCGGCCATGGCCTTGTGGAAGTCGTCGAAGGCGGGGAGGCCCTTCATTCTGCCGCAGTGGACATTAAAATCGTCGAAGGTGAAGGAGGCGGTGGTGCCGTCGTGATGGAACCAGGGGTTCTCCTTCAGATACCGCTGCTGCTGCTCCGGGGCGGATTCGCTCCAGGCCTTGTTGGCGGCGGGCACCAGGAATTCCTTGAGGATATAGTCCTTGAGATTATCTGCGGTCACAGGGCCATAGCCGTTCCTGCCAGTGAGGCCCAGGCTGTTCTGATAAGGCGGGAACTCCTCGGCCAGTGCCTGGGACAGGGACTGATCCACCAGACCGGCGGGGATAAAGCCCATGGGCCCGCCGGAGGATCCCTGACAGGGGATGGCGCTGTACTGCCATTCATAGGAGCTGTCCGCATGCTCCAGGTTGGTAATGGGGCTGTAGGAGGCGGATCCCAGAATGTCGTCCCGTTCCTCCGCGGCGCCGATGGCCTGGAGATAGGGCGCATAGAGGGGGCTGTTGCCGGAGGCGGCCAGCAGGCAGGACAGAGCGCCGCCAGCGGAGCCGCCGGAGGAGAAGATCTTCTCCGGATCACCGGGCATGACCTTTGCGTTGTGCCGCAGATAGCGCACAGCGGCCTTGAGATCCACGATGGCGGCGGGGGCCTTTCCGTAATAGGTGCCGTCTGGGAACTGGTTGTCCCGTCCGCGGCAGCCGGGGCAGACGACTACAAAGCCATAGGCCAGCGCCAGATCCTTGGTGCTGCTGGAGCCCTCTTCACCGCCCAAACCCAGATAACCGCCGTTGGGCATGCCGCCAGGGCCCCCAGGGCCACCCGGACCGCCAGGACCGCCGGGACCTCCAGGGCCATCGGGGCCTCCGGGAGGGGGTCCAAAGACCATATGATGCAGATTGGAGCAGGACATATAACCGCCCACATCGATGGCAAAGAAGATCGGCGCGTTGGAGGCGTCATAGGCCTTGCCGCTGATCTTGGTGGGGACCCAGATGTCCAGAGACTGATACTCCACGTCTACGGGCTTTGCCACATACTGGAGATGCTCGTACTTCCGATATTCCACCTGAACCTTTCCGGCTCTGGTGTCTACGGTCTGGGTGTCCACAGTGTATTTGTCTGCGGGAAATGCCAGAATATCCATAATCACTCACCTTCCTGAATTGATAGCTTGCTAACATTATAGCTGAAATTAGCGATGGTTTCAATTCAAATTGATGAAAAACTCATTCCAAATCCGAATATATAGAAAGCCCGCCGCTTGATATCGCGGCGGGCCAGTGCTTACTTAGGTCACCTTCGGTGCGGCGGACTGGGTGGAATTGGTCTCGCTATCTTCCGCTTTCTCCGTCTTTTCGTCCTGCTTCTCGAGCAGTTTACAGAAGCGGTACAGCATGGTCACTGCGTCGCAGCGCCGGGTTTCGCGCTGGGGAGCCACCAGGGTTTCGTTTTCGCTCTGAGGTATGCCGTTGATGATGCCGGACTTTACGCACCAGGCCACGGCATTCTTGGCGTAATCGCTGATGGTGTCAGTATCCTGGAAGCCCTTCAAATCGTCTCTGCCATTGATGTCCAGCTTCTTATACTCGGCGTATCGCAGCAGAATGGTGGCGAGATCCTGGCGGGTAATGGCCTGATCCGGGGCAAAAATGCCGTTGCCGATGCCCTCAACGATCTTGTTCTCCGCGGCCCAGGCTACAGGCTCCACATAGTAGAGGCCCTCGGACAGATCCGTGAAGGGCGCGTCCTTTTCGGCGGCAGGGGATCCCTCCATCCGGTGGAGGATCGTCACCACCATGGCGCGGCTCAGGGACACATTGGGGCCGAACTCCGTGGCGGAGATGCCCCGGATGAACTTGTTTGCATAGAAATCATCTACTGCGTCGAAATAATACTCCTGATCCGTGTCGGTGAACACCGGGGAGAGGGCATAGGTGATCTCCTTGCCGCAGACAGGGCAGAAGCCCTTGGCCTCACCGGCTCTGGTGGCGGTGGGCTCCTTGAGGACGGTCTCAGTGCCGCTCTGAATGGTATGGGCCACGGTGACCTTCAGCTGGGTGGTCTTGGTGTCCACCACCTGGTTCGTCACCAGATTCTTATCGGAGGCGGTGAGGGTAACGGTGGCAATGCCCTCCTTCTTGGGGATCAGCACCGCGTAGCCCTGGATATAGGTGATGTCCAGGATATCCGTATCTTCAGTGGTATATTCCAGGTTCCGATAGCCGGTGGCGTTGGCAGGGGTGAACTTTGGGCCGATCTGAATGGCGGCGTCCTCGTCGGGGCAAAGGGTTACTTCCGTGACCGTTTTGTCATTGGCGGTATTGTAGAGGGAAAGCTCCGTCAGAGGGACAGCCTTGGAGACCACGGTAAAGGTGGCAGTATGTACCTGCTCGCCGTCGATCAAATTACCGTCCTTGTCGCCCACATAGCTCACCAGCCGGTAGCTGCCCAGGGGCAGAGGCTTGCCGTCCTTATAGGCGGCGGTGTGAGCCTTCCATGCTACCTCCCAGATCTTCCGCGGGGAGTAGCCGCTCAAAGCAACCTTGGCGGAATCGTAAACAGTATCATCTTCGGCACCCAAGATCTTCATCCAGCCGTAGTTGCTGCCGCCGCCAGTGATATTGAAGCGGAAGTTTACGTTGGTGCCGATGACCAGGGACAGGCCATTGTCGGGGCCGTAGGGGGTGATAGCGGCTTCATTTGCCAGAAGCGTTGTATTCTCCAGAGAAGCGGACCGCACTACAGTGATGTCCGGGCTTGTCTCATCCGCGGCATAGCCGACCACGGCGGCCATGAGCATCACTGCCATGGCCAGAACCAGTATTCGCAGCTTTTTCATATGGTATCTCCTCGCTTTACGGTATTTACAATATGCCAGTTTGATTTGCTACAAAACCAATGTACCATAAAATCGAGAAAAATGCAACGAATCAGGAACGATTTTTCGGATCAAAGGGCGGCAATTTGAATCTCCCAGGCAGGAAGGCAGGGCTCCCGGCGGAGATAGAGGCAATATGCGGGATTCAGGCGGTGGATCAGCAGCAGCAGCGTCCAGAAATCGTCCGGGCGATGGTAGGCGGACACCAGCATTTTGGGCCTGCACCGAGCGATAGTCTTGGCCAGTCCGCTCAGGGCCTGGGCCTCTGCGCCCTCCACGTCCATTTTGATGTAGCTGAAATCCCGGCCCAGAGAATCCAGGGCGATGGCGCCGACCTGGCGAATGTGCCGGTATTGGCCGGAGATCTCCGGCAGAACGCAGCAGTTCCGGCCGCCCTTGCCGGTAAACTTGAGCTGGGCCTCCTGATTCCAGGCGGCATAGGGGAGGCAGAGAAGGTTTGGAAGGTTGGGGTAGGCCTCCTGGAGCTTCTTAAAGTTATGGGCGTCCGGCTCCAGGGCGGTGATGCTCCGGTAGACTCCGTTTGTCAGCGTAAGGAATTCCTCAATGGTATCGCCCCGGTAGGCGCCCAGATCCAAATAATTCTCCTCCGGGCCCAGCTGGAGCATGGAGAGCAGGGAGGAACGGGGGGTGGTATTAGCCATGAGCTGAGTGGGATCTCCGGAGAGCTTATAGGCAAGGAGAGAGTCAAACAGCGCCTTGGAATGCTCGTCGCAGAGCAGATCCCGAGCGGTCTCCAGCTCCTGCTGCCGCTCTGCGATTGTGTGTTCGGTCAAAATCGTCCCGCCCATCAGTGGAATATCCGGGATCCGCAGCGTCCAGTCCTCCGGCATGGCCAGGATCTCCCGGATCTCCTCCGGACGGTCTGTTCCAAAGGCCAGCAGCACCACTGCCTCCGGGTATGTTTCCGCCGCATGCGTCCGGGACAGCAGGGGATAGCCCTGGAACCGCCCCTCCCGGGCGTGGCTGTCGCTGACAAACAGAGCGGAAATGGGGATCTCATATGCCTCGCAGAGCTCCATGAGCTTCTGTGCTCCGTTGCCCATGCCGTAAATCAGGATAGGCCGGGTCTCGGATCTGAGATGATGCCATAAAAACATAGGAAGCCTCCTCTGGATAAAAAATAGGCGCTGCCGAAGCAGCGCCTATTTGGTAGCAAAGGGAAATTACTTGCAGAGCTCGTAGATGCCGCAAGCGCCCATGCCGCCGCCGATGCACATGGTAACCATGCCATACTTGCCAGCGGTCTCGGGATCCTGGAGGTAATCGAGAACCTTGCAGGTCAGGAATGCGCCGGTAGCGCCCATGGGATGACCCAGAGCCATAGCACCGCCGTAGGGGTTGACCTTAGCCTGGTCCCACATCTCCTGGAAGCCGTCCAGATAGGGATCGTTCACAACGTTCTTCACGCAGGCCAGGGCCTGGGAAGCAAAGGCCTCGTTGAGCTCGATGACGTCCATGTCCTTGACGGAGTGGAAGCCGGCATGCTTCAGCGCCTTGGGAATGGCGTACACGGGGCCCATGCCCATACGGGTAGCGTCGCAGCCAGCAACCTGGAAGTCGACCAGACGAGCGATAGGCTTAATGCCCAGCTCACGAGCGTAGACCTCATCCATCAGGATGACGTAGGAAGCAGCGTCAGTGGTCTGGGAGGAGGTAGCAGCGGTAACCTTGCCGCCCTTGTCCTCGGGAACGAAGCAGGTCTTCAGGGAAGCCATCTTCTCCATGGAGGTCTTCAGATTGCCGTCCATGTCGGCCAGAATGCCGTCATCATAGGTAACCTCGGTGCCGTCGGGCTTTACAACGGGGATAATGGAGGGAGCCAGCTTGCCGTCCTTCCGAGCCTTAGCGGCGCGGGTGTGGGAGGTCAGAGCCATCTCGTCCATCATTTCACGGGTCATGTTGTAGTCGTTGGCAACGTTCTCAGCGGTCTGACCCATGGTCATGTAGCCGCCGGGATAGTTCTCGAGGATCCAGGGGTTGCCGTACTTCTCATAGTCGAAGGGACCAAAGCACTTGGTCATGCACTCGACGCCGCCGCCGATGCCGATCTTGTACTGGCCAGCGGTGATAGCGTTGGCAACAGTGGAGATGGCCTGCAGGCCGGAGGAGCAGAAACGGTTGATGGTCTGAGCGGGAACATCGTCGGGCAGCTCAGCGCGGTTCACGATCAGACGGCCAGCGTTCAGGTTCAGCTCGTTGATAGCCATTGCGCAGCCGGTGATGACATCGCCGATCTCCTCGGGATGCTCCTGGATGTAAGGAACCTTTGCGATAACGCCCTTCAGAGCCTGAGCAGCGTAATCAATGGGATGCATGTCGGCCAGTCCGCCCTTACGAGCGCGGCAGCAAGGGGTTCTGCCGTATGCAACAACAACAGGTGTAGCCATGGGGAATTTCCTCCTAATCAATATTTATTCCGTTACGGAATACTTTGCTATAAGGCATGGTTTCTTCCATGCTCGTCTATTATAGCACACAATTTGCAAAATTCCACTACTAATTTGGGGGCGATTCCACAAAAATTCCACAAATCTTCCGGTCTCATCTCCTCAAAAATCAGAAAATTGTAGGAAAGGCACAAATGGCCCTTGCATTTTGCGCCGGGGCGTATTATAATGAACAAACAATTCACACATCTGCCGGTGTGATGGAATGGTAGACGTGACGGACTCAAAATCCGTTGGTGGCAACACCGTGTGGGTTCGAGTCCCACCACCGGCACCAGAAAAAGCAGCCTGCCGGCTGCTTTTTTCAATGAAATCCACCCTCTGAGTGGGTGAAATATTGCCTCGCAATATGAAATCCGCTTAAGCGGATGAAAATCGCCTGAGGACGATGGTGGATTTTAGTTCACTCGGCGGCCATGCCGACGAATTTCATCTGACCTTGGCGAAGATTTCATTCTGCCCACCGGACAGAATTTTATTCGATCACTTTCATGAGGATGATATCGCTATCATGGACAAACAAAAACTCATTTCCGCCCTGGCGGACACCCAGGAGGATACGATCCTCCTGGCCAAGATCTATGACCGGCTCACCGCGGGAGAGCGGCGGAACATCCCAGCCTCCACCTCGTTTCTCACCGGGCGGGAGCAACTCCTGGCAGAGCGGATGCTCCAGCAGGCGGGGGTATCCGGCATCCATGCCTTCGGGGGCGTAGTCGGCGCAGAGCGGCAGGTGCTCTGCTATATCCCGGATTACTACGAGCCGGAGGACTTCCTACTGAGCGAGGACGGCCCCGTGGCGGCGCTCCGGGCCAAGATCTCTGCCTACGACCATTTAGAGCACCGGGATTTCTTAGGCGGAATTTTGGCAGAGGGAATTCGCCGGGAGGTGCTGGGGGATATCTTTGTAGGGAAGGAAAGCTGTGATTTCCTGGTGCTCCGGGAGATGGCCCGGTACCTCCAGGACAATATCGGAAGCATCGGCAGGGCCCGGGTCACTGTAACGGAGATCCCGCTGCAAGAAGTAGTTGTACCAGAGCAGAAGACCAAGGTCATCAAGGATACCGTGGCGTCTCTGCGGCTGGACAGCGTCATGGCCTCCGGCTTCTCCATGGGCCGAAGCAAGGCCCAGAGCTATATCTCCGCCGGAAAGGTCCAGGTGGATCACCTGCCTGTGACCAAGGCGGACCGTGAGGTGTCGGAGGGGGCTGTGATCTCCGCTCGGGGGCTGGGAAAGCTCAAGGTTACAAATGTGGGCGGCACCACAAAAAAGGGGCGCATTTCTGTGACCCTGGAGCGCTATTTATAAGGAGGCAATCAAGGATGATCACATCCATGTGGCTGCGGCCCGGGGAGGACTTGACAGTCCCCCATGAGATCCGGCAGCAGGTATTTCAGCAGGAGCTGGGCTTTTCTCAGCAGGAGGATCAGGACGTTATAGACGCCTACGCCTACCATCTTGTGCTGCTGCTCAATGACGTACCGGTGGCCACGGGCCGCATTTCCTACGACGGTGTGGGCATGGCCCGGCTCAGCCGGATCTGTGTGCTGAAAAAGTACCGCCGCCAGGGAATCGGCGACGGCCTGGTGAAGGTGCTGGATTACAAGGCCTCCCAGCTGGGAATGCAGCATTCCCGGGTGGAGACGACCCGGGAGCTTGAGCCCTTTTATATGCGGATCGGCTATCTGGCAACCGGCGCGGTTCGGCGGCTCCGTGATAGAGAGCTC
>CAKTEB010000102.1 GCA_934546685.1 uncultured Oscillospiraceae bacterium
GTATGAACAGAGAACTGAGCCTCAGCCAGAGAATTTGGAACTGCGCGGCCACTCAGGAGGCGGAGTTCGTCCATGCAACCCATACTTATCTCCATGCCCGGGCTTTCGCCACAGAGGAGTGGAGCCAGATCTGGTCCCAGGATGAGGACGTGAGCTGGGCCCATGCCTTCGGGCGCATGCGGGGCTTTAAGTCCGTGTGGAACGGCTCCGTTACCCTTTATGATGTAAAGGCAACTCAGCGCTTCCAGGGGGCCTACGAGGCCATGCCGGAGATCGGCGGCTTTGATATCCGTCCTCTCATGGAACTGTCTCTCCACACCCTGGCCACCGATATCGTTGAGGTAGCCGACGACGGCAAGACTGCCCGGGCCTTCTTCCTAACCCCCGGCCTGATCTCCAGCGCCGTCAGCGACAGTGGCAAGCGCCGCTGCAGCGGCCTGTGGGAGCGCTATGGCGCCGACTTTATCTTTGAAGACGGCTGCTGGCTGTTCCTCCATGAGCAGGTCTGCCCGGATATGGGCATCGGCTGCGACGCCGGCAACCCCGGCATGGAGAACTATCTCAAGACCAAGGGCGGCCCTGGCGGCCCTGGCGGCCCTGGCGGCCCTGGCGGCGGCCCCGGTGGCCCTGGCGGCGGTCCTGGCGGCCCTGGCGGCCCCGGCGGCCCTGGTGGTCCTGGCCCCGGCGGCCTGAGAACCATGCCCGACTGCGAGGATCAGGGCCCTCTGCACAACAACTGGAGCGTCACCCAGACTGTTCAGAATACTGTGCCGTGGCCTGAGCCCTACGCGACCCTGGACAACGACAACACCTATACCAAGAAAAAGTAATGGCAGGGGAGGCCGGCGCGTTATGCGGCGGCCCCCCTTTTCTTGCATGGGTGTCGAGAAAGCCGGGAAGGCTACGAAGCTCTTGACATTCTGATGGAATGTTGCTATTATTAAAGCGTTGGGTTTGGGAAACGTCCACAACAGACGCTTGTCAAATCAAACAAAATCGACCCTTCATTTTGCGGGATCAAACAAGCAATCCGTTGAACATTCCGTTATAATGAAGATGTCCCCAGGCGGGGCGCATCCGGTGAAATTTCGCCGGTTTTCTGTTGGATAAATCCTCATTTTGAGGTTTATTAAATTTATTATTCACATTTTAGGAGGAATTAACTATGGCACAGCCTTTGGCTCCTTACGTCAAGCTCCCCGAGTTTGACGAGTACAAAGAGTGGTTCAAGGATTTCGCAGAGATGAAGCGTGAGGACGGTATTCTCCAGATCACCTGGAAGACCAACGACGGCCCCATGCATCATTCCGGCATGTCCCATCGTGCTATCAGCCAGCTGACCCGTATCCTGTCCATGGACTGGAAGAACGAGATCATCATCTTCACCCACATCGGCGACAACTGGATGATCGAGTCCGACGCTAACGGCTGGGAGACCTACTCCGAGCTGCCCACTCAGCGTTTCCAGCATCAGTACTTCGACGACACCAACCTGATCAAGAACATGGTGTTCGATATTGATGTTCCCACCATCGGCGCTATGCCCGGCCCCGGCTTCCACTGGGATTCCGCTTTCCTGTGCGACGTTACCATCGTAACTGAGGACACCAAGATCGAGGTTCCCCATGCTCAGGGCGGCCTGGTTCCCGGCGACGGCATGGGCCTGATGGCTCAGCATTTCCTGGGCACCAAGCGCGGCAACTACTACATGATGACCACCCGTCAGTTCACTGCTCAGCAGATGCTGGATTGGGGCATGGTCTCCGAGGTAGTTGAGAAGGGTAAGGCTGTTGAGCGTGCATGGGAGATCGCCCGTATGTGGAAGCGTATGCCCTATGAGAACCGCTGCATCATGGCCAACCTGGCTAAGCGTCCTCTGAAGAAGCTCTTCGTTGAGGATCTGAAGCTGCACACTGTTTCCGAGCAGTACGGCTCCCTGCTGCGTATCGCAGAGGGCACCCTGGGCGACGAGAACTCCGCTCAGCAGGATGAGAAGTACATCTCCCGCGTTAACGACTACCGTTACGCTACCAAGGACATGGAGGCTCCTCAGACCCTCGAGTCCTGGGCTAACATGGCTAAGAACGCTGGCGAGTGGTTCAAGAAGGTTGAGTCCGGCGAGATCGAGAACCCCTATGTGTTCGAGCACTCCAACGAGCCCGACTGGTACAACGCATTCTAATTTTTCCTTTTGGAATGAAAGATCCCGGTGCATTTCGCACCGGGATTTTTTCGTAAATTCGAGATGGAGCCGTGAAAAAATCTCCCGCCGAAGCCTCGGCGGGAGATTTGCGTATCCTGTGAATTAGATCCGCATTGCAGTGGAGTAAGCGGAACGCATACCCTGCTGAATGGTGGCGGCCTTCTTGCAGTCGCCGATCATGTAGAACTCCTTGGCGCAGCCGTAGAAGCTCAGAGCCAGATCCTTGTTGGGACGCATGCCGGCGGACATGACCACGGAGTCGGCGGGAACGGACTGGGTGTTGCCGTCCTTGTCGATGTACTCCACTGCGCCGTCCTTGATGGCGGCCACGCGGGCGCCGGTGATGCCGGTGAAGTTGGGCTCAGCCTCCCAGGCCTCCTCCAGCATGGAGTAGTAGTGGATGGCAGTGGAGTCAGCGGCCAGACGGTCACGCATCTCCAGCACGGAGGCCTTGTGGCCCTTGCGGCTCAGGTAGATGCCGATCTCAACGCCGACCTCGCCGCCGCCGATGACGACCACGTTCTCGCCCAGCTTCTCGGGATGAGCGAAGGTCTCCTGGGCGAAGAACAGCTTCTCGGGATCTGCGCCGGGAATGGGCAGGACCATGGGGGTTGCGCCGGTGGCGGCGATGACCACGTCGTAGTCCAGAGCCTTGATCATTTCGGGGGTAGCCTCGGTGTTCAGGTGCACCTCAATGCCGCGCTTGTCCATCTGATGGATCAGGAAGTTCTTGAAGTCCCGCAGGGGCCACTTGAACTCCGCGTAGTCAGCGTGGATGATAGCGCCGCCCAGCTGGGGGCCTTTCTCATAGATCACGGGCGTATGGCCGCGATCCTGGAGATACATGGCGCAGCGCATGGCCACGGGGCCGCCGCCGATGATGGCGACCTTCTTGCCGCCCTTGGTGGGAACCTGCATCCGAGCGACCTTCTGCTCGAGACCGATGCAGGGGTTCACGGAACATACGGAAACGAAGGGGTCGTTGGCGCCGCGGCCGTGGCACTTGTTGCAGCGCAGGCAGGGAACGATGTCGTCGTCACGGCCCTCCAGCACCAGCTGGCCGTAGTCGTTGTTGGAGATGTAAGCACGGGCTGCGTAGATGATATCAGCCTTGCCCTCGGCAATGGCCTTGTCGCAGGTGGCGGGGTAGTGGAAGCCGCCGATCACGCCGATGACCAGACCGGGCACGTTCTTCTTCATATACTCGCCGAACTTCAGGAAGGGAGTCTCATCCAGCTCAAAGCCGATGGGATGAGCGTGGTCTACCTCGTTGGCGCGGAGCTGAACGATGTCGATGTACTTCTTGGCCTCGTTCAGGAACGCGGCGGACTCCTCCAGGGTGTAGCCGCCCTCCAGGTCGTCAGCAGACCACTGGATCTCGATGAGCATGTTCTTGCCGACCTTCTGGCGGACGCGCTCCAGGATCATCAGAGGGAAGCGCATACGGTTCTCCAGGGAGCCGCCGAACTTGTCGGTACGGTGGTTGGTCAGGGGGGAGAACATTCTGGCGGGCAGGTTAGCACGATAGCACATGTGAATGGAGATCATGTCGAAGTCCAGCATCTTCAGGATGCCGGCCTGCTCGGCGTAGGAGTCAGCGATCTGATTGAACTGCTCCTCGGTGTAATAGGTGGCGTCCTCATGGGCGGGAATCTTCATAATGTCGAACTCTGCCGGAGGGGGCGCGTTGAGGCTCTTGCTCTGGGAGAAGGGATCCGCCTTGCCCTGCTGGCCCTTGGGCACCATCAGAGGATAAGCGGAGGGGGGGCCGACAAAGATACCCATGCAGGCGATGGAATCATAATAGTGGATGGAATCCGCCAGCTGCAGCAGGTAGTTCTGGCTGTTGGTGTCGTAGAGATCATAGTCCGGGAAGTGACCGAAGTCCAGGTTCATGGGCAGCTGCTTGCCATGGGTAAAGTTGTTGATGCCCATGCAGGTGACGATGGCAGCGCTCTTGGCCTTGTTCTCATAGTGAGCCATGACCGTGTCGGCGGGATAGGTCTCGGGGCCCTGCAGGAAGTGCGGCAGAGAGTTGGAGACACACATGCGGTTCTTCAGCACATAGTTGCCGATCTTCAGGGGCTCCAGAAGATGTTTGAACTTAGGTTCGCTCATTCGTGCGATTCCTCCTTAATTGTGGATATGGACATTATAGCATAAGAAAAGACAAATTGTACAGGAAAAGCACAAAATGATGAAAATGCAAACAAAAGACAACCAGTTCGCTGGAGAAGTCCTGCGATTTTGGGAGAGAATTCCTTGGTTTTGACCGGATGAGCTCCTGAAACTCGTGGTATGCCCAATGCTTCAACGAAATGTGCTGGATTCGAGCGGAAATGCAAGGAAATTGTAACGTGAAGCACCCGAATGTGCGAAATTGGGTGATTGTCAGAGAAATACGCGTAAAAATATGGCCCAGATCCATGACACTGCGGAGAATGCGGAATTTTACTTGCAAAGCGGGCGGGGGTTTGATATAATATCATGTAATGTAAAATTGCGCGCAGAGTGCGCTGCGGCAGGCGTGACTGCATTGCCGGGCCGCTGCAAGCCCTGCATAATTCATCTGAGAGGATGAGCTCCATGATAAAAAGTATGACCGGCTACGGCCGCGCTCAGGGCAGCTTTTCCGGGGGCGACATCACCGTTGAGGTGAAGTCCGTCAACAACCGGTATCTTGACTGCGGCGTAAAGCTCCCCAGAGGCTATGCCTACCTGGAGGAGGGAGTCAAGAGCCAGGTTCAGAAGTCCATTTCCCGCGGCAAGGTGGATGTGTTCATCACCATCAACTCCGCCGGGGCGGACAATGTAAAGATCTCTGTCAATGAACCGGTGGCCAAGGGCTATGTAGACGCCCTGCGCCAGATCGTCCATGACTATGGGGCGCGGGATGATATCTCTGCCTCCGCTATTTCCAGGTTTAGCGACGTGTTTCTGGTGGAAAAACAGGAACAGGACGAAAACGAGGTAAAGACCGCCATCTCCGGTGTGGTGCAGGAGGCCCTTGACGCTTTTGACGCCATGCGCACCAGAGAGGGCGAAGCACTGAAGTCCGATCTCCTGCAAAAGGCCCAGGGCATCCTGACCCTGGTCGCCAGGGTGGAGGAGCGCTCTCCCATGACCGTCAAGGCATATCGGGAGCGGCTCACCGCCAAAATGCAGGAGGTGCTGGCAGACCGGCAGATCGATGAAGCCCGGATCATCCAGGAGGCCGCCATTTACGCAGATAAGGTGGCCGTGGATGAGGAGACCGTCCGGCTCCGGAGCCATGTGGATCAGCTCCAGAGCATGCTCAGTGAGGGCGGCGTCATTGGCCGAAAGCTGGATTTCCTGATGCAGGAGATGAACCGGGAGGCCAACACCATCGGCTCCAAGGGCAACGATGTGGAGCAGGCCCGGAATGTGGTGAACATCAAATCGGAGCTGGAGAAGATCCGAGAGCAGATCCAGAATATCGAGTAACAAATAGGAGTCAATCATGAAGCTCATGAACATCGGCTTTGGAAATATGATCTCAGCCCAGCGGCTTTTGGCGGTGGTGTCTCCGGATGCCGCACCCATCAAGCGGCTGGTGCAGGAGGCCCGGGATCGCGGCATGCTCATCGATGCCAGCTGCGGCCGGAAAACCAGGGCGGTACTGGTGATGGATACCGATCACGTCGTGCTGTCCGGCCTGGCCCCGGAGACCATTGCCCATCGTGCCGGTGTGGAGATTGAGCCGGAAGCCGAGGAGGGATCCTAGATGCAGAGGGGAAAGCTGCTGGTCATATCCGGCCCCTCAGGTGTGGGAAAATCCACTGCCATTGAAGGCATGCGGGCCCTGCACCCAGATATGTATTTTTCCGTGTCCGCCACCACCCGCCATATGCGGGAGGGAGATATGGAGGGTGTCACCTACTTTTTCAAAACACCTCAGGAATTTGATGCGATGATCCAGCGGGATGAGTTCTTTGAGCATGCCGAGTATGCCGGCAACTGCTACGGAACCCCCAGAGAGCCGGTGGAGCGGCGGCTGGGCCAGGGCATCGACGTCATCATGGACATCGACGTCCAGGGTGCCATGCAGCTCCGGGAGAAATGTCCTGACGCGGTGCTGATCTTCCTGGTAGCACCCAGCTTTTCCATGATCGAAAAGCGCCTGCGGGGCCGGGGCGATACCAATGAGGCCGACATGGAGCGCCGCCTGAAAAAGGCCCGCTGGGAATATGAAATGGCGGTCCACTATGACTATATTGTGCTCAACGATACCCCTGAGCACGCCGTAAGTAAAATCGACAGTATCCTCACCGCGGAAAAGCTCCGCGCTGAGCGACAGACTGATCTGTTAAAAATGGAGGAATCACTATGATGCTTTATCCGCCCGTACCTCA
>CAKTEB010000103.1 GCA_934546685.1 uncultured Oscillospiraceae bacterium
GGCCGAAGCTCACGGCGATGGCGTCGTCCACCTTGTTCATCATGGTCTCATCCAGGTGGCCCATGTGCTCCCTGAGGCGCTTTTTATCGATGGTGCGCACCTGCTCCAGCAATACCACCGAATTCTTGGTAAGGCCCACGGTAGGGCCCACAAGCTCGATGTGCGTAGGGAGCCTCGCTTTATTCATCTGAGATGTAATGGCCGCCGCGATCACGGTGGGGCTGTGCTTGTTGCCCATATTGTTCTGTATGATCAGTACCGGGCGGCATCCTCCCTGCTCACTGCCCACCACCGGGCTCAGGTCCGCATAGAAAATGTCCCCGCGTCTAACACTGCTGTCCATGGAAATTCACTCCGTTACGATTCTTAGATTCACAGTCTATGCCGTGCTGGGAATATTGTTTCCAGGACTGCCCAGAATTATTCAGTATTGGGGTCATCGGGTATAACAAAAAACCGTCCTGCAAATGCAAGACGGTTTTATTGGTCCGAGTGCCGAGATTCGAACTCGGGGCCTCTTGAACCCCATTCAAGCGCGATACCAAACTTCGCCACACCCGGATTTTGGGCCGCTCTCCTGAGCGCTCCAATATAATACTACAGGACTTCCGGATTGTCAAGCACAATTTTTCATTTTTTCGATTTTTCTCGAAATCTTTTTAGAGTGCCGGGAAAGGGCCGAAAAAACGCTTTACTTATACTTAAACTCCGCCACCACCTGGCCGCCGGAATTCCAGACCCGTCCGTCGCCGGAAGCCAGCAGCTCGCCATAGAATTCCTCGGCGATCTCAATGGCCGTATCGTCAGACGGGGTCTTACCGGTCATGGTCTCGTGGTCAAATACAAAAATACGCATCCGCTCCAGAATCTTCTTGACAGGATAGCCGCACTTGGGGCAGGCCTCCGCCTGGTCGGATACCTTGTTCTGGCATTCAGGGCATGTAAGCAGCATAATGATCTACCTCCATTTTCCGTCAAAGAGCGGAATTCTTTTTTTCTTATTATAATTCCGCAGCGCCCCCAGGTCAAGGGCCGCTTATACAAAAGGCCCCGCAGAAGCGGGGCCAATATTGCAGCATTTATTTGACGCACTCCGCCACCCAGGCGATGAAGTTCTCCTCTCCGGAGCCGGTGCGTTCGGCCATGGTGTGGCCCTGGCCCCAGACGGTCTGGAAGTCCACATCCTCTACCTGGTCGTTCTGCCGGAGTGCCAGCGCCAGGTTCATCTCCACCGTCAGAGCCGTATCCCCCTGGGTGATGCCCGTGTGGATCCGCCAATGGGGCGCAACCGTGGAGCTGCCGCAGCCCTCATAGTAATCAGACAGGAAGTACATGGGGTTATACATATTCTGCCGGGTCACGCTGTCGCTGCCCCAGTCGTCTACGGAATCCTTGTACTCCTGATAATCCGTCACATACTGGGCGTCAAAATCGGAGAATTCCGCATACTTGTCCTGGTTCTGTTCCAGCAGAGTCGCCATGGTCACATCAAAATGCAGAGAATCGTTCTGGCTGTCGCCGAAGACATAGTTCTCCGCCTGGCTGCGATCCAGATCGTCAAAGGCCCCCACGTTCTTGGTGGCGTTCTTCACCTGCCGTGCAAAGGCGGCGATGCTCTCCACATGGGCCCTGCCGGTCTCGCTGTCATAGGTCACCCACTGCTCCTCCTCATTGAGGGAGGCGATATAGTCCTCGGGTGTCTCATAGGTGACAGTCTCGGTGTCCGAATCCCCGGTGAGCCAAGGCATGGGGCCGCCGTCGCTGGGCGGGCCGCCCGCACCGGGGCCAAAGCCGCCGTCAGCCATCATGGAGCTGCTGGGGGTATAGGGGAACTCCGTATCCTCCAGGAAATTGTTGAGGGAAGTTTCGATCTGCCCCAGCACATAGTCGTAATAGCTGCCGGAGGCGTAGATCCCATTCTGGCTCTCCTCCAAGGTCAGGACATTGCCGTTTTCGTCCTTGAGCCCCAGGGCATTGAGATACTCTCCGTAGGCCGCCGCCAGGTCCTGGGACATAGACCTTGTCCAGGTGCCCTCGGCCCGGGTGCCGGAATCCATATACTGCCCCATGTTCCACTCATAGGCCTCGTCGGCATAGTCGAGAGATGTAATGGGACACCAGCACATGGCGCCGCAGATGGCATCGCTGATATAGTCGCCGTTTTCATCGTACATGGCCGCACCAATGGAAGCCAGATAGTCAAAATACAGGCTGTTGTCGCCGCTGGCACCCAGTACGGCGCTCTGGGCTCCGCCGCCGCTGTGGCCGCAGGCGAAGATGGCATCCGAGTCGCCGGGGATCAGGGCGTCGTTGAGCCGCAGATACCGCACCGCCGCCTTGAGATCCGTGACGCCCCAGGGCGCGCCGCCCGCATAGTCCAGGGTACCGTCGTCATTGTAGCCGTTGCTTCTGCCACGGCATCCGGAGTAGACATAGATGTATCCCGCGTCCGTATAGGCGGACACGGCGCTGTAGGTATAGGAGGTGGCCGCTGCCTGGGCGGAATAGCCAGCGGTATTCACCGGCATAATCATGGGGGCCGTGGCCGCAGTAAATCCGTTCACGTTCCCCTGCTCATTGACGATGCAGGTATAGGTGCCGTCGCCATTGTCGGTGCCCTCCAGATAGGCCCCGGGCACCACCAGTGCCAGGGTCTCATAATCCAGCGCCGCGGGATCGGAGCAGTACCGAACGCCCAGCTGATAATAAATATCGTTGTCCTGGTCATAGATCCAGGCGGAATCATCGAATTTCAGGGCATCTAGATTTACGTCATAGCCCGCCACCAGCGCATTGTAATCCACCTCCGGCTGGGCCTCCGCACTGGACTGGGGCTCCTCCGCGGATACCTCCGCCGCTGATGTTGCGGGTGCTGCCGATACTGCCGCCATCTCCTGGGCCGGGGCCTCTGACACTGTGGGCGCAGATTCGTTTTCCTGTTGGACCCCGCCGCAGCCGGTGAGCCCCAGGACCAGTGCTGCGGATAACAGAGCCGCTGTGAGCTTTGTCTTCTTCATGATTCATTCCTCCCATGGTACGGAGACCAGATCTCCGCTTTTTCTCATTATAACACCGGCCATCTTTCAGACCAATTCTAATTCCGGCAGCATTCTTGGCGGGATGGAATACAAATAAATTTGCTGCGGCAGCAAATTATGCATCATTATTCGTTGACGAAGTAAAAATGTTCTGCTACCATAATACCAGAAGCTATCCCCCTTTCTGAAAGGAGATCATCACATGGCAAATCTCAATGAACATACCAGCTTTATCTGCGGCCGGAATCCCCTGGCCAAGAATAACCGTCCCCCCTTCGCCCATCCGGAGCAGGAGCAAGCCGCCCTTTGGCTCACCGAGGGCCAGGTCAACACCGCCCGTTCCGGCCTCTGTGATTACACCGCCGAAGTTTCCGATTCCGGAAATGTGCTCTCCCTGAAGCTGGAGAGTGACATGCCGGAGCTCAACGCCGTAGTGGTGGAGGGCGGCACCAGCGTCATTCTGGAGCCCGACATCACCCTGTCCGGCTGCGGCTGCAGCGACTTCACCTGCAAGGGCGCCGCGGTGCTGGCCGAATCCGGTGCCAAGGTGGATATCCGGGGCGGCAGGATCGTCACCAACGGCTCCACCCGGGCCGCCACCATCGCCACCACCGGCGCGACCCTGAAGGTCTTCGGCGCGGAGCTCACCTGCAACGACGGCCCTCTGCCCGAGGGCTATGTTCCGGTCATCGGCCCCGGCATGATGGAACCCCCTGCTCCCCTGGGCCTGGGCGGCAGCTGCCGCACCCACCTGTCTATGGACAATTCCGAGAGCTATTTCTATGACTGCAAGATCTACGGCGAGGCCTGGGCGGCCCTGTCCACGGATTCCTCCGGCGGCTATGTCTACCTGGAGGCCAACGATTCCTCCATCGATATGGGCGGGAACGGCTACTGCATCTATTCTGACAACGGCTGCCATGTGGTGCTGAACCGGTGCACCATGTCCTCCGGCAACATCTTCGGCATTCAGGACGGCAACTCCTCCGTGGTGCTCCGGGATACCGCCGGCACCTGCAAGGGCTACGGCTTCCTGCTCCACGGCGGCATGCACGACCTGGAGGACATCGGTACCGTCCGCATGGAGCGCACGGATCTGACCTCCGCCGGAACCATGTTCCGCTGCAAGTCTACCAACGTGGATATGTATCTCAAGGACTGCCGGATCATCGCCGAAAACGGCGTGATCCTGGAAACCATGCTCACCGACGACACCTTCTATTATCAGACTCGCAGCCACGAGGCTGATGATTACGGCGTACAGCTGTGCATGGAGTCCATGGAGGTACTGGGTGATTTTCTATGCCAGGATCCCGAGCGCAAAACCTGCCTGAACCTGGTGGATACCACCGTCACCGGCGGCATCACGGGCTACCCCCAGCTCCAGCTCACCGAGGGCAGCACCTTCACCGCCACCAAGGATTCCGAGATCACGCTGGTGGGCTCCGCCCAGGGCCTCGACGCCGCGGCGGGCGTTACCGTAACGGTCAAGGGTACCGGTGAGGCTGTCACCCTCCCCTCCGGCGGCAAGCTGGTCTATACCGCTTAATTTCAGCAAAATACACCTGTCAGGGCCGGAGCCTTCTGCTCCGGCCCTGATTTTTTAAGATGCCGCTCGCGGTTCTTAATGAAGTTTAAGGATTCTTTTTATCCATCTCTATCTTTTTTCTGCTACCATAGGGGCATGTGATTTTGAAGGAGTAGATCCCATGGAAACCATATCTGTCATTGTCCCCTGCTACAATGAGGAGGATGCCCTGCCCCTGTTTCTTCCGGCCATGGAGCCCATTTTAGAGACGCTGCCAGTCCGGTGGCAGCTGATCTTTGTGGACGACGGCTCCACCGACGGCACACTTCCCCTGCTAAAGGACATCCGCGGAAAGGACGACCGCTGTCAATATCTGAGCTTTTCCCGAAACTTCGGCAAGGAAGCGGCCCTGTACGCGGGCCTCCAGCACGCTGAGGGCGATTATGTAGCCGTGATGGACGTGGATCTCCAGGATCCTCCTTCCCTGCTGCCGGAGATGTACCGGCGGCTCCAGCAGGAGCCGCTGGACTGCGTCGCCGCCTGTCGGAAGGACCGCCAGGGTGAGCCCTGGCTCCGCTCCAAGCTCTCCGACGCCTTCTATCGGGTCATCAACCATTTTACTGACACCCCCATGCTCCCCGGCGTCCGGGATTTCCGGCTCATGCGCAGGAATATGGTGGACGCGATTCTGGAATTGGGGGAATACAACCGATTCTCCAAGGGTATCTTTGGCTGGGTAGGCTTCCGCACAGAATATCTCTCATACGAAAACGTGGAGCGTTCCGCGGGCTCCACCAAATGGAGCCTCAAGCAGCTTTTCTCCTACGCTCTGGACGGCATCACAGATTTCTCCGTGGCCCCGCTGTCCCTGGCGACGATATTGGGCGGCACCTTCTGTGTGCTGTCCCTGCTGGCCATTATTCTGATCGTCATTCGGACGCTGATCTGGGGCGATCCTGTGGCGGGCTGGCCCTCCATGGCCTGCATCGTGTTTCTGGTCAGCGGTGTGCAGCTCCTTTGCAGCGGGATCATTGGACAGTACCTGTCCAAAACATACTTAGAGGGCAAGCATCGGCCCATCTACATTCTCCGGGAGGCCAGTCATGAAGCGCGTCAAAGTTCTGATTCCTGATCTGTTTTTAGTGCTGGCAACTACACTGTGCCTGTGGCTCTTTGTTCTGCGGCACGGGGCCCTGGCCTCCAGCGTGGACTATCTCAGCCAGCACAGCGTCTTCCCGGACTATTTCCGTCAGCTGTTCTACGAGACCGGCCAGCTGATTCCCCAGTTTGCCCCGAATTTGGGCGGCGGACAGAACATCTTCCACTTTGTCTATTACGGGCTGCTGAATCCGCTGGTCCTGCCCTCCTATCTTCTGCCCGCAGTGCCCATGTATCAGTATTTGCAGGTGGTCATGGCGCTGTGTCTGCTGGCCTCAGTGCTTCTCATGTATCACTGGCTCCGTGGAAAGGGCTATGACGCGCCTATCTCTATCGCTGCGGCGATGATGCTGCTTCTTGCGGGGCCTATGATCTTTCACAGCTACCGGCACATCATGTTCGTGGACTATATGCCATTTCTACTGCTGGGGCTCATGGGCGTGGATCGGTACTGGGAAAGGCATAAAAGCGGGCTGGTGACAGTCAGCATTTTTCTCATGTGCATGACCAGCTTCTATTTCAGTGTGGGCGGGCTGCTGGTCTTGGGGCTCTACGGCACCATCTGTGCGCATCGGAATTGGAAGCTCGGGTATCTCCAGTTCCTGCTGGATCTGCTGATTGGGGTACTGCTGGCAGGGTGTCTGCTGCTCCCGGCAGCGCTGGCCCTGGGCGGACGGAGCGGCCAGAACACACTTCCCAGTCTCACTTCTCTTTTGATCCCAAGCCTCGATCCCACGGAGCTCTGCTACAACACCTACGCGCCCGGTC
>CAKTEB010000104.1 GCA_934546685.1 uncultured Oscillospiraceae bacterium
GGACTCGAACCCCCAACCCTCGGAACCGGAATCCGATGCTCTATCCATTGAGCCACTGGCGCATATCTTTTTTGCAGAAGTTATTATAGCACAAATCAAGGAAAATGCAAGAGCGAATTTTGTAAAACGGCGAAATCCCCGTCATTTTTTCACGCCGCAGCTGATTCCGGCAATGGATTCGTCGTTCTTCACCCACTCCTCCACATCCACCACCGTGTACTCCGTGGGGGTATTACGGATGATGACCTTCTCGATGCCCGCGTTGATAATATTCCGGCGGCACATGGAGCAGGATGTGGTATCCCGGAGCAGTTCCCCGGTGGAAGCGTCTCTTCCGCAGAGGTACAATGTCGCCCCGATGCACTCCCGGCGGGAGGCGGAGATAATGGCGTTGGCCTCGGCGTGGACAGACCGGCAGAGCTCATAGCGCTCGCCGCTGGGGATCGCCAGCTGTTCCCGGACGCAGTACCCCAGCTCGTCGCAGTTGATGCGGCCCCTGGGCGCGCCGTTGTAGCCGGTGGCGATGATCTCGTCGTTGCGGACGATAATCGCGCCGTAGTGCCTGCGGCGGCAGGTGGAGCGCTCCAGCACGGTCTGGGCGATATCGAGATAGTAGTTGGTCTTGTCAATGCGTTCCATAAGGCGCCTCCCGGATGAATTCTAAGCTCATTATACTGATTTTTACGGAAAGCTGCAAGTATTTTTCGAGATCTGGACGAAATATTGCAGAGCGGCGGCGGATGTGGTAGAATAGCGGAGTAAAGGGGGGAGTCGCCATGGAGGACAGAGTGTTAATGATCGCGCTGGGGATACTGCTGGTGCTGGCAGCCTGCCTAAAGCCCAAGCTGGAGGAGAAAAAGGGCACGCCCTGGCCCCTCGCCTGGCGGGTACAGGTTATGGTCTTCCCAGTCCTCTACCTGGTCGCCCTGGCGCTCTACTGCCTGAACGTTGCGGATCTCATCATCCCCGCCATTCTGCTGGGCATATTGGAGGAAATCATTTTCTTTGGGGTGCGGAAGCGCCAACAGAACAAGAAATAGCAAAACGCAGCCAGTCCAATTCGGATCGGCTGCTTTTTGCGGGCTCTGTTATTTTGAACCTATACCCTCCGATACCGTCCCTTCCCGACCTTCACCAGCACCCCCTCCTCACAGCACCTTCGCAGCACCCGTTGGAGCTGCCGCTGGCTGCAATGAAGCAGTGCGGCGGTCTGCCCGATGTTCGCGAGCACTCCCTCCGGGCACCGGAGCTCCATGAGCCGCAGCAGCCGCGCCTCCAGGGGATCGTTCCGGGCCTCGTCGTTGGTGGAGGCCTCCAGCTTCTCCGCCAGGGAGGACAGGAGAAAATGGAGGAACGGCACATCCTGCTCCAATTTCGCCCGGTAGCGGCCCAGGGGCAGCCCCAGGGTCAGCACGTCCGTAGATGCCTGGGCCCAGAAGGACGGATGCTTGTCGGTGACGAATTCCACGTCTCCCAGCATGGAAAAACGGTCATCGGAGGTCAGAAGGTATTCGCTGCCGTCGCTGCGGATGGAGCGGATGCTCACGGTGCCCCGCACCAGAAACAGCAGCCAGCGGGTCTCCTGATTGGGGGAGGTCAGAAACTCCCCAGCCTGAAATTCCAGCAGGGAAAACGTCAGATCCTGCGTGGCGAACAGCGCCGGGATCCGGTGCCGCTCCAGCAGCGATTTTAGCCGCGCGGGATCCTTTATGGTACGCATCATTACCCCTCCTTTTGCCTCTATTGTGACATATGTCACAACAAAATGCAAGGATTTATGCTAGAATCATTCCAGAAATCAAAGCTGGAAAGGAACTAGAATTCATGGAACAGGAACTTTTCGCCCGGGCGCCCATTCCCCGGGCCTATTTCAAGCTGGCGCTGCCGGTGGTCATGGGTATGCTGGTGTCGCTGGTGTACAACATGGTGGACACCTGGTTCATCGCCCAGACCCAGGACACGGCCCTGGTGGCGGGGGTGAGCCTCTGCGCGCCGATTTTTACACTGATGGTGGCCATGGGCGATATCTTTGGCCTGGGCGGCAGCTCGCTGATCTCGCGGCTTCTGGGCCAGGGACAGAAAGACCGGGTGAAGCACGTCAGCGCCTTCTGCTGCTATGGGGCGATCCTCTGGGGCGTGCTGGTGGCGATCCTGATGCTGCTGTTCCGGGGGCCCATTCTGGGGCTGCTGGGGGCCAAGGAGGACACCATGGACAGCGCTGTGGCCTATTACAGCTACCTGGCCCTGGGCGCTCCGGCCATTATCTTCACCTTGGTGCCCAGCAACATCCTCCGCACCGAGGGCCTGGCCATGGCCTCCATGGCGGGCTCCGTGGTTGGTGCTCTGGTGAACATTGTGCTGGATCCCATCTTCATCTTCCTGCTCAGCATGGGGGCAGGCGGCGCGGCCCTGGCCACGGTGCTCAGCAATGTGGTGTCTTCGGCGCTGTTTATCCTCCTGCTTCTCAAAAAAAGCCAAAATCTCTCCCTGCGGCCCCGGGATGTGGGCGTCCAGGGGGGAGAGCTCCGGGAAATCCTGACCATCGGTCTGCCCGCCTCCATCACCAACCTCACCCAGAGCTTTGCCATGACCCTTACCAATCGCTTTCTGCTGCCCTACGGTACCGAGCAGGTGGCGGCCCTGGGCATCGCACTGAAGGTCAACATGATCGTGATGCTCATTATGGTGGGCTTCGCCTTCGGGGCCCAGCCTCTGCTGGGCTATAACTACGGCGCGGGAGATCGAGAGCGGCTCCGGGGGATCCTCCGGTTCGATGTGCTGGTGGAGCTGTGCTTCTCCCTGGTCATGACCGTGATCTTTCTGGTTGGCGCGCCCTGGATCATCCGCTGTTTTATGCAGGATCCGGCGGTGGTGCAGGCCGGCGGAAGCATCCTCCGGTGCATGGTGGTGACCATGCCGCTGATGGGCGTGATTTTGGTGTGCACCACCCTGTTCCAGGCGGCGGGGAAGGCCATGCCCGCGTTCCTGCTGTCCATCAGCCGTCAGGGCGTGGCGCTGCTGGTGTGCATGGTGATCCTGTCCGCGGCCTTTGGGCGCTGGGGCGTGCTCTTGGCCCAGGCGGTGGCAGACGTGGTCTCTGTGATCCTGGCCCTGGTGCTGCTAAGGCGCTCTAAGATCTTCCATTAAGCAAAAAAATCCGACTGCGAAAGCAGCCGGATTTTTGTATATTCGGGAAGAAATCAGCAGATCACATGGCTCCAGCCATAGGGATCCTCGGTACGGCCCCACTGGATGCCGGTGAGGGTATCGTAGAGATCCTGGGCCACAGGGCCGATCTTGCCGCCGGAGACAATGTAGTTCTTGCCGCCGTAGCTGAGCTCGCCGATGGGGGAGATGACGGCAGCGGTGCCGGAGCCGAAGGCCTCCTCCAGGGAGCCGTCCTCAGCGGCCTGGATGAGCTCGTCCACGCTGAGCTTCCGCTCCTCTACCTCATAGCCCTTGTCCCGCAGGATCTGCAGGCAGCTCTTCCGGGTGATGCCGGGGAGGATGGAGCCGTTGAGCTCGGGGGTAACGATCTTGCCGCTGATCTTAAACAGCACGTTCATAGCGCCGACTTCCTCGATGTACTTGCGCTCCACGCCGTCCAGCCACAGCACCTGGGAGAAGCCCTTCTCCTCGGCGCGCTCACCGGCACGGAGGGAGGCAGCGTAGTTGCCGCCGCACTTGGTAAAGCCGGTGCCGCCGCGGACAGCGCGGACGTCGTCCTGCTCGATCATGATGTTGACGGGAGCCAGGCCGGTGGCATAGTAGGGGCCCACGGGGCTCAGGATAATGGCGAACTGATAGGTATGGGAAGCGTGTACGCCGATGTGGTTATCGGAGGCGAAGATAAAGGGACGGATGTACAGGGAGGTGTTGGGAGCGGAGGGGACCCAATCCTTCTCCAGGGTCACCAGCTGCTTGACAGCCTCCACGCAGTAGTCCACGTCGATCTCAGGGATGCTCATACGGACGCAGGAGTTGTTCATGCGCTTGAAGTTCTCCTCGGGCCGGAACAGACGAATCTTGCCCTCAGCGTCACGGTAGGCCTTCATGCCCTCAAAGATCTCCTGGGCATAGTGGAGCACCATGCAGGCGGGATCGATCTGGAAGGGAGCGTAGGGGACGATGCGGCCATCGTGCCAGCCCTGCTCGGGATCATAGTTCATCAGGAACATATGGTCGGTCATGATGACGCCGAAGGGGATATCGGGGCCGGCGGGCTTCTCCTTATAATGAGTGGTCAGAGTCACAGGAATTTTTTCCATTTTATTTCAACCTCCATGAGATGGATTTACTTCTACTATTATACCAACCTGGATTTGCCCCCGCAATAGAAAATTCCACAGTATTGTGCGATTTTCGGCGAAAAAAACCAGCAATGTGATGATTTAATGGGCGAAAGCGAAAAAAACACGGCCAGCGGAGATCAAAGCTCCGCTGGCCGTGGAAGTATGCGTGTGAATGCGGATCAGTAGCCCACCGCGGAGGAGCCGCCGTCGATGACGATGGTTTGGCCGGTGGTGTTCTCGCTGTACTCGCTGAGCAGATAGGCAGCCATGCCCGCGATCTCCTCAGGATCGGACAGGCGGCCGGAGGGAACGCCGGTGGTGGGGCCGCCAGGGCCGGGGCCAGGTGCGCCGGGGCCGCCGGGGCCGGGCTTCTGCCCCTCCTTGGGGATGTGGACGCCAGCGCCGCCGGAGAGCACGCCGCCGGGGGCAATGGCATTGACCCGGATCCGGTTGGAGGCCCATTCCACAGCGGCCTGCATGGAGACCGCCACCACCGCGCCCTTGCTGGCGGAATACTGGGCGGAGCACATGGGCGGGGTCATGCCGCGGATACCGGCCATGGAGGCGATATTCACGATGGCGCCGAAGTTCTGGGGGATCATGGACTGCTTCACGCACTGCTGCATCATGAAGAACAGGCCCTTGGCGTTGGTGTTCATGACCCGATCCCACTCGGCGGGAGTCAGCTCCACGCCGGGACCGCCGGCCATGATGCCAGCCGCCTGAATGAGGAAGCGGATCTCACCCAGCTCACTGCGGATCTTCTCCACGACCCCGGGGATGGCCTCCACGTCGGAGACGTCCAGGGCGTAGGCGTGGACATCGCCGCTGTCCTTCAGCATATCGGCGGCCATCTGGATCTTCTGGGCGTTGCGGCCGATCATGGCCACCTTGGCGCCGCTCTCCGCCATGACCTTGGCGCAGGTGAAGCCGATGCCGGAGCCCGCGCCGGTGACGACGCAGACCTGATTGTCGAAACGAATGTTCATAGTATTACCTCCAGTTTAATAGAGAATCCCGCATTTTCCCACGGTGTAGATCATAGATGTCAGGCCGTCCGGGGTGGGGATGGTGCTGGGGGAGGGCTCGATGGAGCCGTCCAGAGCGCCGTCCACCGCGGCCAGAAGCGCCGAGATCACCGACAGAGAAACGGGGCAGGTATTGTGACAGGGATAGATGGTATCAAAGCCCCCCAGGGTCATGAGCTTCAGCAGCGTCTCCCGGTAGCTGCGGATATCCCGGTGGTCACCGGCCAGGAACACCGGCCCATAGGACAGGGTGTCGCCGGAGAACAAGATTCGGTTGGCCCGGTCTAGGAGACAGATGCTGCCGGGGGTGTGCCCGGGGGTCTCCACCACCTGCAGAATACGTCCGCCCAGGTCAAAGGACGAGAGCTCCGTAATGGGGTGTAGGGTGCTTTTCAGCTCCGGGCGGAACCGGCGGATCACCGGGAATTCCGCGGGATGGGCGTGGATATCCGAAAACAGGTCGTCGTTGGCGGTATGATCCCCGTCGCCGTGGGTGTTGAGCACCACCAGAGGCAATGGCGTTACGGCGCGGATCAGGGCGATGAGATCGCAGGGCTCCGCGCCGGTATCCAGCAGCAGGGCGCGCTCCTGGCCAACGATCAGGAAGCAGCGCACCATTTCCTGATCGATGGCCCAGACCCCGGAGCTGATCTTTTTCACTGTGGTTTTCAGCGGCTCCATTGGGAATCCCTCCTGAACCATTAGAGCTTAAAGTAATCGACGCCAGCCTGGAAGATGGGCTGGTATTTGCTGCCGTAGATGTTCCTGCCCACGAATTCCCCGGCGCGCTCGGTGTGGCCCATCTTGCCCAGCACCCGGCCATCGGGAGAGGTGATGCCCTCAATGGCCAGCATGGAGCCGTTGGGGTTATACTGGATATCCATGGAGGGGTTGCCCTCCAGATCCGTGTACTGGGTGGCGATCTGGCCGTTTTCGATGAGCTGCTTCAGCATTTCGTCGGTGGCCACGAAGCGGCCCTCGCCGTGGGACACCGGGATGTTGTGGAGGTCGCCCACATTGCAGTGCATCATCCAGGGGGACTTCACGGAGGCCACCCGGGTGGTGCAGTAGCGGCTCTGATGGCGGCCAATGAGGTTATAGG
>CAKTEB010000105.1 GCA_934546685.1 uncultured Oscillospiraceae bacterium
GAGTTAGACGAAATCCGCAGAGTGGAAATGCTGACCGGCTTCACCCGGTTTGCCGAGGGCAGCTGCCTGATCTCCTGCGGGGATACCATGGTGCTCTGCAATGCCTCCGTAGAGGAGCGGGTGCCGGATCATGTGAAAAAGGGCGGCTGGATCACCGCGGAGTATTCCATGCTGCCCCGGGCCAACCGGGAGCGCAGCCGCCGGGATGTTTCCAAGCTGAAGCTGAGCCCCAGAAGCGCCGAGATCCAGCGGCTCATTGGCCGCAGCCTCCGGAGCGCCGTGGATATGACCAAGCTGGAGGGTGTCAGCATCACTGTGGACTGCGACGTGCTCCAGGGGGACGGCGGCACTCGGACTGCCTCGGTCACAGGCGGCTTTGTGGCTCTGGTGCTGGCCTTCCGGAGCCTTCTCAAAAAGGGCGTGATCCAGGAGATGCCTGTGAGCACATTTGTCTCCGGCGTCTCTGCGGGCATCGTAGACGGAACCCCCATGCTGGATCTACAGTACACCGAGGACTCCAGAGCCGATGTGGACCTGAACTGCATCATGGACGGTGATGGCAATATCATTGAGCTCCAGGGCACCGGCGAGGGCCGCCCCTTCTCTGTGGAGGAGGCGCAGCAGCTGGTGGAGCTGTGCAAGAAGGGAAACGAGGCGCTCCAGCAGAAGCAGAAGGAGATTTTGGGGGATCTGGTATGAAGGTGATCCTGGCAAGCAATAATCCCAATAAGCTCCGGGAAATGCGGCAGATCCTCGAGCCCCTGGGCTGGACGATTCTGCTCCAGAAGGATGTGGGCATCTCCGTGGATCCCGATGAGAACGGCGCGACCTTTGAGGAGAATTCCTTTATCAAGGCCCAGGCGGTGATGCTGGCCTCCGGCCTTTCCGCCATTGCCGATGATTCCGGCGTGGAGGTAGATGCGCTGGGCGGCGCGCCCGGCGTCCATTCCGCCCGGTATGGCGGCGACAGCTGCAAAACTGACGAGGATCGGAATCAGCTGCTGGTGAAGAATATGGAGCGTGTGCCCGACGGCCAGCGTGGGGCCAGATTCGTCTCGGTCATCACCCTGGTGAATCCCGACGGCACCGTGGTCTCCGCACGAGGCGAGCTGCCCGGAGAGATCCTCCGGCAGGAGCAGGGCGACGGCGGCTTTGGCTATGATCCCCTGTTTTATATCCCCTCTGAGGGCTGCACCATGGCGGAGCTGACCCCGGAGCGGAAAAACGAAATATCACACAGAGCGGTAGCTCTTCAAAACTTTGTAGAAAAATTGAGGTGACAATATGCTGACAAGCAAACAGCGCGCGGAGCTGAGAGCACAGGCCAACGGCCTGGACGTGACCCTGATGGTGGGCAAGGAGGGCATTACCGATACCCTTATCGAAAGCGCGGGGATCCTGCTGGAATCCCGGGAACTGGTCAAGGGCAAGGTGCTGGAGACCGCCGGGATGACGGCCCGGGAGGCGTCTGACGCCATCTGTGCGGCCACCGGGGCCGACGGCGTCCAGTGTGTGGGCTCCAAGTTCGTACTGTATCGGAAGTCCAAAAAGCTGGAGGCCCAGCGGGCCGCGGCCAAGGCCAAGGAGCGGGCTGCCAAAAAGGTGAACCCGGTTCGGGCCGGCATCCAGAAGCGCAAGGCCGCTGCCAAGCGGGAGCGGGAGCGTAAGGACGAATATTTCCGCAAGCAGCGGGAGAAGGAGCGGAAAGAGGGCAAACTGTAAAACAGCGTGACGAGACAGACGGATACAGGAAAGGAGTATAGATATGGCGAAGATCGGTATTTACGGCGGCACATTCAATCCTCCTCATCTGGGACATATCGCGGCGGCCAGGGCGGCCAAGGAGGCCCTGGGACTCGATCGGGTCTTGCTGGTGCCGGATGGGCAGCCGCCCCATAAGGATCTGCCGGAAGGCTCTCCCAGCCCGGAGCAGCGCCTCCGGCTCACCGCCCTGGCGGCGGAACAGGAGCCCTGGCTGGAGGCCTGCGGCATTGAGCTGGACAGGCCCGGAAAGAGCTACACCTCCGATACCCTGCGGGCCCTGAAGGCCCGGTACCCTGAGGATCAGCTCTATCTGCTCATGGGAACGGACATGTTCCTGTCCCTCCACACTTGGCACGAGCCAGAGGTGATCTGCGCTCTGGCCGCGATCGTGGGCTTCCGCCGGGAGGACGACCCGGAGGGGGAGATGCAGCAGCAGAAGCAGCTGCTGGAGCAGCACTTCGGGGCCAAGGTGGAGCTGGTGGAAAACACGCCCCTGGAAATCTCCTCCACCCATCTCCGCAGAATGCTGATCCTGGGCGGTGCGGATCACTACGCCGATCCCAAGGTGCTCTCCTGTATCCGATCTTTGGGACTTTACGGCACGGGCCGAGACTATCATGATCTTCCGGTGGAGGAGCTTGAGAAGGTGGCCACATCGCTTCTGAAGCCCAAGCGGGTGAATCATGTGCTGGGCTGCGCGGCGACGGCGGTAAAGCTGGCGGAGCGCTACGGCGCGGATCCCATGGAGGCCCGCCGGGCGGGACTGCTTCACGATATCACCAAGGCCTTTGACGGCCCGGACCAGTTGCTATTGCTGGATGAATATGATATAATGGTCAGCGATTTTGAGCGCGCGCACCCCAAGCTGCTCCATGCCAAGACCGGAGCCGGCGTGGCAAAGCACCTGTTCGGCGAGAGCCAGAACGTGGTAAATGCCATCTACTGGCATACCACCGGAAAGCCGGACATGGCGCTGCTGGAGAAGATCGTGTACATCGCGGACTATATGGAGCCTACCCGGAATTTTCCAGGGGTGGAGGAGCTCCGAAAAACGGTGTTTGAGGATCTGGACCGGGGCCTCCTGATGGGCTTTGAAATGTGCATCGAGGAGCTGATCCGGGAGAAGAAGACCGTCTGCCAGGACTCGGTGGACGCCCGGGACTATCTCCGGCGTCAGCTGGGTGCCCAGGTATCTGAAACAATGGAAGGATGAATCACTTGCTGACATCAAAAGAGGCTGCCATTGTGGCGGCCAAGGCCCTGGATAATAAAAAAGCGGTGAACCTGATGCTGCTGGAGGTCCGGTCTGTGACCGCCCTGACCGAGTATATGCTGCTTGCCACCGGCACCTCTGACACCCATCTTCGCGCCCTCTGCGACGAGGTGGAGAAGAAGATGGAGGAGGCTGGCGAAAAGGTCTGGCACCGGGAGGGCTTCCGGGGCGACACCTGGATCGTCATGGACTTCTCCGGTGTCATGGTCCATGTCTTTACCGCTGAGCAGCGGAAGTTCTATGATCTGGAACGGCTTTGGGGCGACGCCCCTGTGATCCCGCTGGAGGAGTATCTCCGGCCGGAAGCGGAATAAATGGAAGGATTGACGTTCGATGAAATATGATTTTACTGCCATCGAGAAGAAGTGGCAGAAGGTCTGGGCCGACGGCAAGGTGTTTGCCGCGGAAAATGGCTCGGACAAGGAAAAATTCTATGCACTGGTAGAGTTTCCATATCCCTCTGGCGCAGGCCTGCATGTGGGCCATCCCCGGCCTTATACGGCCATGGACGCCATTGCCCGGAAGAAGCGCATGGAGGGAAAGAACGTACTGTTCCCCATCGGCTTCGATGCCTTTGGCCTGCCCACGGAGAACTTTGCCATCAAGAACCATGTGCATCCGGCTATCGTGACCAAGCAGAACATTGAGAACTTTACCCGCCAGCTGCACATGCTGGGCTACTCCTTTGACTGGGATCGGGTCATCGACACCACGGATCCCAATTACTACAAGTGGACCCAGTGGATCTTCCTTCAGCTCTACAAAAACGGCCTGGCCTACAAGGCCACCATGCCTGTGAACTGGTGTACCAGCTGCAAGTGCGTGCTGGCCAACGAGGAGGTCGTGGAGGGCGTCTGCGAGCGCTGCGGCTCTCCCGTTGTTCGGAAGGAAAAGTCCCAGTGGATGCTGCGGATCACCAAGTACGCCCAGAAGCTTCTGGACGGCCTGGAGGACGTGGACTACATTGAGCGGGTCAAGACCCAGCAGAGAAATTGGATCGGCCGATCCACCGGTGCGGAGGTGGATTTTGAGACCTCCGAGGGCCACAAGCTGCGGATCTACACCACCCGGCCCGACACCCTGTTCGGCGCCACCTATATGGTCATTGCCCCCGAGCATGCCTATGTGAAGGAGTGGGCGGACAAGATCACCAACTATGACGCGGTGGAGGCCTATGTGGCCGAGGCTGCGCGGAAGTCCGATTTTGAGCGCACCGAGCTGGTGAAGGACAAGACCGGCGTGAAGCTGGAGGGTGTCTACGCCATCAACCCGGTGAACGGCAAGCATATCCCCATCTTTATCTCCGACTACGTCCTGTCTACCTACGGCACCGGCGCCATTATGGCCGTGCCTGCCCACGATGACCGTGACTTTGAGTTCGCTAAGAAATTCGGCTGCGACATTGTGCAGGTGGTGGCTGGCGGCGATATCACCGACGGCGCGTTTACCGCTAAGGACGATACCGCAACTTTGATGAACTCCGATTTCCTCAACGGCATGACCGTTCACGAGGCCATCCCAGCCATGGTGAAGTGGCTGGAGGACAAGGGCATCGGCGAGGGAAAGGTCAACTATAAGCTCCGTGACTGGGTCTTCTCCCGTCAGCGCTACTGGGGCGAGCCCATCCCCATTGTCCACTGCCCCAAGTGCGGCACCGTGCCCCTGCCGGAGAGCGAGCTGCCCCTGGTGCTCCCGGACGTGGAGAGCTATGAGCCCACCGACGACGGCGAGAGCCCCCTGGCACCCATGACCGATTGGGTCAACTGCAAGTGCCCCAAGTGCGGCGGCGATGCCAAGCGTGAGACGGATACCATGCCCCAGTGGGCCGGCTCCAGCTGGTACTTCCTGCGGTATATGGATCCTCATAATGACAAGGCCTTGGCCTCTAAGGAGGCTCTCGATTACTGGGGCCAGGTGGACTGGTACAACGGCGGTATGGAGCATACCACCCTGCATCTGCTCTACTCCCGGTTCTGGAACAACTTCCTCCACGATATCGGCGTGGTGCCCTATGCCGAGCCCTATGCCAAGCGGACCAGCCACGGCATGATCCTGGGCAAGAACCCCCACTATGTGGGCAATGCATCCACCCAGGAGGAGAAGGACGCCCTCATCAAGAAGTACGGCTCCCAGGCTCAGCGTCCGGCAGTCAAGATGTCCAAGTCCCTGGGTAATGTTGTGAACCCCGACGACGTTATCAAGGCCTACGGCGCGGACACCATGCGCCTGTATATCCTGTTCATCGGCGACTTCGAGAAGACCGCTACCTGGTCTGACGACGCGGTGAAGGGCTGCAAGCGCTTCCTGGACAAGGTCTGGAACCTGGGCGAGGCCGTCACCGACAATGAGACCGAGATCTCCAAGAAGAATGAGATCGCCATCAACAAGGCCATCAAGAAGGTGGGCGAGGACATCGACACCCTGAAGGCCAACACCGCCATCGCTACCCTTATGAGCCTGGTGAATACCTTCAATTCCACCGGCTGCAACAAGGCCGAGCTGAAGATCCTGCTGACCCTGCTGTCTCCCTTCGCACCCCATATCTGCGAGGAGATCTGGCAGCAGCACGGCTTTGAGGGCCTGTGCAGCCTGACGCCCTGGCCCGCCTACGATCCTGATAAGACTGTGGATGCGGAGATCGACATGGCCATCCAGGTCAACGGCAAGTTCCGCGGCACTATGCGCATTGCCGCCGACGTGGACAAGGATACCGCCATCGCCTCCGCCCTGGAGACCGAGATTGTGAAGCGTCAGCTGGCCGCCATCGGCGGCGAGGTCCGCAAGACCATCGTGATTCCCGGCAAGCTCATCAACCTGATCATTAAGTAATCCCCCTATCCGATAAAATGCTGAAATTTGAAGATTTGTTCTTGACATTTCTTCGTAGTTTGCATATAATAAGAAAAGCCATCGAATGGCCCTTAAAGCATTTCTATGGGAAATGCATCGGAGGGAGGGAAAATC
>CAKTEB010000106.1 GCA_934546685.1 uncultured Oscillospiraceae bacterium
CAGACGTGGGCGCATCGGTGCCTAGCCCGAATTCTAATCGCAAGGGGCGCTCCGCTTATCCCCCCTTGCTCGTGCCTGCTGCCAGTGCGTGGGGCGCAGTTGTGCCTACATAGAGCTCAAAGCGTGGTTGCAGTAGGCACGAAGGGGGCGGAAGCAGTGCCGCAGGCACGCCGCCCCCTGATTAAAATTCGGGCGGAGTACCAATGCGAATTCGTAACATCCGATTCGCCGACATGGAAGGCGTAAGCCGCATATAGGGCCCGGGGGATCCAACAAAAAGGGGACCCCGGCGAAGCCCAACGTAGTGGGTTCGCTGGGGAAAGGAGGAGCAGCGGAGCGACTGAGCTTTTGCCCGAAGGGCAAAACGAAGGATGCGGAGCTTGTGACGACGCACCGCAGGCCCCCTTGGCACGCCTTTCTCCCCCATCTTTCGTCGTGCAACGAAAGATGGGGCCGTCGGAGACCGTGGGTCAATGCACTGCGGCAAGGCGGGCGATTGCTAATCGCCCCCTTTCCTAATTCCGAAAAACCCCTACGCCCCTGCGGTGACCTTCTCCGCCTCTTCCTTCTCCAGCACCGTATACGCCACCTTGCCCACCAACGTCTTGGGCAGCGCGTCCCGGAACTCGATCTCCTTGGGCAGGGCGTACTTTGCGATCCGCTTTTTGCAGTGCTCCAGAATGCTCTGCTTTAATTCCTCGCTGGGCTCAAACCCGGGCTTCAGCACCACAAAGGCCTTGACCCGCTGCATCCTGTAGTCGTCCTTCACGCCGATGACCGTGCTCATGAGCACCGCCTCGTGGGCGTCGATGACGTTCTCCACCTGGGAGGGATAGACGTTGTAGCCGCTGGTGATAATCATGCGCTTGAGCCGCTGCTTGAAGTAGATGAAGCCGTCCTCGTCCATGAGACCCAGATCTCCCGTGTGGAGCCAGACCATGCCGTCCTCGTGGAGCTGGAGGGTCTGGGCGGTCTCCTTGGGCTTGTCCAGATATCCCTGCATCACCGTGGGGCCGGAGATGCAGATCTCGCCGACGGTGCCGTAGGGCACCTCGTCATGGGTGGAGGGAATCACGATCTTATAGTAGGTATCCGGGAACGGAATGCCGATGCTGCCCTCCCGGTAGAAGGTCTTGGGGGTCAGGCAGCTGGCGGTGACGCACTCGGTGGTGCCGTAGCCCTCCCGTACCTGCTCCTTGGAGCCGTGGGATTTCAGGAAATCGTCCACCTTGTGCTTGAGCTCGATGGACAGGGAGTCGCCGCCGGAGAATACGCCCTCCAGCTGGCTCAGGTCCAGATCCTCGGCCTTCTTCAGCCGCAGCAGGGCCTCGTAGAGGGTGGGCACCCCCGCAATATAGTTGGGCTTGTGCTTTTTGAGCAGCTGGGCATAGCTTTCCACGGTGAACTGGGGCACGAGAATGCAGGTGGCGCAGTGGAGCAGCACCGTATGGATGCACACGCCCAGGCCGAAGCCGTGGAAAATGGGCATGATGGACAGCATCTTGTGGCCCTCCACCAGGCAGTTGCCCGCCGCGCCGGTCTGGAGGCCCAGGGCGTTGAAGTTCAGGTTGCTTAACAGAATGCCCTTGGTGGTGCCGGTGGTGCCGCCGGAATAGAGGATGGCGGCGGTGTCGTTGCCGGTCTTCTTCACTCTGGGGTCGGGCGTATGGCGGCCCCCCTGCAAAAAGTCCTTCCAGGGCAGGAGCAGGGGGTCGTCCTTTGGGATCTTCGGGAGCTTCCGGCCCTGGGTGGCCAGATAGCCCAGCTTCATGGGCCCCTGGAGGGCGTCCTCGATGCCCGTGACGATCAGGGTCCGGATGGGAAGCTTACTCCGGATGGCCTGGAACTTGGGCAGAAACTGCCTGAGGGTCAGGGCCGCCACGGAGCCGCTCTCCTGAAGGTAGAAGGCGATCTCCTCCTGGGCGGACAGGGGGTGTACCATGTTGGCGATGGCGCCCATGTAGTTGATGGCGTAGAACATGGTCACGGCCTGGGGGGTGTTGGGCATGCAGATGGTCACCTTGTCCCCGGGCCGGACCCCCATGGCATAGAGGCAGGCGGCGTAATGGCGGATCTCCTCCAGAAAGCGCCTGTAGGTGACCTTGGTGGTGTAGAAGGTATAGGCGAGGGTGTTGGGCGCCATTTCCGCGGACTTCTCCACCATGTCCACCATGGCGCAGTCGGGGTAGCTTAGGTGCAGGGGCACACCCTTAGAATAGGCGGCCCAGGGGGTCTTCGGGGTGTTAGCGGTCATACTCGATGGCCTCCTTCAGGGGAATGTCCAGCAGCTCCGGGTGCTGGAGGATGTACTCTGCCAGCTTCATGCTCTTTGCGAAGTAAAAGCCGTCGGCAATGCGCTCGTCGGCGGTGAAGCCCAGGGACAGGATATCCCGGGGCTGCACAGTCCCGTCGGGCATGGGCCGGAGCTCCTTCCGGAGCACGCCCACGGTGATGAGGATGCTGTTGGTGCCGTAGTTGTTGAGATGGTGATAGCAGCAGCCACACTGGATGGAGCCCAGATTGGAGAGCAGCACCGTGGTGTGGTTGGTGTCGCCCTGGGTCAGCACCTCCGGCAGCCGGCCCGTGGAGGACAGCAGCTGTAAAAGGCCGATGAACACATGGAGAATGGGGTTCGGCAGGCTGCCGATCCGGTTGATTACGCCGTCGAAGTCGTTGTTGCCCCGGCTCTCCCGAACCTCCCTTACGTCTCCCACGATCTTCCGGGTGACGTAGTCCAGATTCGTGTCGTCCTTGGCGATGACGGTCATCAGGGATTCCTCGGAGTGATCCTCAAACCTCCGCTTGGCCACGAAGCTCAGGGAGATCTCATTCCGCTCGTAGAGCTTCCGCCCGCAGATGAACCGGTTCAGGTAGGGCCGCATGGTGATGACCCGGGCAATGGCCGTAACCAGGCAGTGGAACAGGGTGGTTTTGTATTCCGGATGCTGGCGGTTCTTCTCCTCGATGTAGGGGAGCAGGTCGGTGACATCCATGGGGAATTCCAGGTAGACCTCGGATTCCGTGCGTTTGGGCATCAGGTGCATCATGATGCAGTGGAGCCCATCGAGATCCCGCACCCGGCGCGCGTCCTTCCGGTCGCCGAATTTACGTTTAGACATGTATGATAATTTCCTCTCTCTAGGAAGCCGCAGCCTCCGTAATGTTTCCAACATAAAAGTATATCATACATTTCCGGTGGGGGATAGGGGGCGGGGACAAAATTGTGGAATATTACAAGAAAATTAAAACTTTTTGGAGTGGAAACCCGGGGATTTTGCGGGAAATTTGCATAGAATTATAACAATTACGGGATGTAATGCGCAAAATGACATCGCGGTGCGCCACGCACCCGGTCATGTGCTTCGCTTTCGATTTTCCACGTCATTGCGAGGAACACGACCCGTGGGCGTGTGATGTGGCAATCCGTTCTTTTCTTGCCGCACTGCAAGAACAAACGCCCTCCGGGGGCCCCATCTTTCGTTTCTCTATTCACTGTTCTCTTTTCACTTTTCTCTGAGAGGGTGTGAGATTATTGGCCGCAGTACAAGGAGATACGGTCTCCGACGGCCCCCTTTCTGCGCCGGCAGAAAGGGGGGAAAGAACGGGCAAGGGGCCCCGCCCCTTGCATCCCTGGCGGGGGTTCATAGGGACAGGCCTTGACGTATCGGTTCCAGACGAATTCGCCTAACTGCCTAGCCCGAATTCTAATCGCAAGGGGCGCTCCGCTTATCCCCCCTTGCTCGTGCCTACTGCGCCCGGAGGGGCTGCAAAGCAGGCCCGTAGGAAGTACCCTTGGGGTGCGGGTGCGTGGGGCGCAGTTGTGCCTACATAGAGCTCAAAGCGTGGTTGCAGTAGGCACGAAGGGGGTGGAAGCAAGAATTGGGGGCCCCGGCGAAGCCCAGCGAAGCGGGTTCGCTGGGGAGAGGAGGAGTAGCGGAGCGACTGAGCTTTTGGCCCAAAGGCCAAAACGAAGGATGCGGAGCTTGCGACGACGTGGCACGCCGCCCCCTGATTAAAATTCGGGCGGAGTACCAATGCGCATTCGTAAAATCCGATTCGCCGACATGGAAGGCGTTAGCCGCATATAGGGTCCGGGGGATCCAACAAAAAAGGGTCCCCGCCAAAGCCCAGCGAAGCGGGTTTGGTGGGGAAAGGAGGATCAGCGGAGCGACTGAGCTTTTGGCCCAAAGGCCAAAACGAAGGATGCGGAGCTTGTGACGACGCGCCGCAGGCCCCCTTGGTGTGTCTTTCTTCCATATCTTTCTTCACACAAAGAAAGATATGGCCCCCGGAGGGCGTTCAATTTTGCACTGCGGCAAGACGGGCGATTGCTAACCGCCCCTACAAGTCGGCACAGAAAGATGGCCCCCGGAGGGCCTAATGTCCTGCACTGCGCCAAAGCGGCGGCATATCCTGGATCGATCATAAAAACAGGTGCGGCGCACAACGTCATGCACCGCACCCATTATCTTTCACCATCCCTCAGCTCCCCTGAGCCTCGATCTTCTCCGCCAATTCACTTAAATACATCCACCGCTCCATCTTCTCCTCCAATTCGGCCTCCAATGTCTCCTTCTCCTCCGTGAGCCGCTGGAGGGCCGTATAATCGGTGGCATTCTCGGCCATTTCCGCGTCCTTCCCGGCGATCTTCTCCTCCAGGGCGGCGATGTCGGCCTCGATGGTGGCATATTCCCGCTGCTCCTTGTAGGAAAACCGCAGCTTCTGGGGCTTCTCCCGGGCGGGGGCCTCCTTTTTCTCCTTCTTTTCCCTGGGGGCCTCAGTCTCCCGGCGCTTTTCCAGGTAGTCCGTGTAGCCGCCGGTGTATCGGAGGATCTCCCCGGAGTCCGAGACCTCAAAGATCTGGGTGGCCACCTTGTCCAAGAAATATCGGTCGTGGCTGACAGCGATGACGATGCCGTCGAAGGAGGCGAGATAGTCCTCCAGGATGGTCAGGGTCTCGATGTCGAGATCGTTGGTGGGCTCGTCCAGCAGCAGCACGTTGGGGGCGGACATGAGCACACCCAGCAGGTACAGCCGCCGCCGCTCCCCCCCGGACAGGGCCCCGATGGTGGAATACTGGAGATCCCCGTCGAACAGGAACCGCTCCAGCATCTGGCTGGCGGAGAAGGTGCCCTCGCTTGTCTTCACCGTGGCGGCGATTTCGTGGATGTAGTCATAGGGCCGCTGACGGAGATCCAGCTCCCGGCCCTCCTGGGAGAAGTATCCGATCTTTACCGTGTCGCCCCAGGTGATCTCCCCGCCGTCGGGCTGGAGATTTCCTGCCAGGACCTCCAAAAGCGTTGATTTTCCGGCGCCGTTGCGGCCCACCACGCCGATGCGGTCCTCCCGGCCCAGGAGATAGGAGAAGGGGCGGAGGACGGTTTTTTCGCCGTAGGATTTGGTCACGCCAGAGAGCTCAATGGTCTTTTTGCCCAATCGGGAGCACATGGCGGCGGTCTGCACCGTGGCCATATTCTCCGGGGCGTCCTGGGCCTTCAGCTCGGCGTACCGGCGGATCCGGTCCTTGGCCTTGGTGCCCCGGGCTTGGGGGCCCCGGATGATCCACTGGTACTCCCGGCGGAGCAGGGTCTGGCGCTTCCGCTCCGCGGCCTGGGCGTAGTCATAGCGCTGCTGCCGGAGCTCCAAGTACCGGGAGTAGTTGGCCTCGTAAAAATAGAGCTTGCCCCGCTCCACCTGGCAGATGCGGTTGCAGACCCGCTCCAGGAAATATCGGTCGTGGGTGACCATGATGAGGCCCCCCCGGAATTTTCGGAGCCAGTCCTCCAGCCACTCCACCATGTAGGCGTCCAAGTGGTTGGTGGGCTCGTCCAGCAGCAGCACATCCGGCCGCTGAAGCAGCAGCCGTCCCAGACACAGCCGAGTGCGCTCGCCGCCGGAGAGCAGCTCCGCCAGTTGGCTCTGCTGCTCCTTGCGGAAGCCCAGACCCGCCAGCACGCCCTGCACCGTCGAGCGCCAGCCGTAGCCGTTGCTTTCCT
>CAKTEB010000107.1 GCA_934546685.1 uncultured Oscillospiraceae bacterium
ATCTGGTATTTGGCGATAGTCTGGATCATGTCGAGATCGTGGCGCTGACCGCCGTCCAGGATGCACTGGGCGACCATCATCTGGCCCTTCTCCCCCTCGCCGCCGGCCTCACACATGACAGCCTTCTCCACGGCGATGCGCTCTTCCTCGGTGAGCTTATAGGGACAGACATCCTTCTCCGCAGTCTCGGTCTCCTGCTGAGAATCCGCCTGCTGAGCGTCCTCCTCGGGGCTCTCCTCGCCCTGGGTCACGTTCTGAACCGGGGGCAGGGTCTCCAGATTCTTCGTGGGAGCTTCGATGCCCTGGACATTCATGGTCTCCACCATGACAGTCTCCTGCCCGGCACTCTCCTCCCCGGCGGCCCAGCCGGTGATGCTCAGTGCCGCCACCACCAGGACTGCCAGCAGTCCGCATAACGGAACTGCGATCCGTAATTTATTTCTCATAACTTTTCCTCGAACTAAATGAATTGCAAAAATGAAAGAGGTTTTTTGCTTGTGGCAAAATCATACCCCATCTTCGCTTGAATGTCAATGACAATTTGTAACTTCTTTTTGCGTGAAAATCAAATTCTTGGGCTTTTTCCGGCTTTTCGCCACAATATGCGCCATTTCTATGTGCATATTAAACAGTTTTGAGTCCCTATCTTTGTACATTATATTGTTGCATTTTTGTCATTATCTAGAATTTAATATCATAACGGTAACAGATTCGACAGATTACGCGTTTCGTAACAATGTTATATTATTTCCAGAAATCAAGGATTTGCAGCGGTTTACGCTCGTTGACATAAATACATAAAATAAGTTTGTGTAACCGTTTTGTAATCGTTCTGATGTTTCAGTTATCCGTACCTATGTCTCCACCCCCCTCGCTTCCCCCTCCCCCGGCCCCAGCCCTCGGACAAAAAATCGGGCGGGAATCCGCTTTTTGCAGATTCCCGCCCGATATACATTCCATATTGATTATTGCAGCAGCGTCAAAAACTCCTCCTCGGTCATCACCTGAATCCCCAGCTCCTGTGCTTTTTTCAGCTTGGAACCAGCCCCGGGACCAGCCACCACAAAGGTGGTTTTCTTTGAAACGCTGCCGGAGGCCTTGCCCCCCATCTGCTCGATTTTCTCCGTGGCCTCCTGCCGGGTCATGTGCTCCAGGGTACCGGTGAGCACGATAGTCTTTCCGGCAAAGCGCTGATCCTGGATCTCCGTGAGACATTTGGTGTTGAGTCCCAGCTCCGTGAGCCGCTGAACCAGTGAAAGATTGATTGGACGTTCAAACCAACTTTTGATGTTTCCCGCCGTGATTTCTCCAACATCCGGCACGGCAGTCAGCTCCTCCAGACTTGCATCCGCAATGGCGGAAAGTGCGGAAAACCGTTGGGCCAAAACCTTGGCCCCCTTGGCCCCCACCTGCCGGATCCCTAGAGCGAACAGCAGCCGCCACAAGTCGTTTTCCTTGGAATGGGCGATAGCCGCCACCAAATTCTTCGCGGACTGGGGCCCCATGCGCTCCAGAGGCTCCAGCTGCTCCGCAGTGAGGGTATAGAGATCCGCCGGGGTCTCCACCAGCCCCTCATCCACCAGCAGCTCCACAATGGCGCTGCCCAGGCCGTCAATGTCCATGGCATCCCGTGAGGCAAAATGAGTCAGAAACCGCACCTTCTGAGCAGGGCAACTCTCGCTGACGCAGCGGATAGCCGCGCCGTCGGGATCCCGCTGAGTGGGCCCGCCGCAGACCGGACAGTTCTCCGGCAGCTGATAGGGCTCCGCTCCCTCCGGACGCTTGCTGAGATCCACCTCCAGAATTTCCGGGATAATCTCCCCCGCCTTGCGGATCAATACTGTATCGCCGATGCGGATATCCTTTTCCGAGATGAAGTCCTGGTTGTGCAGGGTGGCGTTCGTCACCGTAGTGCCGGACAGCCGCACCGGCTTCACCACCGCTTTGGGGGTCAAGACCCCGGTGCGCCCCACCTGGATTACGATATCCTCCACCACCGTGGGCTTCACCTCCGGCGGATACTTATAGGCACAGGCCCATCTGGGGAATTTCGCCGTAGAGCCGAACTGCAGGCGCTGGGAGAGGCTGTTGACCTTTACCACCGCGCCATCGATGTCAAAGGAGAAGTCCTCCCGATTCTCATTGATCCAGTTGATCCGCTCCTGGATCTCCCGCTGGGTGGCGCAGAGGGTATAGGGGATCACTTTGAACTTCAGGCTTCTCAGATAGTCCAGCGTCTCCGTGTGGCTCTCAAACTCCCGGCCCTCGCAGAGCTGGAGGTTGAATATCAGGATATCCAGCTGGCGCTTGGCCGCGATCTTGGGATCCAGCTGCCGGAGGCTGCCCGCCGCGGCGTTTCTGGGGTTGGCGAATAGGCTCTGCCCCTGGGCCTCCCGGCGCTCGTTCAGAGCCCGGAACACCTTTTTCGGCATGAATACTTCCCCCCGGACAATAAGCCGATGGGGCGCGTTCTCCAGCCTAAGAGGGATGGAGCGGATGGTGCGGAGATTTTCCGTCACATCCTCCCCCACGTTGCCGTCGCCCCGGGTAGCGCCCCGAACAAAGACCCCATCGAGATATTCCAGGGCCACGGACAGGCCGTCCACCTTGGGCTCTACGCTGTAGCGGCGATCCGGCGCGGTCTCAGAGATCCGCTGGTCGAACTCCTCCAGTTCCCCGAAGGAAAATACATCCTGTAAGCTCTCCAAAGGCACCTCATGCCGCACAGACTGGAACTCCGAAACAGCCTCGCCGCCTACTCGCTGGGTGGGCGAATCCGCCTGGGCATACTGGGGATACTGGGCCTCCAGCTCCTCCAAATAGCGGAGCTTCCGATCATATTCAAAATCCGGCATGGTGGGGTCATCCAGCACATAGTACCGGTGCCCCGCCTCGTTCAGTTCCCGGGTCAGGGCCAGGATCTCTTCCTGTGGATTCATAGTCATTCCTCTTTCGATGATGATTGGGGCGCTTCAAAATAAGCGTAGCTGTCCGGCACCGGCCCCAGAAGCACCGTCTCCGCCACGCAGACCTGTGTGGACACCCGGTCCGTCAGAGATCCCGTGGGCAGCAGGATAATGAGATCCAGCGACACCTCCATCATGATCCGGTGTATGGTTTGGTTGATGCCCGCATCCTCAAATACGCCCTCAAAGCTCGCATCCGAGGAGCTCACCGCCACGATCTTCACCGGGATATCCGGCCCTCGGCCGCCCAGCAGCTGAATGCCGGTCAGGTTGCCCAAGGGGATGCTGATCTCATCGTCCTCTATATTGTAGATATCATCGTCCAGCAGCGTCAGCAGCTGAGTCTTCAGCCGGTTCATCTCCTGCATATTGGTGGTCAGAGCTGTGATATTGCCGCCGCCGTCCCGCTGGAGGGTCACTAAGTCCTCATAGCGGACATTTCCGTGCTGGATCTGCTGGTTTACCGCCTGGTTGATAACCCCGGAGGCCGCGTCGGTGATCTTGGCCTGGGCCAGCTCCTGAACTAGAGGATCGATCTTCAGCCGCAGCACCGCCGCCAGCAACAGGATCACAAGCAGCAGGATCAGCCCGATCCGCCGGATCCGGCGACGTCTCATAGTCCTCCCCCCTCTTGAGGAAGTCTATGCGGCGTTTTCCATTTTATTTCTTCTTCATATGGGCGCTGGCAGTTTTCAGCATCAGCCGTTTGGTACCCACCTTATCGAAGGCCACCTCCAGCAGCGCGTCGCCGTTCATTTTGAGGATGCTCACCACCATGCCCTCGCCGAAGGCCGTGTGCTCCACCATATCGCCCTTGCTGAGCTCCAGCATAGGAGCCGCCGGGGCAGGTCTGGGGGCCGTGGGCTTTCTGGGTGCATTGTGGGGCGCGCCATAGCCGGAGCCGTAGCGGCCGGAGCCGGATTGGGCGGTATACTGGCTTCTGGGCGTCTTCTTCCGCTCCTCCAGGCAGTCCTCTGGGATCTCATTTAAGAACCGAGACACCCGGTTGAAGCTGGTGCGTCCGTAGAGCATCCGCTGCTTGGCGTGGGTGAGATACAGCCGCTCCTTGGCCCGGGTGATGGCCACATAGCACAGCCGCCGTTCCTCCTCCATCTCATCGGGATCCGTAAAGACCCGCATGCCAGGGAACAGGCCGTCCTCCATGCCCACCAGGAACACGTTGGGGAATTCCAGCCCCTTGGCGCTGTGCATGGTCATCATCACCGCCGCATCCGCCTCTTCGTCGTACTTTTCAATGTCGGTGTACAGGCTGACCTCCTCCAGGAAGCCGCCCAGAGTGGGGGCTTCTGCCCCTTCGACATAGGTGATGATACTGGATTTCAGCTCCTGGACGTTCTCCTTCCGCGCCCGGTTCTCCACCGTGTCCTTAGCCTCCAGCATGGTGATGTAGCCGGTGCGGCGGAGCACCTCGTCATAGAACTCCGGCAGCGGCAGATCATGGCTCAGCTGCCGCAGCCCTCGGATCAGCTCCACAAAGGCCTCCAGCTTTCCCGCCGCCTTTTCGAGGGACGGATAGCCGCCGGGATCCGCGATCACATCGAACAGCGGGATCCCCGCCGTTACCGCCTGGCGTTCCGCGGATTCCAGGGTCTTTCCGCCAATGCCCCGGGCCGGGACGTTGATGATGCGCCGAAGCCGCAGATCGTCGGTGTTGTTGTTAATGACGCAGAGATAGGCCAGCATGTCCTTGACCTCGGCCCGGTCGAAGAAACGGGTGCCGCCGATAATCCGGTAGGGAATGCCGTTGCGCTTGAAGGACATTTCTATGGCGTTGGACTGGGCGTTGGTGCGGTAGAGCACTGCATTGTCCTTAAAATGCTGCCCCTTGCTGAGGCCCGCCAGGATCTTGGAGGAGACAAAATTAGCCTCCTCATTCTCATTATAGGCCTGATAGACCACGATCTTGTCGCCCTGGTCGTTGTCCGTCCAGAGCTTCTTGCCCTTCCGCCCCTTGTTGTGGGCAATAACGGCGTTGGCCGCCTCCAGGATGTACTTGGTGGAGCGGTAGTTCTGCTCCAGACGGATCACCCGAGCCCCCTGATACTGCTTTTCAAAGCTCAGGATGTTCTCGATGGTAGCGCCCCGGAACCGGTAGATGGACTGATCGTCGTCGCCCACCACGCAGATATTCTCATATCGCCCGGACAGCAGCGTGGACAGGAGATACTGGAGATTGTTGGTGTCCTGATACTCGTCGATGAGCACATACCGGAACTTCCGCTGATAATAATCCCGTACCTCCTCATACTCCTGGAGCAGCTGCACAGTCAAGAGGATGATATCGTCGAAGTCCACCGCGTTGGCGGCCTTCAGACGCTTCTGATACTCCGCATAGGCCTTGCCTACCCGCTCGGCCCGGAAATCCGAGTCCGCCTTGGCATTCCGGAGGTACTCCTTGGGATCGATCATCTGGTCCTTGGCCGCGGAGATGGCGGAGAGCACGGATTTGGCCGGGAAGCTCTTGTCGTCCAGCCCTATGTCCCGAATGACCTCCTTCATGACCTTCTCCGAATCCGTGGAATCGTAAATCGTAAAGCTGGAGTCATAGCCCAGCCGCTCGATATCCCGCCTGAGGATCCGGCAGCAGGCGGAGTGGAAGGTCATGGCCCACACGCCGTCTCCCTGCTCCCCCAGCATCCGTTGGAGCCGATCCTTGAGCTCGTTGGCCGCCTTGTTGGTAAAGGTGATGGCAATGATGCTCCAGGGCACCGCGGGATCCAGGGCACAGAGATTCTCCGCCCGGGCCCGATCCTCCTCATTGGGTGACCGGACATACTTCTCCAAAAAATCTACGTCCTCCTCGGTCACAAAGCCCGGGATCTCCTCGCTGTCCGAGGCGCTGCCGAACCGGATCAGGTTGGCGATCCGGTGGATCAGTACGGTGG
>CAKTEB010000108.1 GCA_934546685.1 uncultured Oscillospiraceae bacterium
GCCTCCACCTGCTCCTGCTGGAGCTGAATGTCTTTTTTGAGCTGGTCGTTGGCAGCCTGGAGCCTGCCGATGTAATCCTGCATGAAGTCGGACATGGTGTTGACACTGTTGGCCATGACGCCAATCTCACCGCCTAAGTCCGACTGACACTTCTGGGAGAAATCCAGGTGTGCGATCTGATCGGCGATGCTGGTGATTTGGGTCATGGGCTCCGTGACCATGGCGGACATTCTGGAGAAGGCTACTACCGCCATGAGCATTACCAGCAGCCCCACCACCAGAGAAAACTGCACGGAAATTGTGGTGGCCTGGGCGATGGAGGCATAGGAGGTGGAGATGTCCAGTACATACTGATCCGTAACGCCGCCCAGGGTCACCCGGCGCTCACGGCTCACCGTGGCACCCGCGGTGGTGTGCTGATAAAACTCGTCTGCGTTGATGTTGTAGCCCGTGTCTGTGGCACCCGCATGATCCCGAATGTATGGGAGCATGTGGGCCACCATGTCGTCCAGAAATTTATCTGACATCTGGCTGTTGTAGACCACCTCCAGGCTGTCCCGGTCGGCGATGACGAAGGAGAGATTTCCCTCCTCCAGGGAGGAGATGGTGGTCAGATTCACGTCGCCCTGCCTGCGGACGGTGTTGTAGGCGTCCACCAGGGACTGCTCCACCTTGTGAAGATAGTAGGGCTCCATGAACACGATGCTGAATAGGCTCACCAATACATAGTACAAGGCCAAAACTGCCACGGACAGCAGAATCAGCTTTGTACGCAGGCTGCCCTTAAATTTCTGCTTCATCCTTCCAGCTTATAGCCCCGGCCCCGGACGGTTTTCAGGGCGGAGCCGTGGCTGCCCAGCTTCATGCGCAGATTCTTCACATGGGTGTCCACGGTTCGGGCGTCGCCGTAGTAGTCGAAGTTCCAGACGGCGGAGAGAATCTGCTGCCGGGACAGGGCGATGTTCTTGTTCTGCGCTACATAGAGCAGCAGCTCGAACTCTCTGGGGGTCAGTGAGACCTCCTGACCGTCCACAGTGACTGTGTGGGCGTCGGGATCAATACAGATGCCTGCTACCTCCACCTGAGATCTGAGGGACACGGAGCGTTTGAGAAGGGCCTTGACCCGGGCGATGAACACCGGAAATTTCACGGGCTTGGAGATATATTCGTCCGCACCGCAGACAAAGCCCATGACCTCGCTGTCCTCATCGCTTTTGGCGGTGAGCATAATAATGGGGATCTGACTAAAACTGCGGATGGTCTGGCAGGCCTGGATGCCGTCCATAACGGGCATCATAATGTCTAAGATCGCCAGGCAGATGTCGCTGTCCTGCCGGAGAATCTCCACGGCCTCCTGGCCGTTGGCGGCCTCAACGGTCTTATAGCCCTCGTTCCGCAGAAAGTCGCCCACCAGGCGGCGCCAGCGCTCCTCGTCGTCGGCAATCAGGATCTTTACATTATTGTTCATGGTCATTTCCCTCCGTATAGACGGCCTCGCAGCGGCAGATGGGGGTGCCCAGGCCGTAGAACTTCTCTTCATAGCCGGTCATGATGCCTACGGGCCCGTCCTTGTGGAGATCATGGGTGACGTTTTTGAGGGTATAGCCCGCCAGCTGGAACTGCTCCAGGGAGAAATCAAAGAGCCCCGCGTTGTCGGTCTTGAAGTGGATCTCCGCTCCGGGCTTCAGGATCTTCTTATAGAGTTCCAGAAAGCCCTGGTGGGTTAGACGACGGGGGGCGTGCTTCTTGTGGGGCCAGGGGTCGCAGAAATTGATGTACAGCAGATCCACCTCCCCGGGGGCAAAGAGCTCTGCGGCCCGGGCCACGTCTTCACCGATAAAAAACACGTTTTTGAGGCCCATATTCTTGACCTTCTCCATGGCCATGACCATAGCCTCCGGGACGCGCTCCATGGCGATAAGCAGGATGTCCGGCTCCGCCTGGGCGGTTTCCGCGGTGAACTTGCCCTTTCCGCAGCCCACCTCCAGCCGAAGCTCCCGGGCCTCGGGGCAGAGCTCCCGCCATTTGCCCCGGAGCTCCTCCGGATTCCGGATCCAGATATCCGAGCAGGCCTCCATCCGGGGCACCAGATTGGGCTTTTTACGCATGCGCATAGTGTAACCTCTTTCTTCCGGCGGGCTGTTGGGCTCCGTCGGCAGGAATTTGTGACTTCGATGCGGTGCGCCCGCAGACGCACCGCATCGAAATAGATTATAGCAAATCCATAGGGAGTCGTAAAGCACACAGACGCATTTTTTGCGGAATCATCATAGAAAAGGAGCGCCGCAGAATTGCGGCGCTCCCATGCTCGTATTCTTAAAATGTTCCGCCGGAGGATCCGCCGAAGCCGTCGGAGTCTACGGAGGATCCGCTGGAATCATCGTCATGGGCGATATACCGCTCCGAGCGCTCGGTGCGCAGGAAATTGTCCTGAGCGGCGGTCACTACGAAGCTGTCCTTCACCACATAGGCTCCGGCCTGGGTGGCCTTCCGGGCGGTCTTCATCTGACTCCGGAAGATCAGGCAGATTACTAGGGCAATGATCAGAGGCACCAGGATAATAATGGCGATGTGCACGGGCCCAAGATAGTGATACCAGGGGTATACCGTGTCGTCCAGGGCATATTCCTGGTCCCCCTCGGTGTAGACCTCGCCGCCGCCGTACTGCTCATAATCCCAGAGCTCCGTCTGGCACAGGTCGAGATAGGTGTCAAAGGCTCCGGCGTAGTCCCCATCCGAGAGGTAGGGCACCACCTGATCCTCCAGATAGGAGATATCCGAATCCGAGAAGGCCAGAATTCCGGCTCCGTAATTGCTGGAATCGTTGGGGTCCCGGCCGTAGGTAACGGTCACATACTCCCTGGTCTCCATGGCGATGAGGAACAGAATGCCGTTTTTGTAGTCGCCGCTGCCCAGGTCGTGCTCCTTGTAGTAGTCCTTGGCATAATCCCGGCGGCTCTTTCCGTCCAGGGAATCCACGGTGAGGACGTAGGTGCCGCAGTCATATTCGGTGGAGATCTCCTCGGCCTTTGCCTCCAGCGTGTTCACCTCGTCATCAGTGAGGAGCCCCGCGTAGTCCTGGATCAGGGGCTCTCCTGTCCAGCCAGAGTCCTGGGCCATGGCGGCCAAGGAGAGCAGAAGGCAGAGGGCCAGAAGAAATAGCAGGCTCCGAGTTAGTCGTTTCATAGCTTCTCCCCCCTTACGCCAGATAGAAATACATGATAACGGTGGCCAGGGCCATCAGCGGCAGGGAGATCCCCGCCAGCCAGGCCAGAAATTTTCCTGCGGACACCGGCAGATCACCGATGAGCCGCCCGGTCTGGCCGTTCATGGCAAAGAGATAGTCCTTATCCTTCCAACGGGTGTGGAGCATCCACACCGGTAGCAGGGCATATTTCGCGGTGGGAGAGCCGGTATGGATCTGCTGGCCTACGATGGTCTTGCCGGTGTAGCCTGTGACAGTGTCCTCCAGCAGCCCCAGCAGGGTACTCTCCATGCGCTCCTTTACTCTGGGGGCGCACTCCTTAGCGCTGATGTCGTACTTCTCTGCCAGGAAGCCCGGCAGATAGGCGGTGGAGAAGGGCTCCAGAGCCGAATAGTCAAAGGGCTCGATGGAGTCCATGTGCTGATCGGGCATCTTCGTGGAGCCGTCGGCGGGGATCCGCTGAAAGTCTACATGGCCCTCCCGGTGTACAGCATAGTGGTCTGTCTCGGTGATCTCGTAGTCTCCCTCGGTCCAGGTCCGGGAGGTGGTGGCGTCCATGGAGATGCCGCCCTGGGCGGAGCCGTCATAGAGCCAGAAGGGCACATAGATGCCCTGGAGCTCAGTGATATGGTTTTCGGCTGAGAAGGCTTTGGGCAGGAACTTTTTGCCCTTGTAGTATTTCTTGAGGGCGCTGACAGCCGCGTCCTTTTCCAGCTTGAAGGGGATGATGTAGTCCGGCTTCAGCATGCCGCTAAACTGCCCGGGCACCACGCTGGGATTGCCGCAGTAGGGGCATTGGGTGGCGGCGGTGGTCTCGTCGCAGACAAGCTCCGCGCCGCAGGAGGGGCAGCTGTAGGCGTGCATACCCGGCTCGGACCAGCCGCCCTCCTGGGCGGCGGCGTCTTGCTCCGGCTGCTGGGCAAAGGCCTGGGCGGCGGCCTCCTCCTTCTTTTGATACAGAGCCTCGATCTCCGCGGGCTCATAGCTGCCGCCGCAGTAGTCGCACTGGAGCTTTCCGGTGTCCCCGGAGAAATGCAGCGGGCCCATGCAGTTGGGGCACTGATAGTTTACAGTCTGTGTGGCCATGGCCATGGCTCCTTTCTGGGATGGTGTGACTCAGCCCTCCTGGACGTCGCCGTCGTCAAAGGGATCGCCGCACTCCGGGCAGAACTTGGGGGGATGAGCGGGATCCTCGGGGACCCAGCCGCACTTTCCGCAGCGATACCGCAGCGCGGGGGCGGGCTTTTTCGCCCCGCATTGGGTGCAGAAGTTTCCCTGGTTCACTGCGCCGCAGGTACAGGTCCAGCCTTGGGGTGCCTCGGGCCTTTTCGCCCCGCACTGGGCGCAGAATTTGCCCTGATTGACCGCGCCGCAGGTGCAGGTCCAGCTGTCAGCGGTAGGCTTGGGCTCGGGCTTCTTGGCACCGCACTCCGGGCAGAAGTTTCCGGTGACCGTATTGCCGCAGGCGCATTTCCAGCTGCCGGGAGCGGGAGCCTGGGCAGCCTGAGCGGCCTGACGCTGGGCCTGCATATTATAGAGATCCTGGGCGTTGATGCCGCCGGCATTCCCGGCCATATTCATGCCCATAAAGGCCATGGCGGGGCCGGCGCCGGTGTTGGCCGCGGCGGCCTCCATGGCGTTGCCCTGGGCTTCCACCAACCGGGCAGCCGCTCTGCCGGGATCGGTAAGCCGGGCCTCCTTGCCCATCTGCATCTGCTGTTTGCGGATCTCCGCCTCTACCTCTTCATCGGCCTTCATGCTGGAGATGCCGAAGGACACCACCTCCAGGCCCCGCTTTTCCCGCCAGGATTTGGTGAGCACCTCGTTGAGGGCGTCGGCGATCTCCATGGTGTGGCCGGGCAGGGAGGAGTACCGGATGCCCATATCGGAGATCTTGGCGAAGGCGGGCTGGAGCGCCGTCAGCAGCTCGGTCTTCAGCTGGCTGTCCAGCCGATCCCGGGTGTAGGGCTCGGAGACGTTGCCGCAGACGTTGGCGTAGAACAGCATGGGGTTGCAGATCCGGTAGCTGTATTCGCCGAAGCAGCGGATGGTGATGTCCATATCGATAAACGCCTTTTCGTCTACCACCCGGAAAGGCACGGGACTGGGGGTGCCGTATTTGTTGCCCACCAGCTCCTTGATGTTGAAGTAGTACACCCGCTGATCCTTGGGGGCCTCACCGCCGAAGGAAAAGCGCTTGCCCATGGCCCGGAAGGTGTCCATGAGACCGCCGGCCAGGTCTCCGGAGAATACCGTGGGCTCCGTGGAGGCGTCGTAGGTGTATTCGCCGGGCTCTGCGGCCAACTCCACCACCTGGCCCTGATCCACGATCATCATGCACTGGCCATCGGCCACGGCGATGACAGAGCCACTGGTGATGATATTGTCGGAGCCGCGGTTGGAGCCCCGGCCGCTGGTGCGCTTCTGGCCCTTTACCGCCAGTACCGTTTCCGGCAGTGCCTCACAATAAAAGTATTCCTTCCACTGGTCCGCCAGTACACCGCCGACGGCCCCCTTGACTGCTTTGATAAGTCCCATAAATGAACCTCCTAGCTTTTCGTATTCGCAAGGTCTGTACATCTGCATTATACCGGAGATGGAAATGGGATGCAATAGTACCGGTGAAAAAAAGACCAGTCCCGGAGTGGGGC
>CAKTEB010000109.1 GCA_934546685.1 uncultured Oscillospiraceae bacterium
CGGTGACAGGGCGGATGTTAATGAGGGACTGGGGGGTGACCAGATCCATGTCCTGGGTGGTCATGCGCTCCTTGACCACGCGCTCCAGACGGGAGAAGCCCACCCGGAACTGGTTCTGGAGCAGCTCGCCCACGCAGCGCAGGCGGCGGTTGCCCAGATGGTCGATGTCATCGGTGCTGCCGATGCCTTCGGCCAGGGTCAGGAGATAGTTGATGGAAGCCAGGATATCGTCCTTGGTGATGTGCTTGGGGGTGAGCTCCGGCAGCCGCTCGATGAATGCCTCACGGATGGCGTCGCCGGTGTTGTTCTCCAGGATGTCCCGGACGATGCGGAAGTCCACCCACTCCTGGATGCCGATCTCCTTGGGATCAAAGTCCACAAAGCCCTTGAGATCTACCATGTGGTTGGAGAAGATCTTGACTTCTCTCCCCTCCACATCCACAACGGCCTCATTGACGCCCCGGGCCTGGATGGCCTCGGCCTGCTCCCGGCTGATCTTGTCGCCGGGCATAGCCAGGATCTCGCCGGTCATGGGATCGGCAATGGGCTGGGCCAGGATCTGATCCTCCAGACGGCGGGCCAGCTGCAGCTTCTTAGTGAACTTATAGCGGCCTACCCGGCTCACGTCGTAGCGGCGGGAGTCGAAGAACAGAGACTGGAGGTAGCTCTCGGCGTTTTCCACTGTGGGAGGCTCGCCGGGACGGAGCTTTTTATAGATCTCCAGAAGGCTCTCCGCCTTGGTCTTGCAGGGATCCTTCTCGATGGTGGATTTCAGGAAGGGATCTTCGCCGTAGAGCTCCAGGATCTGGCCGTCGGTCTCCACGCCCAGGGCGCGGATCAGGCAGGTGATGGGGAGCTTGCGGTTCTTATCAATGCGGACATAGAAGACCTTGCTGAGATCGGTCTCATACTCCAGCCACGCGCCCCGATAGGGGATCACGGTGGCGGTGTACACATGGTTGTCGGCCTTATCGGCGGTGTCGCCATAGTACATGCCGGGGCTGCGGACCACCTGGGAGACGATGACACGCTCGGCGCCGTTGATGATAAAGGTGCCGCCCTGGGTCATCAGGGGGAAGTCGCCCATAAAGATCTCCTGCTCCTTGATCTCGCCGGTCTCCTTGTTGAGGAGGCGCACACGGACCTTGATGGGCTTTGCATAGGTGGCGTCCCGCTCGCGGCACTCATCCACCGTATACTTGGGGGGATCGTTCATGGTAAAGTCCAGGAAGCTCAGCTCCAGATTACCGGTATAGTCGGTAATGGTGCCCACGTCGCGGAATACCTCCTGAAGGCCCTCTTTGAGAAAACTCTCATAGGACTCCTTCTGGATGCACAGCATATTGGGCATGTTCAGGATGTCATCGTGCTTCTGATAAGACTTTCTGAGGGTTTTGCCGTAGTATACGTCTTTCACCATTGCCATTGGAACATCACACGACCTTTCTTACCCGGAGACCGGGAAAATCACCGAGTCTATCTTGATACACCCGGCTCAGTTGTTATGTTTTGATTTTACTGCTTGATGAAGCCATGATCTTGTGGTAAGATACTAGCAGATGCTGATGATGGGCTTCAAGGGCGCAGATTGGCACACTAGATAGTTATATTACCGCAAATCTCCTTGCTTGTCAAGGGTTTGCGGCTTTTTTATCGCATTGACGAAAATAGAGCGGTATGCAGCATGGGATTTACTGCATACCGCTCATTTTTACGCTTACTCGGAGAGATATCCGGGGCGGACTTCGACACCGAAGTGGCGTGCCAGCTGGCGCATCTGGTCGTCGGTGATGGTCTGCTTCCAGGGCAGATGGGCGATCTTCATATAGATCTCCGCGGCCTTCTCCGCGGTCTCCACCAGACCGAAGGCCTCGTCCAGATTGTCCCCCGCTCCGTAGATGCCGTGCTGTGCCCAGACCACCAGCCGGGCGGTCTTCATCTTCTCCGCTGTGGCCTCGCCGATCTCATTGGTGCCGCAGAGCATCCAGGGCAGCACGTTCACGCCGTCTGGGAACACCACCACGCACTCGGTACACATCTGCCAGAGGGTGCGGGTGAACTTCACCTCGTCCAGGTCATGGACATAGGTCATGGCCAGCAGGTTGGCGGGATGGCAGTGGAGCACCACCCGGTTCTCAGGGTCGATCTTCATGCGGACGCAGTGGCTCATCATATGGGCTGGAAGCTCCGAGGTGAACTTTCCGCCGTCGCTATAGCCCCACAGCAGCGCCGCAGTCTGTCCCCCGTTCTCCAGCCGAAACAGCCCCAGGTTGTTCTCCGGGCCATAGGGCACATTCTTAAAATACTTTCCGGTGCCCGTCACCAGGAAGTACATGCCCTCCAGCTCCGGCTGGGCAAAGCCCGTGGGGATCTTCCGAAGCACCTTGTTTACATCCAGGTACTCCTTCACCTGTGCCTCATCTAATCGCAGGCTCACGTTGCCGCCGTTGCGCTCATCCCAGCCGTGGCGGTACATGCAGTCACAGGTGCGGATCATTTCCTCCATCCAGGGCGCTGTTTTGATATCCTTCATTGTTTATACCCGCTTTCTCAGTACGTTTTGCTCATAGTCCATGACCAGGGGAAGCCACACGCCGTCCGCTGGAACGCCGCATCTGCCGCAGTACTCCCGCCAGACCTCGCCGAAGGGCAGGGTCTTCAGCTCCTCCTGCTCCACCAGCAGTTCGGTGAACCGGCTCTGATCCTGGAGCTCCTTGAGGTGCTTGTGGGGCGTCAAAAGCGCCAGCAGCAGGGCCTTCTCCACGTTGCGGAAACCAGCCGTCCAGGCAGCGACCCGGTTGATGGAGGCGTCGAAGAAGTCAAGAGCCATGTTTACCCGCCCCTCCAGGCCGCCGCAGCGGACGATCTCCTTGCAGATCTCCCGGGTCTCATCGTCCAGCAGCACCACATGGTCGGAATCCCAGCGGACGCCCCGGGTGATATGGAGGGCGATCTCCGGGAAGAAGGTCAGCAGCGCCGGGATCTTGTCGCTGACCAGCTCTGTGGGATGATAGTGGCCGTTGTCCATCAGCGGGATGCACTTGTCCCGGTTCTTGGCCGCGTACAGCAGCGTAAACTCCGCGGAACCCGCCGTATAGGCCTCTACGCCGATGCCGAAGACCTTGGACTCCACGCAGGGCTTCACCTGCTCAAAATTATACGGCTCAGAGAGGATCTCGTCAATGGCCTCCTGATACCGCTGCCGGGGGCCCATGCGGTCCGAGGGGATATCCTTAAAGCCGTCGCCGATCCAGATGTTCATGGTGCAGGGCTGTCCCAGCTCCTGGGCCAGGTAGCCGGAAATGCGAATGCAGGCCTTTCCGTGGTCGATCCAAAACCGCCGGGTGTCCGGGTCGGGCGAGGTCAGGGTCAGGGGATCGCACTTGGGATGACCAAAGAAGGTGGGGTTGAAGTCCGCCCCCAGGCCCCTGGCCTTGCAGAACTCCACCCACTTTTCAAAGTGCTTGGGCTCCAGCTTGTCCCGGTCCACCCAGCCGCCGTTTTCCGGGGTGAAGATGGCATAGGAGGCGTGGAGATTGATCTTCTTTCTGCCTGGGCACAGCTTCAGTACCTGGTCGATGTCAGCCATAAGCTCCTCCGGCGTCCGGGCGCAGCCGGGATAGTTGCCGGTGGTCTGGATGCCGCCGGAGAGGCTGGCGTTCTCCTGGTCAAAGCCCTTTACGTCGTCGCCCTGCCAGCAGTGGAGAGAAATGGGTACCCCCGCCAGCTTTTCGATGGCGGCGTCCGTATCCACGCCGATGGCCGCGTATGCCTTTTTTGCTTCTGAATAGCTCATGATAGCGCCTCCATTTGAATCTTGAGATTGCCCAGGGCCGTGGCCTCAATGGGCAGTGCCACTACTTCTTTTCCGGTATACTGCCGGGTCAGTTCATTGAGATAGCCGTTTTTCGCGCCGCCGCCGACGATATAGAGCCGATCCCAGGTACGTCCGGCGATGGTCTCGATCTCCGCCACAGCCTTTCCGTAGCAATGGGCCAGGGAGTGATGGACGCTGCCAAACAGCGCTCCGTCGGTGAGGGCGTCGCCCCCCAGAGCGCCCAAAATTTCCCACTTCATGTTCTGGGGCGCGGAGAACCGCTGATCGTTCACATCGAAAACGCGCTTCTCCCCGCTTTCTCTTGCCATGCGGGTGATATCGTCGAAGGAATAGCCCGTCTTCTTCTGGAGATTTTGCAGGATCCACAGGCCCATGATGTTTTTCAGCAGCCGGATATAGCCTACGCCGCCCTCGTTGGTGAAGTTGGCACTTCTGCTTTCCTCCGACAGCACCGGCTCCGCCGCCTTGGCCCCCAGCAGAGACCAGGTGCCGCTGCTGAGGAACAGCCCCTCCCCTTCCATGGGGATGCCCTCCACGGCGGAGGCAGTATCATGGCTGGCGCAGAGCAGCACCGGGATTCCCCGGTACTCCCCTACTGCGGTTCCCGGATGCCTGAGCTGTGGGAACAGTCTTTCGGGCAGGCCTAGTTTCTCGATGATCTCCCGGTCGAACTGGCCGTCCACGGCGTTCACCATGCCCGTGGTGGTGGCATTGGTATACTCCCGGGCCATGGTTCCGGTGAGCCGATAGCTGAGGTATTCCGGGATCATCAGCATGCTGTCGGCCCCCTCCAGCCGTCCCTTTTGCTTGTCATCCCATAGCTGATAGACGGTGTTGAAGGCCTGAAACTGGATGCCAGTGCGTGCGTAGAGCTCCGCAAAGGGCACGATCTCATGGACCTCCCGAACCGCATTCTCAGTTCGGCCGTCCCGATAGGCATAGCAGGGCCGGATGGGCGCTCCATGGCGCAGGAGCACATAATCCACGCCCCAGGTGTCGATGGCGAGGCTCGCAAGGGTGCCGAACTGCTCCACAGCCTTCCCGATGCCGTTCATGACCTCCGCCTCCAGATGGTCGATATTCCAGGTCAGGTGCCCGTCCCGGGTCTCCATGCCGTTGGGGAAACGGTAGACCTCCTGGGTGTGCAGCCCTTCGCCGTCTCTCCACCCCACGATATGGCGGCCGGAGGACGCGCCGATGTCGATGGCGAGATAGTATTTCATAGAATTCCTCCTTGTATAGACCTATTGTACCAGCCCATAGCGCCAAAGCAATAACCTTTTCTGCGAAAACTATGTCCGATTTTTCCAAACGTTCTTGACATTCCGCCGGGATGAACTATGATGGAGGAGAGGTGATCTCTATGCGTCCAGACTATATTCAGCGACTTCTGGCCATTACCCCAGAGGAGCAGGCGATCCTTGACGGCGGCGGCATCGATCTTGGCCGCTACAACCGCACCGGCCAGGCGGTGATGGACCCCGGAACGATCCTGCCGGACGGGCGGCTCTTCGGCGTCCGTCCCCACACCCGCTTCACCGCCTTTCCGCCCCACACCCATAATTATGTGGAGATGGTCTATCAGCTCCAGGGCACTTCGGTGCATCATATCGAGTCCGCCCCGGCGCTGACCCTCTCCGCCGGACATCTATTATTGCTGGGCCGGGGCAGCACCCACTCCATTGACCAATGCGGCATGGAGGATCTGGCAGTGAACTTCATTCTGATCCCCCAGTTCTTCGACAACGCCGTCATGGCCCTGGCCCAAGACAATGCCCTATCAGCCTT
>CAKTEB010000110.1 GCA_934546685.1 uncultured Oscillospiraceae bacterium
ATACTGCTGAGACTGCTCGGTGTTCATCACAGCGCCCAAGGGATAGTCCATGGCGTGGTCGCAGTCATTTTCGTAGATGTCCAGAGCCTCCCACTGGGAGTCGGTGAACTCCGAGAAGCAGCGGCTGTAGTTGGACAGGAAGGGCATGCGGCTCCGGTTGGAGCTGGCGAACAGGTAAGCCGCCTGGGAGTATTCCAGACCGTCGGGGTTGTGGAGCACCAGGTCGGTGTACTGGGGCTCGCCGTCTACCATGTTATAGGAGACGCCCTCCTCGCCGTAGTTCATGAGATAGTAGCCCTCGTCGGAGTACATATAGTCCACCAGCTGCATCAGAAGTTCAGGCTGCTGGGCCTTCGCGTTGATGCTCCAGGTGTCTGCGTCCATCAGGCAGGTGGAGGTATTGCCGCAGACGTGCAGGGCCTCGTCCTCGGTTTTCCGGGGCATGGGAATGGCCACAGTCTCGGTGCCAATGACCATATTCGACACGGCGATGATCTCCGGGGGCTTGACGGTGACGGAGTAGGAACCGTTAAACAGCTCAGACAGGTCGCCCCGGTCTGTGCCCACAAAGTCGGGATAGATCAGGCCCTCGCCGTACCAGTCCTTCACCAGCTCCACATACTCCTTGAAGCCCGGCTCCAGAACGCCCAGCTTTACGGTGCCGTCGTCCACATACCAGCCCTCCAGGGTATCGTTGTCCAGCGTGGTGTTGATGCCGAAGCCAGCGCCCAGCAGACCGTCGCCGCCGCTGCTGATCATCTCCAGGGAGGCGCCGGTATTGGCGTAGATGGCGGAGAGCAGGTCGTGGAACTGATCGTAGGTCTTGGGGATGTCCATGCCGGTGGCGTCCAGGAAGTCCTTGCGGACCATGTAGCCGCTGACATCTCCCACATCCTTGTAGATCTCCGGGAAGGCCACCATGGCGCCGGTGTCGGAGCTGGTGATGGTCTTCTTGGCCTCTACATACTGGCTGAGGATATAGCTGTAGTTGGGCATATCCGAGAGGTAGCCGGAGTAGTCCAGCAGGAACGAATCCTTGTCCACCGCGTCGTCGATGCTGCCGCTGTAATAGCTCATGGCATCGGTGATGATATCTGTGAGATCATCGGCGGCGAAAAGCAGCTGGAACTTTTCGTTGGCGGCCTCCATGGTGGTCAGGGTGAAGTCAAACTGGATGCCGGTGCGCTCAGAGAGCAGCCGGAACACTGCCACATCCTGGGCGGGATCGTCCACCAGCTCTCCGAAGGGCTCGCAGTACCAGATGGTGTAGGTCACAGGCTCCGTGGTCAGGGGGAGCTCCACCGGGGTGGGAGTGGCCTGCGTCGTTTCCGCAGTGCTGTTCTCGGAGGCCGAGGCCGGAGCGGAGTCTGCCGGGGCGGCGGGCTCTGACTTCGAAGCCACGGGCTCCGGGGCAGCGGCGGAGTCTTCTTGGGTGGTTCCGCTGGAAGCGGAAGATGCAGAGGCTGTCTCACTGCCACATCCGGCCATCAGGCTTAGAAGCATAGCCAAAACCAGAAGTGCGCTGAGAATGGGCAATCTTTTCATTGTGCTTCTCCTTCCGTATTGCTGATTTGCAGTATCCACTGCGTTTCTATTGCCATGATACCATAGCCAGCAGAAATAGAAAAATAGCGAAGTTTCAGGGCATCATTCCTTCAAAGGAATAATGTTTATAGCCGATCCTTCCCGATAAACGGCGTATAGGTATTGTTGTTGTCCAGGGTGGCGTAGGGCTCCGGCCAGGGACAGGTGTTCTGAATGGGCATCAGGAACTCATACTCCCTGTGCAGGGGGCCGGGATCGTCCAGCATCATGTCTCTGGGGCCGCCGGCATCCGGGGGCGCGCCCTCGGGAGCGGGGGCGGAAGCGTTGACACCCTCCGGGTGGCCTGCGGAGTCGGCATCCGGGGGAGGCGCGGCGGAATTCCGATGGGTGGGATCCGTGGCCACCTGATAGGCCTCCAGGCCCCAGTTCACATTGTCGTAGTTGCCCTGGAAATCCGGGCAGACGTGCTCGTGGAGATACTTCCAGTGGCCGTTTTCATCGCAGACGAAGTCCGCGCCATAGCGCTCCCACATGAAGATGGCCCGGCGGCGCTGCTGGGGCTTCAGGTATTCATAGATGTTGCCGGGGGTCAGGAACGCGCCCCGGGCAGATTTTCCGTCGTCGGCCACCTCAATGACATCGCTGGAGAGGTTGTGCACCGGGGAGAAGTTCAGGGGCCGGGGATCCATACCCATGACGTCCGGGTACAGCTTGTAGAGCTTCATATAATTAGTAAAGGTGGGGATATCCCACTCGGTGACGGAGTTGAGATAGACCTTGTAGCCGCCTCTCCAGCGGCCAAAGCCATGGGCCCAGGAGCAGTCGTCGGACAGATCCCAGATGTTGTCCCACTCCTCCACCGGCCAGTTCCGGGCATGGGTATAGGCGTGGATGGCCTTTAGATTCTCGATCTGCTGGCTGCCATCGGCATTGTGGATCCGCTGGTGCAGACTCAGATGTGTCTTCATCTCTTCATGACCTCCTTCTTGTAGTTGGGATGGCCCTCCGGGGCCAGGCTGCCCGCTACGGTATAGGTGTCATAGGGCAGGGGCATGGGCGGGTAGTTGTCCGAGAGGTTGTAGCGGGGATTGTGGACGGTCATGGAGATGTCCGGGGTGCCGAATTCATCCCGGAAGAGATCCGGGGCGGTGAGAGGCTCCAGTGAGCCGGTCTTGAAGTCCGTGCCAGCCTCCACAAAGAAGTCGCTGCATACCACCAGGTGCCAGATCTTCCAGCTGCCGTTTTCCTTCACAAAGTCCGCGGACATATTGTCCATGGTCCAGTAGGCCTTTGCGGTGCCGTCTGCCTGCATGATGGTCTCCTGACCGGCGGAATACCAGAGCCCCCGGGCGGTCCTGCCGTCTCCGGCGATATAGAGCATGGGGGTGGTCACGGTATGGAAGGCGGTGCAGCCCAGGCCCAGGTGCAGATTGTCCACGGGGACGGAGGGATCCTGCTGGTGGATGGCCTCCAGATCCGCATACTGCTTTTTCGTGTGCTCCAGTACATAGTAGTTTGCGATGGAGTCCATGCCCACATAATAGCCCCAGTTGCGGCCATAGGAGGCGCTGTCCCGATACTCCCGGGTGGAGACCCAGAGCTCGTCCAGCTCTCTCCGGCGCTGGTTGTTGGCATAGTAGAAGGCCCGCCGGGCCATGAGCTTCTTGATGGCCTCCTTGTCCATGATGCGGACGATCAGCTCGTCATCGGTATACTGCTTTTCCTCATAGTAGTTCATACGGCTGCCTCCTTTCGATAGCCATAGGAGAAGGTTTCGCTGAGGGTCTCATAGGGAACCGGGGGCTCCGGCAGGGGCGCGAAGGGACGGCCGGGATAATAGACCTCCCGCAGTACCTCCGGCACCGTGGGCTCCGGGGCGGCAAAGGGGGTAGCCCCGGCGAATTCCGGCAGATCCGGGAAGGGCTCCGGCTTGGGATCGCCCCAGCTTCTGCCGCCGGGGACATGGATATCCGTAAGGTTCAGAAGGTTCAGCACCTTCCACTGGCCCTCCTCACGGACGAAGTCACAGGCATAGACGCCCAGCTCCCAGAAGGCCAGGGGGCCCTGGGGGGTGAGATCGTTGTAGGTGCCCCGGGAATACCAGATGCCCCGGGCGCTCTCGCCGTCTCCGGCGATCTCGATGACCGCCGTATCCATGGGCTTTACGTCCATGGAGCCTGCGCCGAACTGCTCCTGCTCGGTGAGCTTGCCCATTCGGTCCGGGAAGGCCTTTTTCAGAAATTCCGTGGCCTCGGCGGTGTGCCGGTAGACGGCGGCGTAGTAGCCGCCCACGGCCTCCCGGCCCAGGTACCAGCCCTGATTGGTGCCCAGGCAGATATCCTCCTGGGCGGACCAGAACCGGGAGAGCATCTGATCCTCCTGCTTCAGCAGAATGGTATAGCAGAGCTTGCCCATGAGGTTCTTCAGGTCCCGCTGGTCCTCGAAAATGCCGACCAGCTGCTCGCTTGTGTATGCGTTCATGACTCAGCCTCGCTTTCTTTGCTCGTATGGTTTGGATAGCTCCAGTGTAAAAGTTTGAACTCAAAAAGTAAATGGGTTTTCGGGATATGAGCAGTCTGGGCGGAAAATGAGATGAGCCGCCCGCAGGAAGGCCTTCGCGGACGGCTCGTTTGCTATGAAATTGGATCCTCAGGGCTCTCGGAGTGCCCGGTATTTGCTCCGGTACTGCCCCGGATACATGCCCTCCAGCCGGTAAAAGGCCCGGTTCATGGTGGCAAGGCTCACATATCCGGCCTCCAGGGCCAGCTCCCGAACGGGGGTTTTGGTCTCCAGCAGCTGCCTTTTGATGTAGTCCACCCGGCGGCGATGGATAAAATTCGGCACCGTCTCCTGATAGTAGCCCCGGAAGGCGGCGGAGAGCTTTTCCTCGGACATGCCGAAGCTCTCGGCAATGGCGGGCAGGGACAGCTGGGCGTCGGTGAGATTGCTGTCGATATAGGCAGCCACCCGCCGCATCAGGGCTCCGTGGCGGAGCTGCTTCCGGGACTGGGCGTAAAGCTCGATGGCCTCCAGCTTGTGGTGGAAGGTCTTGCGGAGCAGCTCCTCGTTGTCCGCCTCAATGACGTCCTGGAGCAGGTGGTTCTCCTGGACGAACAGCCGGTCAATGAGGTCTGCCCCTACCAGGGTCATCTCCAGGGCGTGGCAGAACCGCAGGGCCCGCATATGTACCCCGGATACCCTGGGAAACCGATCTACCATGAAATTCAGGGCCTCCTCCAGCAGCCGATGGGCCCGATCCGGGTCCTGGGCGGCCAGGGCGTTGCAGATCCCCTGGGAGAGCCTGCCGAAGATATCCTCGTCCTCGTATTGGGGCCCGGCGACCCCGTGGATCCAGAAGTCCCCGGACTGGAGCAGCACGTCAATGGGCTTTTGGAGAAACCGCTCGAACCGATGGGCCTCCTGATTCTCGTCGCAGGCCCGGCTGATGCCGGAGATAGAATCATAGGGATTGCTGACGGCGGCATGGGCCCGGGTGGCCTCGGGCTCCCGGCGGATCATCTGATCCAGCGCCGTATAGAGAGCCTGCATCTCCTCCGGCCCCGTTACGGAGACGGCCCCCTGGATCCGCCCGCTGACATAGTAAAAGATCCCCGGGGCGAAAAGCGCTGCTTGGAGCCTTTCCTTCATATCCTCCGCAAAGCGCTCCGCGGCGGCCAGAGTAAAGGGCTCTGTGCCCCGGCCCGGCACCAGACTCACTACACGCAGGGGCGGGGAAGGCAGCTGGACGCCCAGGGCCTCCAGCTCCGCAAAGAAGGGCGCAGATACGCCCTCGGAGTGGGTGAACAGCTCATCCAGGGCGCTTCTGGCACGGATGGGATCGGGGATGAGGCCGGAGTTTGGACCGGTCATAAAAATGCACTGTGACAGCTCCATGTTCTCACCTCAGCCTTCTCAGAAGCAGCTCGTGCATGGCGGCCATCAAGGCCAGGATCACCAGCAGATAGATGGGCAGCAGAGCTACGGTGATATGTCCCGCGATGAGCCCGAAGATGGGCGGCATCAGGCAGGTGCCCACATAGGCGCTGGCCATCTGAATGC
>CAKTEB010000111.1 GCA_934546685.1 uncultured Oscillospiraceae bacterium
GCGTCGAACAGGAAGGGGTAGTGGGGGCACTGGACGTAGGAGACCGTCAGGGTGGGGGAGTCCCCCACATAGTCCGCGGCGGACTCCATGAGGCCGAACAGCGTCTGAAGGGTCTTGGCCTCCTCAAATTCGTTGGGCAGACCCAGGATCTGATCCATTTTCTGGCGCAGCTGGGGGATCTGGGACAGGACGCTGTTCCGGAACAGGTATTTGGAGATGCTGTCCGGGTACTGCCGGGGGGAGAGTACCCGGCAGCCGGAGGCGCCCACAAAATTCACATGGTCGATGAGGTTCACCTGATAGCCGCTGCCCCGGAAGATCTCCACCAGGTTGCTCTTGTCCATGTAGGCGGATTTGTTCTCGGAGGTGTCCTCCACCATGTAATCCAGGTTCAGGAGGTTTGGCACCAGGGTCATGGTCCAGATGGACTCGGTATTCTCGGTGGTGTCCGAGACATTGAAGCCCTTCTGGCGCAGATAGTCCAGAAATTCGTGGTTGTCGTAGTCGTAATAGCGGGTGAGATTCTCGGTGCCGCCGTACTCGTCCACCAGCAGATAGTAGACGTTGGGCTTGTCGCCCTGGAGGGTCACGTCAGAGACGTCGATGGTGCCCGGGTTCTTCTGGAACGTGATCTGCTTCCAGAGGGTGGGGAGGGCCGGGATCATGGACACCAGGGTCAGCACCCCGAACAGGATCACCAGCACCTGACAGAGCTCCAGGGCCGGGAACTTCTTCTTTTTCAGCAGCAGGAGCATCAGCAGGAGCAGCAGGATCCCCAGGATCACCAGCACATAGAGCCCCCGGAAGCCCGGGATGGCCCGCTTGAGGAGCCCCTTAAACAGGCCGCTGTTGGTGGCGAAGAACATGGCCACGGAAGCGAACAGCCCCGCCTGGGGGATCTTTCGGAAGATCAGAAGGGAGATCAGAAACGCTCCCAGGGCCATCCCCAGGAAGATGGCCAGCATGGGGACCATGTCCCCGGGCCGGGCCTCGGAGGCGTTGCGGAAATATTGAAAGGCGCAGGGGTAGAGACACACCAGCACCAGAGAGATCAGCGGGAACAGAATTCGTTTTGCTTTCATGGATGTAGAGCCTCCTTGTGTCGCCCCCTAGCATATCATATTTTCTTCTCAATTTCCACACGAATTCTTCATATTTGCAGAAAATCTGTGGAGAAACTATTCCTTGACTATGGCGGGAATATGATGTAATATAATATTCAAGATTATTTTTAACGGGAGTATCAGCATTCATGAGTTTTGTCGTATTCGCCGATTCCGGCTGCAATCTGCCCCAGCGGAAGCTCCAGGAGCTTCAAATCCAGGTCGTCCCCTTCTCCTACGAGCTGGACGGTCAGCTTATCACCTGCCCCAAGTATCCCGACGGCTTCGACGGGAAAAGCTACTATGACCGGCTCCGGAAGGGCACGGTGGTGAAGACCTCCCTCATCAATTCCGAGACCTTTTATCATGCCTTCCGGCCCTTTGCGGAGGCTGGGCAGGACATTTTGTACGTGGGCATCGGCTCCGGTGTCAGCGGCACGGTAGGGGCTGCCACCCTGGCGGCCACGGAGCTCATGGAGGAGTTCCCGGAGCGGAAGATCCTGGTGGTGGATTCCATGGGCGCGGGCCTGGGCACCGGCATTCTCACCTGCAAGGCCGCGGACTACCGGAACGAGGGCCTTTCTGCCCAGGAGGCCAAGGCGCTTCTGGACGTGGAGCGCATGAATCTCTGCGAGTATTTCACCGTGGACGACCTGATGTTCCTCCGGCGCACGGGCCGGGTCTCCGGCGTCAGCGCGGTTTTGGGCAGTATGCTCCAGATCAAGCCCATGCTTCGGGGCGACGAGGAGGGCAAAATCGTGGTCTGCGGGAAGATCCGAGGCCGGAAAAGGGCCATTACGGAGCTCGCCGAGGTCTACGCCAAGAGGGTGAAGGATCCCAGTCATCAGCGGGTGGCCATCTCCCACGGGGACTGCCTGGAGGAGGCCCAGGCCCTGGCGGAGAGACTCCGCGCCATTGCCGAGCCCAAGGAGCTGATCCTTTCCATGCACGAGCCGCTGACCGGGGCCCATGTGGGGCCGGGGATGCTGGCCGTGTTCTTCTTTGGAGATGGAAGATAAGGACGGGGTGCGGTGCACGTTGCTGTGCGCCGCACCCTTTTTGGCTGTATAGAATTTTTGCCGCAGCGGTGGGGGCGATTGACATGCTAATCGCCTCTGCGGGTACAGGGCTTGCATTTTAAGAGAAGTGATGAATGCGTTGGTTGCAAAATTAACATAACGCTAATTCCCGATGACCGGGGCAGACGAATAGGGTGCATTGCGGGAAGGTTCCGCAATGCACCCTAATTTTAATCTGTCAAAAGGCACTAGGACGGGTCAGCGCCCGGAAGCACCCCGGAGGCGAATCTATCGGGGGAGATACCACAAATGATTCTCTATTCATTCTCGTCTGAATCCTGCCCAAACAGCTTCCGCTCTGCCCGTTTGAGCTCCGCCCGGGCGTTCTTCCGGTTCTCTCTGGATTCCTCCATGCGTTTTCGGAGCTCCAGGAGCGCCTGGTCGCCGGGCTTCTCCCGTGCGCCCTCCATCTTTTCCTGTACCTGGGCCCGGATGGCCTGGGCCTTTTCGTCGCCCTTCTGACGGAGCTCCTGGGCCTTTTCGCTGCCCTGCTCCAGGCGCTTTTTCAGCTCGTCGCCGTATTTCTGGCTGGATTCCTTGAATTCCTGCTCGGCGGCCTTCAGCTTCGCCTGGGCCTGCTTCCACTGCTCCACCAACCGCTTAGAACGGGGCTGAGCGTTGGGGTAGGCGGACTGGATGCGCCGGAGGAAGACGCTGCGGGACCGGAGCAGCTCCCGGACCTTTTTGGCGATCTCCTCGGTGCTGTCGCCGTCCTGGGCGTCGATTTCCCGCTTCACCTGATTCATGAGCACATGGGACACGCCGTAGTCCGCCCCCATGACCACCACCACGGCGCCCGCGGCGATCTCCACCGCGAGCCTGGGCCACAGGGACATCCAGTGGAGCAGAAGGGGCACGATGAGCTTCACGATCACCACGGAGCCGGCGCCGAACAGCAGCAGGTTCCCGATCCAGATGCGGCCGTGGAGGTTCATGGGCTTTTGAGAGTAGTCCCACCACCGGGCGTGGAACACCTTCTCCATGTACCAGCTGGTGAAGTATTCCAGGGCACCGCAGAGCACCATGCCCGCCAGAAAGGTCTCGCCCACGGTGCCCTGCCGGGCAAACACGCCGCCCACCAGCACCGCCACCGTCACCGCGCCCCAGCCGTAGATGGGGCAGTAGGGGCCCACCAGGAAGCCCCGGTTGATGAACCGGTGGAACTGAATGAATTTCAGCGTGACCTCCATGATCCACCCCGCCACGGAGAACAGAAAGAAGATCACGATGAACATGGAGATCAGCAGGAATGCGTCTTTTCCTCCCATAATGTACCTCCTCAACAATTTTACATCGAAATAGTCGCAATCCTATTATAATTGGTTCCAATTTCCCTGTCAATGGAAGAAAAATGTGGATTCCCCGCCAGACTTCGACAGCCTTTGCAGTAAATCTATGTTATACTCGCTATGGAAAACTATAAACAGGAAAATCAGCAATTATATGGAGCGTTCGCCACCCACCGACCGGGGAAATGGAGCAGACGATGCTGAACTACAACATGGAGGAAACATCAAAACGGATCCGGGCCCTGCGCCTGAGGCAGGGCTACACCCAGGAGGAGGCCGCCGAGCGCGTGGGCGTGGAGCGGAGCTACTACTCCCGGATGGAGCGAGGAATCAAGGGCTGCTCCGTGGACGTGTTGGCCCGGACGGCCCAGGTCTACGGCGTGTCCCTGGACTATTTGGTGCTGGGGCCCGGCTGGGCCCTGCAATTCCAGAAGGAGGGGCTCAGGGAGGCCCAGCGGCTCCTGGAGGGGATCCTGGACGGCAGCATCCGTGTCCAGGAGGCACGAAATGGGCCCCCGGGGCCCTGGAATCCGGCTCTTGGATAAGGTAAAATATGGATATCTCAAAGGAAGGGAGGCATCCATATGATGCCATGGATCCAGGTCTACTCCAATCTGCCGGAGCACCCGAAGATCTACCGGCTCACCGAGGCTCTGGAGCTGGAGGAGAACTACGAGGCTCTGGGGATCGTGGTGGCCCTGTGGCTCTGGGCGGCCAAGAACGCCCCGGAGGGGGACCTGACCGCCTATCCACGCCGGGCCCTCAAGGACGCGGTAGGCTGGAACGGAGCGCCGGAGGAGCTTGCCCGGGGGCTCCTGGCCGCGGGATTTCTGGAGGAGGACCCGGAGGGAGGCCTGCACATCCACGACTGGGAGGATCACGCGGTGATGCTCATGGAGCTCATGGAGCGCAGCCGCCTGAAAAACCGGGAACGGGTAAGGCGGTATCGGCGGAATCATGCCATCAGCGCGGCCCAGGAGGCAGAGGGAACGGAGACGGGACAAACCGGCGAGCTCCTGCCCCAGGCCCTGGGATCGGCCCTGCCGGATCTGGAATGGGAGTATGTATTCCGGGAATTCACGGGGCTGGACCGGTGGAGCGACCGGGACAAGGAGAAGCTCCGGATGTTCTATGAGGATATGGGGGCGGCGAGATGCCGGGAGGCCATCGATCTGGGCCGCCAGCGGCAGCGGGCCCACTGGCCCTATATCCGGGGCATTTTGGAGAATTGGCACAACCGGACGGGGCCCATCGACGAGGATCGGAGCGAGGAACGGAATCGCCTCCTGGCCGAAAAGGCCGTGGAGGAGCTGCGGAGAAAGGAGATCCACTATGGACTGGAAGCAGGAAGCACAGAGGAGGCTTGAGAGCTACCCCGCCAGCCGGCGCGCGCTACATACCATGGCCCTGGAGCTCCGGGGCCTGGAGCTGGAGAGCCAGGGGCTCCGGAGCCCGCGGCTGGACGGCGACCGGGTAAGGGGCGGAAATCACGACCGGGAGGATCGGCTCATCGGGAATATGGCCCTGCGGCAGGCGCTCAAGGACCGGATGGCGGCCACGGAGAAGTGGGTGAAGGCCGTGGAGTACGCGCTGGAGAATCTCGACGAGGAGGATCAGCTGGTGCTGAGACGGTTCTACCTGGAGCCCGGAGATCATCGGGCGGACGAGCTCTGCGGGGAGCTGTGTCTGGAACGGGCGGCGGTGTATCGGAGGAGGGAACGGGCCGTGAGGCGGTTTGCAAGGGAGTATTACGGGGAGGAGTGACGGAAACGCCCGGTGCGGTGGGAGGACTTGCACCGGGCGGAAGGAATAGATGGAAGGGGGCGGTTCGTTTGTTTCTTGCCGCACCACGTTGACCCACGCCCTCCGGGGGATGCTAATTTTTGCAGTGCGCCCTCTCTTGCCGCACTACGACGACCCGCGCCCTCCGGGGGCTGCTAATTTTTGCAGTGCGCCCTCTCTTGCCGCACTACGACGACCCAGGCCCTCCGGGGGCTGCTAATTTTTGCAGTGCGCCCTCTCTTGCCGCACTGCATTGACCCAGGCCCTCCGGGGGCCATCTTTCTGTGCCGACAGAAAGATGGAAAAGAGCGGGCAAGGGGCCCCGCCCCTTGCATCCCC
>CAKTEB010000112.1 GCA_934546685.1 uncultured Oscillospiraceae bacterium
CTCCTTGGCCACGGCCATCACCAGACCTACGCCCATGTTGAAGGTGTTGTACATATCCCGCTCGGGAATGTTGCCCTTCTCCTGGATCATGGTGAAGATGGGGGGCACGGGGATGGCGGACATGCTGATCTGGGCGCAGACGCCCTCAGGCAGCATGCGGGGCACGTTCTCATAGAGGCCGCCGCCGGTGATGTGGCTGATGCCCTTGACCTTGAGGCCGGAGGACAGCAGCTTCTTTACGGGCCGCACATAGATCCTTGTGGGCTTCAGCAGCTCCTCGCCCAGAGAGCAGTGGAGCTCCGGCACCATGGACTTGAGATCCGCATGCTCTACGTCCAGCACCTTCCGCACCAGAGAAAAGCCATTGGAGTGGACGCCGTTGGAGGCCAGGCCGATGAGCACATCGCCGGGGATGATGTCCTTGCCGTCCAGAATCTTTTCCTTGTCCACCATGCCCACGGAGAAGCCGGCCAGATCATACTCGTCCTCGGGATAGAAGCCGGGCATCTCTGCGGTCTCGCCGCCGATCAGGGCACAGCCGGCCTGCCGACATCCCTCGGCGATGCCGGAGACGATCTGCTCGATCCGGGCGGGATAGTTCTTGCCGCAGGCCACATAGTCCAGGAAGAACATGGGGCTGGCACCGGCGCAGACAATGTCGTTGACGCACATGGCCACGCAGTCGATACCCACGGTGTCGTGCTTGTCCATCAGAAAGGCGATCTTCAGCTTGGTGCCCACGCCGTCGGTGCCGGAGACCATCACGGGCTCCTTCATGCCGGCCATATCCGGGGCAAACAGGCCGCCGAAGCCGCCCAGACCGCCGATAACGCCGGGAATGTTGGTGCTCTCCACCAGGGGCTTAATGCGGTTTACCGACTCGTAGCCGGCGGTTACGTCCACGCCTGCGGCGGCGTAGCTGTCACTTTTGCTAATACTCATGTTTCGTTCTCTCCTGATTTCTGAATTGGGACCGGAACGGTGTAGCGCCCGGTGAAGCAGGCGTCACAGACGCCGCGGCTGTAGTCCTTGGTGATCGTGGAGAGCTCCTCCACGGTGAGATAGTCCAGGGTATCCACGCCCAGAAGCTGGCGGATGTCCTCATTGGAGCGGCCATGGGCAATGAGATGCTCGCTGTCGGGGATATCCGTGCCGAAGAAGCAGGGATACATGAACCGGGGAGAGGCCACGCGGTAGTGGATCTCCTTGGCCCCCGCCTCTCGGATCAGCTCCACGGTGCGGCGGCAGGTGTTGCCCCGGACGATGGAGTCGTCCACCACCACAACGCGCTTGCCGCGAACCGTGGAGGCCAGGGCGTTTAGCTTGATGCGTAGGGCCTTTTCCCGCTCCTCCTCCCGGGGCTCAATGAAGGTCCGGGCGATGTAGCGGTTCTTCACGAAGCCGGTCTGCAGGGGCAGGCCGCTCTCCCGGGAATAGCCCATGGCGGGGGTGATGCCGGAGTCGGGGACGCCGATGACGCAGTCCGCCTCCACAGTGTCCCGGCGGGCCAGGCAGCGCCCGGCCTCCAGCCGGACCAGATCCACGCTGGCGCCGTCGATGACGCTGTCAGCACGGGAGAAGTAGATAAACTCAAACATGCAAAGGCTGGAACGGGCCTTGATGCCGCTGGGCACGGAACGGAAGGTGCCTGCGCCCAAATCGGCTACAACGACCTCGCCGGGCTCTACCTCGCGGATCAGACGGCCGCCCAGCACCGGGAAGGCGCAGGACTCCGAGGAGAACATGATGGAGCCGTCCACCTCGCCGATGCACAGGGGCCGGAAGCCGTTGGGATCACGGAAGGCCACCAGCTTGCCCTGGGTGAGCAGCACCACGGAATAAGCGCCCACCATGTACTGCATGGCGTTGATGACCGCGTCCTCGATGCTGCCGGCGCGCATGCGCTCCCGCACCAGAAGATAGGCGATGACCTCGGCGGAGTTGGTGCCCTGGAAGATGCCGCCCCGGTTTTCCGTCTCCCGGCGGAGCTCCTGGGCGTTGACCAGCCGGCCGTTATAGCATACGGCCATGGAGCCGGAGGCGTGGGTCACCACCAGGGGCTGGGCGTTGATGAGGGCGGTGTCGCCGCCGGAGGCATAGCGCACATGGCCAATGGCGGCGGGGCCGGTGAGGGCAGAAAGGTTCTTGTCATGAAAAACATCCGGCACGAGACCGGGGCCCTTGTGGAGATGGAACTGGCCCTTGTCCACAGAGGCGATGCCAGCAGACTGCTGACCGCGGTGCTGCAGGGCATACAGGGCGGTATAGACGCTGTGGGCGGCGGAGAGGGCGCTGCCCTCCTTCAGGGCAATGCCGAACACGCCGCACTCCTCGCCATACTGCCGGGATGAATAGCAGGCCTTGGCCTGGGGACAGTTTGCCATATTACTTGCCCAGAACCCGGCGCAGGACCTCCTGATAGGCGTCCTCTACGCCGCCCAGGTCACGGCGGAAGCGGTCCTTATCCAGCTTTTCGCCGGTCTTGGAGTCCCAGAGACGGGCGGTATCCGGGGAGATCTCGTCGGCCAGGATGATGGTGCCGTCGGGCAGGCGGCCAAACTCCAGCTTGAAGTCCACCAGGGTCACGCCGACGCTCTTCCAGAACTCCTTCAGCACATCATTGACCTTGAAGGCCATGGTCTTGATGGTCTCGATCTCCTGGGGGGTGGCCAGCTTCAGGGCAATGGCGTGGTAGCTGTTCATCAGAGGATCGTTGAGCTCGTCGCACTTATAGGAGAACTCGATGGTGGGGGCGTCGAATACGATGCCCTCCTTCACGCCGTAGCGGGCGGCAAAGCTGCCGGCGGAGATGTTGCGGATGATGACCTCCAGGGGCACGATCTGAACCTTCTTCACCACAGCGTCAGTGTCGGAGAGCTCCTCCACGAAATGGGTGGGAACGCCCTTCTCCTCCAGGAGCTTCATGAAATAGTTGGTCAGGCGGTTGTTGATGGCACCCTTGCCGAGAATGGTGCCCTTCTTCTGGCCGTTGAAAGCGGTGGCGTCATCCTTATAGGAGACGATGCAGAGGCTGGGATCCTCCGTGGAAAATACCTTCTTGGCCTTGCCTTCATAGAGCTGTTCTACCTTTTTCATAGCTTTGCTACCTCCATCTGTAAATTTTGATCTTTTACAAGCACGGCTTCCGCCATGGAACGCTTATAGTCTCTGAGCTTTTCCGCAAGCCCCGGCTCGCTGAGGGACAGCATCTGCACGGCCAGGAGCCCCGCGTTGTCCGCGGCGCCTACGCCCACGGTGGCCACCGGGATCCCGGCGGGCATCTGCACAATGGACAGCAGGCTGTCCATGCCGTCCATAAACGAGGACTTGATGGGCAGACCGATCACCGGCAGAATGGTCTGGGCAGCCAGAACGCCGCCCAGGTGCGCGGCCTTACCGGCAGCGGCAATGATGACGCCGAAGCCATTTTCCTCCGCGTGCTTCGCAAATTCCTCTGCTTGGGCAGGGGTGCGGTGGGCGGACAGAACACGGGCTTCAAAGGGGACGCCAAACTTTTTCAGCTGGACGAGAGCGCCCTTCACCACAGGAAAATCACTGTCGGAGCCCATGATTACAGCAACTTTTTTCAAGATCCACAACCTCCCATATAAATGAAAAATGCAGGCGCAACTACTGCGTCTGCTGGATCAGCTTGTGAGAAGATACAAAAATCCCACGGAGCTCCCAAATCACAGAAGAATGTAGCAGCATATCCGGCACCTCCGCAGTGTAACTGACAGCATTTTTGCATCGAACACAACCTCATTTTACCGTACTTCCGATTTTTTTGCAAGACTGCGCAAGGGGGCTTTATCAAATTTTGTAGCACTGCACAGGGATGGAGAAAAGAACGGTCAAATCTTAGTAAAATTTCAGAACGGGGGCTCAAAAATCCGGGGAGCGCGGCGAAAAATCCCATGCAAAGTGCCGGAAATGATCTTCTGTACCTGGAATGTAAAACAAGGGCCGCCGCATGCTCGCAGCGGCCCTTGGCCAAAACACGATCGAGTGAACTTACTGAGCCGGATGGGCCGTGTCCCATTCCTTCTGGCGCTCTACCTGCTTTTGGAGGGCCTTCTGGCGCTGCTCCTCCAGCATCATGTCCTTGATCTTCATGAGACGGGAGGTGTTGGAGCGCTCGTTTTCGTCCAGCTTCATGGAGATATACTTGATGTTGGTCTCCATCTCAGGGATCATAACGTACTCCAGGGCGTTGACCCGGCGGCGGGTCTTTTCGATCTCCGAGGCGAGCAGGTGCATGGTCTTCTCCACCTGAGCCAGCTCCAGCATATCCTGGAACACCTGCTGGAGGGACTCCAGGGCGTCGTCCAGCTCACCGGAGGTCTGGGCAAAGCCGTAGGGGAAGATCTCTGCGGGATCGTCGTTCTGGGTGTGGAAGGAATACTGGGGCACCTCCACAGACATGATGTTCTGGTAGCTCATGTCCAGCTCCACCGTCTGCTTGGGATAGCTGAGGGCCTGCTCCAGCATTTCCGGGCTCATGACCGAGGCGGCCACGGTAAAGGCGCTGTGGGCCTCCATGAGACCCTGCTCCACCTTGGCCCGAAGCTCCTTGTTTTTGTGAACCACGTCCAGGAACTGGCGCATGAGCTCATCCCGCTTATCCTTCAGGAGCTTGTGGCCCCGGACAGCAGTGGTGCGGCGGCTTTTCAGCCGGCTCAGCTCCATGCGGGTGGGGTTTATGGTTTTGGATGCCATCTATACCCGCCTCCTTTTACTGCTGTTCCTTTTCGGGATAATACTTGTCGATAAACTTGGTGTTGATACGCTTCAGCTCGCTCTTGGGCAGAATGGACAGCAGATCCCAGCCCAGATCCAGGGTCTCGAAGATGGAGCGGTCTGTGTCGTTGCCCTGGGAGACGTAGCGGTTCTCGAACTCCGTGGCGAACTTGGCGTAGAGCTTATCGGTGTCGGAGAGGGCGGCCTCGCCCAGAATGGTCATAAGCTCTGCGGCTTCCTTACCGGCGGAATAGGCGGCAAAGAGCTGGTTCATGGTGCCCGCGTGATCCTCCCGGGTCTTGCCCTCGCCGATGCCCTTATCCTTCAGACGGGACAGGGAGGGGAGCACGTCGATGGGGGGATTGATGCCCTTCCGGTACAGATCCCGGGACAGAATGATCTGGCCCTCGGTGATGTAGCCGGTCAGGTCGGGGATGGGGTGGGTCTTGTCGTCCTCAGGCATGGTCAGAATGGGGATCATGGTGATGGAGCCGTCGCAGCCCACACGCCGTCCGGCGCGCTCGTAGATGGTGGCCAGGTTGGTGTACAGATAGCCGGGATAGCCGCGCCGTCCGGGGACCTCCTTCTTTGCGGCGGAGACCTCACGGAGCGCCTCGGCGTAGTTGGTGATATCAGTCATGATGACCAGAACGTGCATGCCCTTCTCAAAGGCCAGGTACTCCGCGGCGGTCAGGGC
>CAKTEB010000113.1 GCA_934546685.1 uncultured Oscillospiraceae bacterium
TGGAACCGATACGTCAAGGCCTGTCCCTATTAACCCCCGCCGGGGATGCAAGGGGCGGGGCCCCTTGCCCGTTCTTTCCCCTCTTTCTGCCGGTGCAGAAAGGGGGCCCCCGGAGGGCGTTCGTTTTTCTAGTGCAGTAGGGCACGGATTGCTATGTCGGTTCTGCGAACCTTCTCGCAATGACGCGGGAGATTTCAAGCGCAGCGCCAAACGCCCCCGGCCCGCACTACTTCACCGTCAGCAGCTTCTCCCGGAACACCTGATAAAACTCCCCCTTGGCGTCCCCCAGCTGCACCATCCGACCGCCCCTATGGTGCTTTTCAATGCGCACCACGTCGTTTTTCTCCAGCCACACGCCGTTGCTGCGGCCATCGCAGGTCAGGAGCCCCACCTTTCCCGTATCGTGGCGGCTGCCCAATACGGTGATCTCCACCCTGGCGGTCTCCGGGACGATGATGGGCCGGAGGCCGGGCAGATGCGGGGCGATGGGGGTCACCACGAACACCGGGGTCCCCGGGGGCACCACGGGGCCGCCCAGGGACACGTTATAGGCCGTGGAGCCCCGGGCCGTGGACACCAGGATCCCGTCGCACCGGGCGGCATAGGCGAAGCTGCCGTCGATGGACACCCCCAGCTTCACCACCCGGGCAAAGCCCTGGCGGCCGATGACCACGTCGTTGAAGGCCTGCTCGGTGTACTGGAGCCGAGGGCTCGCCACCGAGGCGGACAGAAGGGGATAGTCCTCTAATTGGTACTTCCCGGCCATGACAGAATCGATGGCCTGGCGCAGATTCTCCCGTTCCACCTGGGTCAGGAAGCCCAGAGTGCCCAGGTTCACGCCCAGAACGGGATGACTGAGGCCCCGGAGATTCAGGTCGTTGACGCACTGGAGGTAGGTGCCGTCGCCCCCCAGGGCCAGGATCACGCCCTCCTCCGGGGGGATCTCAAAGTGATAGTTCTGATATTCGTCCTGATAGCTGGGGAGGATCCTGGCCTGTCCCCCGGCCTGACGGATGTACTTCTCCGCCTTCCGGGTCAGGGTCAGCTCCGGGTCCTTCTGGCGGTTTACCGCGAGATACAGCAGCATGGTCACTCCCCCTAATCCAGGGCCGCCTGCTGCTTCCCCAGGGAACGGTAGGCCGTCAGCAGGAAGGTGGTGAAGCAGGTGGCGGCGGAGATGGTGTCGGCCACGGGCTCCGCGGCAAACACGCCGGTGATGCCGAAGCCGATTCGGGGCAGAATCAGGATCAGCGGGATCAGCAGCAGCACCTTCCGGAACAGGGCGAAGAAGGTGGCCTTTTTGGCCTCGCCCATGGCCACGAAGGTATTCTGGGCGGACATCTGGAAGCTCATGACGAAGTTCATGCAGAAGAACACCCGGAACATGGGGATCGCAGTCTCCATGAGGCTGGGGTCAGAGTTGAAGATGCTGATGAGCTGCCGGGGGAAGGCCATCAAAATGATCCAGGAGGCCACCGCGTAGGCCACGTTGGTGATGACCAGGAACCGGAAGCACTGGCGCACCCGGCCATATTCTCTGGCCCCGTAGTTGTAGCCGCTGACGGGCTGGGCCCCCTGGCTCATTCCCACAATGGGCATGATCACCAGCTGGCTCACGGAGGTGGCCACGGTCATAACGGTCACATAGATGTCGCCGCCGAACCGGCTGAGGCTGGCGTTGAACACCGCGGAGATGGCCGCCTCGGTGATGTTCATAATGAAGGTGGACACGCCCAGGCCCATGATCTGGAGGCAGACGTCCTTCTGGAGCCGCAGATACTTTCTCCGGATGCGGATGAGATTCTTCTTCCCCAGCAGGAAGGCCACCACCCACAGGGCGGAGACGGTCTGGGAGATCACCGTGGCGATGGCCGCGCCCTGGACGCCCATGCCGAACACGAAGATGAAGATGGGATCCAGGATGATGTTGCACACCGCGCCCAATAGCACCGTCATCATGCCCGTGCGGGTGAAGCCCTGGGCGTTGAGAAACGGGTTCAGGCCCAGGGTCAGCATCACGGGCAGGGAGCCCATGAGATAGATGGTGATGTACTGATCCGCGTAGGGGTAGGTCACGTCGCTGGCCCCGAAGAGATAGAGGATCGGACGCTTGATGAAATAGCAGATCAGGGGGACAACGATACTCAGGATCACAAGCAAGGTCAGGCTGTTGCCGATGACCTTCTCGGCTCCGTCGTCGTCCTTGGCCCCCCGGAGAATGGAGGTCAGGGGGCCGCCGCCGTTGCCCACCAGGTAGGAGAAGGCGGCGATGGACATGGTGATGGGGTAGCACAGGCCCACGCCGGTGAGGGCGGCCTGGCCCACCCCGGCGAGATGGCCGATGTAGATCCGGTCCACCACGGAGTAGAGGGCGTTGACCAGCATGGCCAGGATCATGGGGATGGCCAGACGGATGATGGTGCGGGGAATGCTGCCCCGGGAAAAATCGTTCTGCTGTGACATGGGAAATTTCCTCCAGAGATGTGTCTACTTGAAGATAATACTATATAGTATAGCATGAATGTGGGGGAATGTCATCTGCTGTTATTCTCTATTCTCTGTTCACTTTTCTCTTTGCCGCACTGCGCTGCCCGGGCTTCCATCCCGCGTCTCCCCCAAAACCTTCCCGCACCCAAAATATAATTCCAAAACCCCTTTACATTCCCACTAGAAGTGTTTATAATCATGGCTGATACAAACCCTTACACATAGGAGTGACAGATCGTGACAAAATGGATCGCAAAGATCAATGAAAATGATGAAATCTTCGGAGAGGAGATCCTCCTGGGCATCGCTGGCGGCGAGACCGGCTTCGAGGTGGTCATGAGCAACGGCGATGACTCCGACGTCTTCCCCGGCGACACCGTGGAGGAGGCCCGGGAAAACATGGAGGACTATTTCAGCTGCTTCGACACCTTCACCTGGCTGGAGGACTCCGGCGAGGACGAATAATTCTCCCAAACAAAAACATCCCCTGTCCAACCGGGCAGGGGATTCGTCTGTCTATTCCAAATTTCATTTACGGGCTTTTGCTTTCGGCGCGGTCAAATGGATCACCGCCAGCACCGCCGCGCACCCGCCGATGACCGCCAGGTCCTGCATTGCGGCATGGCTCATGGGGATCGAGATAAACCCCACCGCCAGGAGATCCAGCGTAAACAGCGTCAGAACAATGACGGCGGCCGCATGGAGCAGGCAGCGCAGCGTAGACCAGCTGTCCCGCTGAACTGGAGCGGAGCCGCTGGAGCTCAGGTCATCCTTGCAGTTGTCCAGGGCCTTTTTTACCCCAAGGGTGCTGCATTGAAACAGGTCGTTTGCTTCGATCGACACGGGTCTGGAATCCTTCTTCATAGCGATGCCTCCTTTACAGAATGTAACTGACAGTTGCCTTAACTGGGTATCTCTGTTCAATTCCAATATAGCAAGTTCTCCTGATTTTGTCAAGGGGCCGAACAAAAAATGCGGACGAAGCTCGTCCGCATTTTCGTTATACCAGCTTAAAAACCTCGATCAAAAACACCCAGGTGAGCCCATAGTACACCACCACGGCCACCAGGTCGTTGATGGTGGTAATCAGGGGCCCAGAGGCTACGGCCGGGTCGATGCCGATCTTCTTAAAGCCCATGGGGATCACGGTGCCGAACAGGGCGGAGGCGGCCATGGCCACCATCAGGGCAATGCCGATGCAGCCGGAGATGGCGAAGGCCATGTGCAGGGTCTGGGCCTTGGCCAGCATCAGATAGCCGCCGATGCACCCAAAGGCCAGCGCGCCCAGCAGGGTGCCGTTCAGGAGGCCCACCTTGGTCTCCCGGGGGATGAGCCTTAGCCGCTGGCGCACCGGAATGGTCTCGTCCGTCAGCACCCGGATGGTCACGGCCAGGGACTGGGTGCCCACGTTGCCGGCCATGTCGAGCACCAGAGACTGAAAGCAGATGATAAGGGGCAGCTGGGCCACCACGCCCTCAAAGATGCCCACCACGGAGCTGACCACCAATCCCAGGGCCAGCAGGATAATGAGCCAGGGCAGGCGCTTCCGGGTGCTCTGGAGCACGGATTCTTTCAGGTCATTCTCCGCGGTCAGACCTGCCAGCATCGCGTAGTCCTCGCCCATCTCCTGGTCGGAGACCTCGATGAGATCCTGGGCGGTGACGATGCCCAGCACCCGGTTCTGGGCGTCCAGCACGGGGATGGAGTCCTCGGAGTAGTCCTTCAGGGTCTCCATGCAGTCATCCAGCTGCTCCCGGCCGTAGACATAGGGATAGGAGGTCTGGCACAGCTCCTGGACCGTGGAGGCCCTGGGGGCGATCAGCAGATCCCGGAGGGGCAGCGCACCGAAAAACGTACCGTCCGGGGCCAGCACATACAGGGTGGAGATGTTCTCCACGTCCTTGGCCTGCTCAGAGAGGGCGGTCATGGCGGTCTCGGCGGTGTCCGTCAGGGGCACCTGGATAAAGTCCGTGGTCATGTAGGAGCCGATCTCGTCCTCGTCGTAGGACGCCACCAGCAGAATGTCCTTCTTCTGCTCGGCGGGCATGATGTCCAGCAGCGCGTCCCGCTTCTCCTTGGAGAGCTGGCGGAGCACGTCCACCGCGTCATCGGCCTCCATGCCGGAGATGATGTCCACGGCCTTCTTGATGTCCAATGCCTCCAGCAGGGGGCCGGGCTCGTCCAGATAGGAGAAAACCGTGGAGAGGGTCTCCGGGTTTAATACCCGCAGCAGCTTACTTTTCTGCGCGGTGGAAAGGTGCGGCAGCACCGCCGCAATGTCGTTTTCGTGGAACTGCTCCAGCTGACGGGCCATCAGGGCCGGAGAGGCACTGCCCCTCAATACCTTGCAGATGGCGTCCTGATTTTCCGTCATGCTGTGGTTCATGAGTTCCAGCTTGTTCATACACAAAACCTCCTTCATTGTACTTGGGGTACTTGGGGGAGGCTGATGGGACCGCCGTGGAAAAGGGCGCAAAAAGCCCCTGATCTCACCAAAGCGGGCAGATCAGCACTCTGCGGCTGTGTATGGGGAAACCAGGGCGAATGACAAAAGTTATCCGAACAGAGGCGCGGCAAACCATGCCGGCATCCGTATGGGAACGTCAGACTCCCGCCTTCGCCCAATACTGTCACAGTCGTACATGGTGTTCACCTCACAAGAATAGTCTGCTCTTTTGGAGCCAACCTATTATGCCACTTTTTCCGGGGAAATGCAAGGGAAAATGGGTAAAATCGAAGAAAAAAATAGGGGCTGAAAATCACGGCAGAGCTGTTATGCTGACTTCTAAAATTTCCTGCTATCCGTAGGGGCGATTAGCAATCGCCCGCCTGTGGCGCAGTGCGTTGACCCAGGCCCTCCGGGGGCCATATCTTTCTTTGTGTGAAGAAAGATATGGAAGAAA
>CAKTEB010000114.1 GCA_934546685.1 uncultured Oscillospiraceae bacterium
ACCGTGGACGGGAAAAAGCTGACCATGTCCTGGCTGGGGCCCGGGGAATGCTATGGGGCCGCGGCTATGTTCAATACCAGAAACTGCTATGCCTCCAGCCTCACTGCCAAACGGGTCACGGAGGTGCTGTACATTCCCCAGGAGGTCATCGCCTGGGCCATGCAGCGCAGCGGACGAATCACTGAGAACTATGTTTCCTACTTGGCGGATCGGATCTGGTTTTTAAGCAGCCGGATCTCCGCCCTTACCGCGGGAACCGTCCAGCAGAAGCTGGCGGCATATCTGCTGGAGCACGGGGGCGTGGACGTGTCCCTTACCAACCTGTCCCAGCAGCTGAACATCGGAAGGGCCTCTCTGTACCGGGTATTAGACGAGCTGGAGGAGGCCGATATCATTCGGCGTCAGGGCAAAAAATTGGAGATCCTGTCCCGGCAGGGGCTGCGAAACACCCTGGGCGGTAAGGAATAAAAGCGCAAAAGAATAAAAGTACCTGCATCCAATGGGGTGCAGGTACTTTTACGGTTATTGGGGATCCGAGGACGGCGCTGCGTCCTGTTCTGCTTCCGCCTCCGGCTTTTCCGCAGCAGGGAGCCGGGCGGCATCCAGGATCCGCTGGAACAGCAGCCGGAAATCTGTCAGAGTGGGGGTGAAGAAGCCCATGCCATAGAGACCGATGAAAATCATGCAGCAGATGGGGCAGAGGATCATGCCTGCAACGCCGCCCAACTTCATGCCCACATAGATGCTGATGAGGGACACCAGAGGGCTCAGGCCGGTTTGGTTGCCCACCACCTTGGGCTCCGCCAGCTTCCGGAACAGAAACAGCGCAAAGGCCAGCACCAGCAGGAACAGCCCCTTTTTCACACTGCCGAACAGCAGCGTCAACACGCCCCAGGGCACCAGCACCGCGCCGCTGCCGAAGAAAGGCATTATGTCGATGATGCCGCAGGCGATGGCGATCAGCAGGGAATAGCTCTGCCCGGCGATCAGCAGGGCTGCGAAGATAATCAGCGTCACAATGCCGGAGAGGATCAGCTGGGCCCGGAGATAGCCGAACATTGCCGAGCCCGTGGCTTCCTTCACATGGCGCATGTGGGGGCGGATGATGTCAGGTACCCAGGCAATCAGGCGGCTCCGGAGCCCAGGGTAATCCGCGGTCATAAAATACGCGCCCACAATGAAAAACAGCAGCGACACCACAAAATTCGCAATACCCGAGGCCAGATTGCCCACGCCCACCACCACCGTGGGGGCCCAGGTGGAGATCTTGCCGGTGAGCCAGCTAAGACCCTGCTGGATGAAGTTCATCACATATTCCTCCGCGTCGGTGGAGGTAAAATGTACGTTGTCGCTGAGGAAGACGGACAGCCGGGTCAAAGCGTCGGTGAGGCCGTCCCGGATGCTGCTCCAGCTGCGGATCAGATCCACGATCTGAGAGCCCAGATAGTATCCCGCGTAGACCAGGATCCCCGTGGCTGCCAGCAGCATCAGCACCACAAACAGCATGGACCAGAAGTTCCAGCCGCCTACCCGTTTTGCGAATTTCTGCACCAGGGGCGCCAGCAGCGTGGCGGCGATAAAGGCCAGCAGAAACGGGAAGAACAGATTCAGCACCGTGGGCAGCAGCAGGGCCAGGCCCAGCAGCACCGCCAAAATCAGCAGCAGACGGAGGCTGATCCGCAGTACCAGCTTTTTGAAGGGAACATGGTTGGTGTCGTCCATCGCATTCACCTCTTTCTTATAGTGTATTCTATCATAGAATCGGAAAAAGGGAATGCAGAAACGATGAAATTTTTTTGAAAAAAGACGAAAAATTATGGTTGACAATCCGTGTGAAAAGGTGTATTATATTAAGGCTGTTTGACGCGCGAGTGGTGGAATTGGCAGACTCGCTAGATTCAGGTTCTAGTGTCCATTACGGACGTGCGGGTTCAAGTCCCGCCTCGCGCACCAACGTCGGAGTAAAGTATGCTTTGCTCCGACGTTCTTTTTTGCGCATTTTTACAGGAGGAGACAAAATGGACGAGATTATCCGCATCCTATCCCAGGAGCTGGGCAAGGATCCCAAGCATATTGAAAATGTCATCACCCTTTTGGACGAGGGCAACACCATCCCCTTTATCGCCCGGTATCGGAAGGAGATGCACGGGGCCATGGACGACACGGATCTCCGCACCCTGGAGACCCGGCTCCAGTATCTCCGGGGCCTTCAGGAGCGCCGGGACACGGTGAAGTCCGCCATCGAGGCTCAGGGCAAGCTGACCCCGGAGCTGGAACGGGCCATTGCCCGGGCGGCTACCCTGGCGGAGCTGGAGGATATCTACCGGCCCTATAAGCCCAAGCGCCGCACCCGGGCCACCATCGCCCGGGAGAAGGGTCTTGCGCCCCTGGCGGAGTTGCTCTATGCCCAGCGGAAGGGCACTCCGGCCCCGGAGACCGCCGCAAGGGAGTTTATCGACCCGGAGAAGGGCGTAGAGACCGTCGAGGATGCGCTCCAGGGGGCCAGCGACATCATCGCCGAGGAGATCTCCGACAGCGCCGCTCTCCGAAAGACCCTACGGCTGGTGGTTCGGCGGCACGGAAAGCTCCGGAGCCAGGCAGCCGGGGAGGAGGACTCCGTCTATCGGCTGTATTACGATTTCTCTCAGCCAGTCTCCCGGCTCCAGGGCCATCAGGTATTGGCCATCAACCGGGGCGAGAAGGAAAAATTCCTGAAGGTCTCCCTGGAGCTGGATCACGATACCGCCATGCAGACCGTATATAACTCCTGCGTCAAGCGAGGCACCAGCGCCGAGGCGTTCCTGCGGGGCGCCGCGGAGGATGCCTATGACCGGCTGCTGTTCCCATCTCTGGAGCGCGAGATCCGGGCGGAGCTTACGGACAGCGCCTGTGAGGGGGCCATCGGTCAGTTCGCACTGAACCTGAGGCCCCTGCTGATGCAGCCTCCGGTGAAGGGCAAGGTCACCATGGGCCTGGATCCCGGCTACCGCAACGGCTGCAAGGTGGCCGTGGTGGACGGCACCGGCAAGGTGCTCCATACTACCGTGGTTTATCCCACCTTCAACCAGAAGAAGAAGGAGGAGGCCATTTCCAGCCTGTCCCGTCTGGTAGAGCAGGACAATGTGGAGCATTTGGCCATTGGCAACGGCACCGCCAGCCGGGAGACCGAGCAGATGGCTGTGGAGCTGATCCAGCGGGTGGAGAAGAAGGGCCATGCCCTCAGCTATATGATCGTGTCGGAGGCCGGGGCCTCGGTGTACTCCGCCAGCCCCCTGGCCGCCGAGGAATTCCCTCAGTTTGACGTGAACCTCCGATCCGCGGTGTCCATTGCCCGACGGCTCCAGGATCCCCTGGCGGAGCTGGTGAAGATCGAGCCCAAGGCCATCGGCGTGGGCCAGTATCAGCACGATATGCCCCAGAAACGCCTGGAGGAGGCCCTTGACGGGGTGGTGGAGGACTGCGTCAACAGCGTGGGCGTGGATGTGAACACCGCGTCCCCGTCACTGCTGCGCCGAGTCTCCGGCCTCACCGCCGTCACCGCCAAGAACATCGTGGCCTATCGGGAGGAAAACGGCGCGTTCACCTCCCGGAAGCAGCTGAATAAGGTGCCCAAGCTGGGCCCCAAGGCGTTTTTGCAGTGCGCGGGCTTTCTGCGGGTGCCCGAGAGCCGGGATGTTCTCGACAACACCGCTGTTCATCCGGAGTCCTACGGAGCGGCAAAAGAGCTCCTGAAGCTCCTGGGCCACAGCCTGGAGGAGGTCAAGGCCGGAAAGCTGGAGGGCCTCCAGAAGGAGGCGGAGCGCTACGGCTGGGACAAGGCCGCGGCGGCCCTGGGTGTGGGCGTTCCCACCCTCAAGGACGTGGTGGGGGAGCTCATGAAGCCGGGACGGGATGTCCGGGACGCGCTGCCCCAGCCCATCCTCCGGACAGACGTTATGGAGATGAAGGACCTGAAGCCCGGCATGGTGCTCTCCGGTACAGTTCGGAATGTCATCGATTTCGGCGCCTTTGTGGATATCGGCGTACACCAGGACGGTCTGGTACACATCTCCGAGATCGCGGATCGGTATGTGAAGCACCCATCCCAGGTGCTCTCCGTAGGGGACGTGGTAAAGGTGGTCGTCCTCGGCGTGGATGAGAAGAAAAAACGCATCAGCCTGTCCATCAAGCAGGCGAAATGATGCACAAAATAGAATGTGATAATTTGTGAATTCTGCCTCTAAACTGGTGCATGGTAATCCTTGCATTTCAAGATAGGGTTTGCTAAAATCAGAGTAAACTAGGATATTAAAAATGTCCTGGGAATTACCAAAAGAGGAGATGTTCAAATGAACAAATTGCTGAAACGCACCCTCATGGTGGGCGCGCTGGCTGGTTGCCTGGCTACGGCGGCTTGGGCCGGAAATGTGGAAATGGACATGGTGGGCGACGGCTCTATTCTCTATCCGGGCGCTGCGGATGGCTATTATGAGACCAACTACACCAGTGTGAACGAAAACGGAGACAAAACTCCCGCTGACACCAAGCTGTATTTTAACGGCAATGGCGATGTGACCTGGGGTACCACAACCTACGCCAATGGCACCACAACCTATCGCTATGAGTATGATGCCAAGGGCAACCTGGTAAAGAGCGTTCAGGTGGCGCCTACAACGCAGTCCAAGATTGTCACCACCGAGACCTATACTTATAATGAGGACGGCGATCTGACTCAGTCTCGTTATTACAGCGACTGGAACGGCCAGATCGACGATTACACCTACACCTATAAGTACGAGGCCAACAAGCTGACGGTCAATGTAGACATCGCAAGCGAGGGCGAAATTGTAGCAACCAGAACCATCGTCTATACCCTCAATGACAATGGAGACCCTGTAAAGCGCGTAAGAGTCTACAAGGAAGGCAATTTGCCGGAGGACACCTCTGTGGAGGTATATACCTATGATGAAAAGGGCAACCTGATTTCTGTTGCTGCTGGCGAAGACGACAAACGGGAGATCACTACCTACGAGTATAATGACAAGGATCTCTGCGTAGCGTCCACCTGGAATCCCAGTGAGTATTCCGCCGAGCACTATCATTCCGTGCCCAATAC
>CAKTEB010000115.1 GCA_934546685.1 uncultured Oscillospiraceae bacterium
GGGCCAAAAGCTCAGTCGCTCCGCTGTGCCCAACGGAAATCCCCTTGGGGGACTCCTCCTCTCCCCACCAAACCCGCTTCGCTGGGCTTTGGCGGGGACCCCTTTTGTTGGATCCCCCGGGCCTTATATGCGGCTTACGCCTTCCATGTCGGCGAATCGGATTTTACGAATTTGCATTGGTACACCGCCCGAATTTTAATCGCAAGGGGCGCTCCGCTTATTCCCCCTTGCTCGTGCCTACTGCACTGCGGAGGTTTCACAACGTTGTGCAAAGTACGCACCGCACCCCAAGGGTACTTCCTACGGGCCTGCTTTGCAGTCCCTTCGGGCGCAGTAGGCACGAAGGGGGCGGAAGCAAGAATTGGGGGCCCCGGCGAAGCCCAGCGAAGCGGGTTCGCTGGGGAAAGGAGGAGCAGTGGAGCGACTGAGCTTTTGCCCAAAGGGCAAAACGAAGGATGCGGAGCTTGCGACGACGTGGCACGCCGCCCCCTGGTTAAAATTCGGGCTAGGTACCGATGCGCACACGTCTGGAACCGATTCGTCAAGGCCAGTCACTATTAACTCCGGGGATTCAACGGGGCCCGCAGGCCCCTTGGTCGCTCTTTCCCCTCTTTCTGTCGATACAGAAAGGGGGCCCCCGGAGGGCGTTGGACAACGTAATGCGCCCAAGCCGGACGCTTCCCCCTCGACCCTGCCGGCACGTCAAAAACAGCAGCCGTCCCGCCGTTCTGTCAGCTGCATATTGACTCGTTATCCATTTCCGGTTACAATGAACTCATCCATCCCAACGAGGTGAAAGCAATGTTTGAAATGATCCGTGTCTCCTGCTGCGTCCCATCCATCTCCGTGGCGGACGTCCAGGGCAACGTGGAAAAAATAAAAGCCCAGCTCCGTGAGGCCGCTGGGGCAGGCTCCGCCCTGGCGGTGTTCCCGGAGCTCTGCCTCACCGGCTACACCTGCCAGGATCTGTTCTTCCAGCGCACCCTCCAGACCGCCTGCGCGGAGGCCATCGCCCAGCTGGAGCCCCTGACCGAGGAACTAAATATCACCGCCGTCATCGGCGCGCCCCTGCGGATCCGCAGCCAGCTCTTTAACTGCGCGGTGGTCATCGCCGGAGGAAGGGTTCGGGGCCTCGTCCCCAAGACCTATATGCCCAACTACGGAGAATTCTACGAAAAGCGCTGGTTCTCCACCGGGGAGGACCTGATCTCCATGGCCGATACCGACGTGACTCGGGGGGAGCTGGGCCTGCCCGGAGATCCCGAGGACTACATCTCCGCGGATCCCCGGCGCTGCTTTGTGACCCGGGACGGCCTGCGCTTCGGCGTCGAGCTCTGCGAGGATCTCTGGACGCCCCTGCCCCCCAGCACCCTGCTCTGCCTGAATGGGGCCGAGCTGATCCTGAATCTCTCCGCCAGCAACGAGACCATCTCCAAGCGGGAGTACCGGCGGCAGCTGGTATCCCAGCAGTCCGCCCGGTGCCTCTGCGGCTACGTCTATGTGTCCGCCGGGGAGACGGAGTCCACTCAGGATCTGGTGTTCTCCGGCCACAGCATGATCGCGGAAAACGGCGGCATTCTGGCGGAAAATCAGAAGCTCCTGGACACGGACTACGTCCTGACCATGGATCTTGACCTGGGAAGGATCCGGGCAGACCGCATGAAAAACCGCAGCTTCGCCGACTGCGCCCGGATCTCCGCCCAGCCCGACAGCCCCATGGATATCCCGCTGCCCCTGCGCATCCCGGAGTCCGACGGCACCCTCCATCCCATCTCCAAGCTGCCCTTTGTGCCCGGGAGCCGCCAGGGCCGCCAGCAGCGGTGCCGGGATATTTTCCAGATGCAGGTCACGGGCCTGAAAAAGCGCCTGACCGTTACGGGGAGCAAGGCCGTCATCGGCGTCTCCGGGGGTCTCGATTCCACCCTGGCCCTGCTGGTGGCCGTGGAGGCCATGCGGGAGCTGGGCCGTCCCGTCACCGATGTGGTGGGCATCACCATGCCCTGCTTCGGCACCACGGACCGCACCTACAACAACTCCCTGGAGCTCATGAAGACGCTGGGGGTCACCTCCGTCACCATCCCCATCGCCGCCGCCGTGGAGCAGCACTTCCGGGACATCGGCCACGACAAGTCCGTCACCGACCTGACCTTTGAGAACTCCCAGGCCCGGGAGCGCACCCAGGTGCTCATGGACTATGCGGGCAAGGTGGGCGGCCTGGTGGTGGGCACCGGGGACCTTTCTGAGCTGGCCCTGGGCTGGTGTACCTACAACGCCGACCACATGAGCATGTACGGGGTCAACGCCTCCATCCCCAAGACCCTGATCCGCTGGATGATCGACGCCCTGGTGGAGTATGAGATCTTCCCGGATTCTACAGAAGTGCTCAAGGACGTTTTGGACACCCCCATCAGCCCGGAGCTGCTGCCTCCGGACGAAAACGGCAAGATCGCCCAGCAGACCGAGAGCATCGTGGGACCCTATGCCCTCCACGATTTCTTCCTCTACTATGTCCTGCGCTTCGGCTACACCCCGGAGAAGATCTTCGCCCTGGCCAAGCTGGCCTTCCGGGAGGATTTTGACGAAACGACCATCAAAAAGTGGCTGGTGACCTTCTATCGCCGATTCGTGACCCAGCAGTTCAAGCGCTCCTGCCTGCCCGACGGGGTGAAGGTGGGCTCCGTGTGCCTGAGTCCCAGAGGGGACTGGCGGATGCCCTCGGACGCCTCCGCCGCCCAGTGGCTCCGGCAGGCGGAAGCGCTGTAAAGGGGGAGTTTCATGAAGCTCATGATCGCCTCCGACCTCCACGGCTCGGCCTATTATACGGGATTACTCATGGAGGCCACGGAGCGGGAGGCCCCGGACAAGCTCCTGCTTCTCGGCGACCTCCTGTACCACGGCCCCCGGAACGACCTGCCCCGGGATTACGCCCCGAAAAAGGTCATCGAAATGCTCTCCGCCCACAAGGACAAGCTGCTCTGCGTCAAGGGCAACTGCGAGGCGGAGGTGGACCAGATGGTGCTGCCCTTCCCGGTACTGTCGGAATTCGCCATGGTCTATACCGGCGAAAAAACCCTCTGGATGCTCCACGGCCACAAGAATCTCGATCTCCCGGTGGGGGAGGGGGACGTTCTGCTCTGCGGCCACACCCACGTCCCGGCCATCCGGGCGGAAAACGGGCACTTTTATGTAAACCCCGGCTCCGTGTCCATCCCCAAGGAGCATAGCTGCCACGGCTACATGGTATTGGAGGGCCGCACCCTGACCCATAACTCTCTGGTGCCGGGGGAAGCGCCCCTTGCAAACTCACCCTTCACATTTCCGGAATGACGTGATATAATAGCGAAAACCGAAAGGGGCGGAAGCTATGGAAGAGATCAAGAACATTCAGGCGCTGCTGGCCCAGGATCGGCCGGAGAGCTGGGAGAGCCTGCCGGATATCGACCTGTATATGGACCAGGTGGTGTCCTATCTGTCCCGGCAGTCCGCGGGGGGCAAGCCCCCGGCCATCACCTCGGCCATGATCAACAACTATGTGAAGGACGGCCTCATGCCCCGGGCCTGCGGCAAGCGCTACCACAAGGAGCATCTGGTGTATCTCACCGCCATCGGCCTGCTCAAAAACGTCCTGACCGTCAAGGATATGAAGCTGCTTCTGGATCAGGAGATCGGCCAGGGCCGGGAGGAAGATTTCTACGCCAAGCTCCTGGGGAATATCGACGCCGCCTATGGAGAGGTCGGCGCCGCCATCGACCCGGAGGCTCCGGAGCCGGAGCTCACGGATCTGGCTTTGCAGCTGGCCCTCCAGTCCTGCGCCGCCAAGGCCGCCTGTGAGGGAATTCTCGCGGTGCTCCGGGAAAAGCATCCTGGGGAGGATCCCAAGGCCAAGAAGGAGCGGGAGAAGGAAGAAGCGAAACGGGCCAAGGCAGAACGGAAAGCCGCGGAAAAGGCCGCAGAGACGTAAAAAACAGGGACATTGCAGACGCCTTGCAATGCCCCTGTTCCATTTCTTACCCCAGGAAGAAGTGGTGGAAATTCTCCTGGAATTGTGATACAATATAACATACGGCTTCTGACCTATACAGGCTCCGGAGCCGCTGCCCCCTGGGCAAATTCAGACCAAAGGGCTGAAGACTATGACCTATCTCACCGCGGCGCTTTTGGGCCTGGTGCAGGGCATCACGGAATTTCTGCCGGTGTCCAGCTCCGGCCACCTGTCGCTGCTGCAAAATATCTTTCATATCGACGGCGCAGACCTGATCTTCGACGTGCTGCTCCATGTGGGGACCCTGATCCCCATTCTCATGGTCTACCGCCGGGACCTGCGCTGTCTCCGCCGGGGCCTTTTGGGCCTCGTGGGCATGGGCCACGACCGGGGCCGCAGAACCCCCCGGGCCCGGGAGAACCGCCGCATGGCCATCTTCCTGGTGGTGGGCACATTGCCGCTGCTGCTGGGTCTCCTGCTCAAGGGCCTGGCGGAGAGGGTGGCGGCCAGCTCCGTGTTTGTGGGGATCATGCTGCTGCTCACGGGCCTTGTGCTCTGGGCCTCCAACCGCTATGCCCCGGCGGAAAAGCCGGAAAAGAATATCAGCCTGCTGGACGTGCTGCTGGTGGGCCTGGCCCAGGCCCTGGCGGTGCTCCCCGGCCTGAGCCGGTCTGGCCTCACCATCGGGGCGGGGCGGCTCCGGGGCTTTCCGGCCAAATACGCCGTGCGGTTCTCGTTCCTCCTGAGCGTCCCGGCGGTGCTGGGGGCGGCAATTTTGACCCTCATCGACGCGGTGCGCCTGGGCTTTGACATGGGGCTGCTGCCCATGTACCTCTGCGGCATGGCCGCGGCGGCGGTGTCCGGCTATTTCGCCATCCGGCTCCTGCGGTTTGTCGCCAGCCGGGGGGGCCTGGGGGGCTTCGCCTATTACTGCTGGGGCGCGGGCATCGTGTCCCTGCTGCTGAGCCTGGTGGCATAAATTTAGGGCAACACCGCGCAAATACGCCTGCGGATTCTGGCGGATCTTTTCCGCCAGAAATGCGTTAGTAAAACCTTGAAATACACAAAGTATGTCTGCGGTTTTAC
>CAKTEB010000116.1 GCA_934546685.1 uncultured Oscillospiraceae bacterium
GGGCTCAGGTATCCATCCTTGAGCTTGCACAAACCGATAACCCGGGCGCAGCCGGGGCCGTCCAACTCCACAAATCGGAGCTCTTCCCCCAGAAGATCCAGGGCCCGGTTCTGCCGTGGATCCTGCTGGGTCACCGGAGTCATCATCACGCCTACGTTCTTGGCCACCAGGTCATAGGCGAAATCCGTCTCATCCCCCATAAAGGAGATCTTCGGCTCAAAGCCCGCCCGGCAGCAGAAGCCCCGAAGCAGCTTGGTAAAGCCGGAGCTGCCGTTGTTGAAAATGAACTTTTCCCCAGAGAGATTTTTCAGCTGGACCTTCTTCTCGTTCGCCAGAGGATGGTCCGCGGACACCGCCAGGCAGTAGTCCTCCTTAAACATGGGGTGCCACTCGATCCTGGGGTTGTCGCTGGGTTCCGTGCACAGGGCGAAGTCCGCCCCGTGGGTCTCCAGCTCATACATAATGTCCCTTGCTCCCGCCAGCTGATGAAAGATCTGCATATCCGGATGCTGGGTGAGATAGCTCCGCAGAAAGCCCGTCAGCAGCTCCAGGGTCGGGGCCATGAGCTTGACACTGCCGGTCTCCACTCGGCTGTTGTCCGAAGCCTCCCGGAGCGCGTCGTCATACTCCGCCAAAATCTGCTCTACCCGTCGAAGGAACGTCCGGCCCGCGTGATTCAGCCGGATGCTGTTGGCCCCCCGCTCAAAGAGCTGGGCCCCTACCTCCTGCTCCACGCGGCTGATGGCCCGGCTCAGGGCCGGCTGGGTAATATGCAGCTCTGCGGCCGCCTGTGAAATATGCTCCGTTTTGGCGACCGCGCGAAAATACCACAGGTAATTCAGCTCCATAGATGTCATCCCTCCTAGCATATACAGATTCTGATGCTACCATGTTCAAGATAGGTATTTACAGAATGCTCTTTTGTGATTATAATACAATTATCATGGAAAATCTATAGGGATTTTCACACTTTGATGAAAGAAGGATGAAAAATGAAAAAGATGCTTTCCCTGCTGCTATCACTGACCATGATGCTGGCCGCTTTCTCCGGCTGCGGAAGTAAGGAAGCAAGCACCCCCGCCGCCAGCGAGCCCTCAGCCGCTCCCACGGAGGAGACCACCCAGGCTACGGCCGCCACAGCCGCTCCTGCCGCCTCCACCCAGGGCAGCGCTGCCGAGCCTGACTCCATGGCGGAGCCCGAGGACGGGCAGGAGGGCTGGAGCTACACGCCCATCTCCTATCCCCTGGCCGACACCCCCGCAACCCTGGACTACTGGATCATCTGGGAGCTGTCCGCCGACACCATGTACAATGACGTCAGCGAGCACATTGCCCTCAAGGAGCTGGAGGAGGCCACCGGCGTCCACCTGAATCTGCTGGCACAGTCTCAGGCCGCCGGTCAGACCAACACCAACCTGATGATCGCCTCCGGCGACTATGCGGACATGATCGGTATGTTTTCCTATTCCACCGGCATGGACGCCGCCATTGACGACGAGATTGTAGTGGATCTGAAGGATAAGATCCCCGAATATTCCCCCGACTACTATCAGTATCTGATCGCAGATAATAACAAGCTCTGGAAGTCCGTCCAGACAGACGAGGGTCATATCGGTGCCTATGTCACCGTTGGCACCAAGCCCACCGTGGTAGACGGCACCATGACCTTCCAGTTCATGCTGGATGAGCTGGGCGTCCAGAAGGACGACCTGCGCACGGTTGACCAGTACGAGGATTATCTGACCGCCGCCAAGAACAAGTACGGTATGGCCGCGCCTCTGTACCTCCCCGGCGACTTTATGCTGGACGGCGACACCCTGGCCAACACCTATGGCGTGGCCCTGAAGGTGGACGCCATCACCGGCGACCTGCCCTGGATTGTAGAGGACGGCCAGGTGAAGTTCGGCTATCTGGAGGACGGCTTCACCGACTATGTGACCCTGCTCCACGACTGGTATGAAAAGGGCCTCATCGACTCCGACACCGCTTCCCATCCCACCGAGTACCGTGACGAGGATCTGATCGGCCTGGTGGCCAACAAGCAGGTAGCCGTATTCCACCGCGGCGACGGCCTGGTGGATATGCTCTCCGGCATCTCCGGTGAGCAGGTCCTGCCCATTTACTTCCCCACCGTCAATGCTGACGACACCCTGCATGTGGGCGGCGGCGTGGACACCGTGTCCGGCGAGACCGGCACCGTCATCACCACCGGCTGCGAGGATCTGGAGCTGGCCATGCAGTTTATGAACTACTGCTATACCGAGGACTGGGTCCTGCCCAGCAACTACGGCGTCGAGGGCGAGACCTACGACATGGTGGACGGCAAGCCTCAGTTTGAAGAGTGGACCTACACCACCGAAGGCCGTACCTTCAGCTCCGTACTTATGGACTACACCTTCCTGGCTATGGTGGACGCCAACGTAGAGACCCCGGGCCGCTCCGAGGCCGCCCTGTCCTGCGAGGATACCTGGAACGACAACATCGACAACCAGAACGACTATCCCGTGGGCGCTGCCATGACCATCGACGAGGGCGATCAGTATAACCGCCACGCCGGCGATTTGGTGACCCTGGTGAAGCAGTACACCGCGAAGTTCATCACCGGCGACGAGCCTTTGTCCGGCATTCCCGAGTTCCAGCAGAAGCTCCGGGACACCGGGATCCAGGACTGCATTGATGCCAAGCAGTCAGCCTATGACCGCTATATGGCCAGAGGCTGATTCTAAATAAAAATTCACCCCCGGCCTGATTTTTCGGGCTGGGGGCGAACCCAACTACACAGGAGGTTTTCCCATGCTTGAAACAAAAATTGTCACCGACACCTGGCTGGTGGAGGCGACCACCCATCTCTATGACCTGACCATTCAGGAGGGCGCAGCTCTGACCGCCCCCGAGGGCAAGTTCATCGCCATGACCGTAGACGGCATCGGCTGTGATCCCAAGCCCGGCCGCTATCACGGCGACATCGTCCTTACCGTGGCCGAGACCTATCATATGGCCCCCCACGCGCTCATGCGCCTCAACAACATCTCCCGGGAATTCACCGACGCCGTGGTCATTGACAGCGGCAAGGTGGTCGAGGAGAAGGGCGTTCCCGCGTTGATCCAGAAGGGCACCGTCACCGGCGAGAAGGCCGAGGGCCTGTACATCGCCTCCAATGCTGAGAGCTTCAACGGCATCCTGGTCACCGGCGACAAGCCCTATCTGGTAAAGGACTGCAAGATGGAGCTGGACGGCTTCGGTGCCAATGACTTTATGGGCGTGGGCTCCGCAGTCGCCGCCATCGACACCGCAGATGTGACCATCGACGGCTGTGACTTTACCGTCAACGGCGTGACCCGCTGCGCGGTTCATGTGGGCGGCGACAGCCATGTGACCGTGAAGAACTCCCGGATCCAGAACACCTCCCCGGACTCCGACTGGCTGGGTGATTTCAGCTGGGCCTGCGGCTTCCTGGGCACCAACCGCCTTTGCCAGCTCTGCGACAACGGCACCGTAGTCTATGACAACTGCGATCTCATCAGCAACGGCTGGGGCGTCCTGTCCATCGACGGCACCGACAAGTATAATGACATGCTGGTAAAGAACTCCCGGCTGACCCTGTCCGGCCCCAGAAGCTTGGGCTACGGCGCCTTCTGCATCGGCGGCAACCATGTCCGCTTTGAGGGCTGCGACGTAAACGTCACCGGCTATCCACTGATGCTCCGGGGCATGATGGACAAGGGCCGCGCGGAGATCGTGGACTCCAAGATCCGTGGCCGCCGGTTCGGTCTGCTGGCCATGGGCGATACCCACAGCGTGCTGACTCTGGCAGGCAGCGATTTCGAGACCGACAAGTCCACCATGGTCTTCAAGGGCTCCGCCACCACCGTCAACATCACCGAGACCGCCATGCGTCCCGGCAACGGCGTCATTCTCCAGCTCATGGACAACGATGAGAGCGGCATGACCGGCCAGGACTTCAAGATCCCCGTGGGCGAGGCAGACAAGGCCATCGAGGGACGCGACCTCACCGTGGCTGGCGAGGACGACATCAACATGACCCTCACCGCCTGCCGTCTCACCGGCGACTTCTTCAACTCCACCACCAATATCCAGGCCAACAAGCGCTCCACCCAGGGCGGCTTCGGCAAGTTCCACGACACCCTCATCGGCACCGGCCAGGGCCACAATGAGCCCACCAAGGACGGCAAGGTCGCAGGCGGCCCCGAGGACAAGCCCGACGATGCCCCCAAGCCCATGATGAAGGATCTGGACACCCCCAAGAACCTGGGCCTCAAGCTGGTGGACACCACCGTTACCGGTGTGATCTCCTCCGCCACCCAGCATTACCGTGAGGGTCTGACTCTCATCGACGAGTCCAACCGCCGCGAGATGTCCAACATCACCCAGAAGGCCGCTCCCACCGTCAACAACGGCGTTATCGTCTCCCTGGACCGCACCAGCCGCTGGACTGTCACCGGCACCAGCTATATCACTGCCCTGGAGCTTGCTCCCGGCGCTGTGGTAGAGGCTCCCCAGGGCAAGACCCTGAAGGTCACCCTGGACGGCAAGGCCATCGACCTGGCTCCCGGCCGCTATACCGGCACCCTGGTTCTGACCGCCGAATAATTTTCCCATAACGTACTGATCCCGCCGCGGAATGTCCTCCGCAGCGGGATCTTTTTTGCATCATCTCAAGCTTCCGTCTCCAGGTATTTGAGCACCCCCTGGCAGCCCCGCAGGATGTCTGACCAGGCGGCTGAATATGCCGGCCAAAAACTACACCCTGACCGTTAGCCGTCCGACACCCTGACCGCTGAAAACGGACACCCTTTCC
>CAKTEB010000117.1 GCA_934546685.1 uncultured Oscillospiraceae bacterium
AGATTTTGCGTCGGAAAAAGGCAGTTTTTCGCAGGCATACTTTGTGTATGTCAAGAAAAAATAACGCATTTCCGGCGGAAAAGATTGGCTGTAGCCTACCGGCACCTTTGCAAGGTGTCGCCCGCAAAATAATATATCACGGAAATTTGGAAGAAACAACTTCCGTTATCACCGAAAACGTGATATAATTAGCTGAATTTTTAAGTAAGGATGATAAAATGATCACAGTAACCAATCTCGGCGTGCAATACGGCGGCAGCGTGCTGTTCAAAAACGCCGACCTGCAATTCAATCCCGGCAACTGCTACGGCATCATCGGCGCCAACGGCGCGGGCAAGTCCACCCTGCTGAAGATCCTCTCCGGGGCCATCGAATCCACCGATGGCCATGTGGACGTGAAGCCCGGCGTCCGCATGTCTGTGCTGAAGCAGGATCAGTTCCAGTACGACGCCTATACCGTGCTGGACACCGTCATCATGGGCAACCAAAAACTCTATGATATCGGCAAGCGGAAGGACGCCCTCTATGAAAAGGAGGACTTCTCCGATGAAGACGGCATTCTGGCGGCGGAGCTGGAGGCCGAGTTTGCTGAGCTGGGGGGCTGGGAAGCGGAATCCGACGCCTCCCGGATGCTCCAGGGCCTCGGCATCCCGGTGGAGGATCACTACAAGCAGATGGCCGACATGGACGGCCGCGACAAGGTAAAGGTGCTTCTGGCCCAGGCGCTGTTCGGCAATCCCGACATCGTCATGCTGGACGAGCCCACCAACAACCTGGACAACGCCTCCATCGAATGGCTGGAGGACTTTCTGCTGGACTTTGAGGGCATGGTCATCGTGGTAAGCCACGACCGTTATTTCCTCAACACCGTCTGCACCCATATTGTAGATATCGACTACGGCAAGATCAAGATGTATGTGGGCAACTACGACTTCTGGTACGAGTCCTCCCAGCTGGTGCAGGCTCTGATCCGCAACCAGAACAAGCGCAACGAGGAGAAGATCAAGGAGCTCACCGAGTTCATCGCTCGATTTGCCGCCAACAAGGCCAAGAGCAAGCAGGCCACCTCCCGCCGGAAGCTGCTGGACAAGCTGACCATTGAGGAGATGCCCGCCTCCTCCCGCCGCTACCCCTATGTGGGCTTTAAGCCTGACCGGGAGGTGGGCAAGGACATTCTGTTCGTCACCGATGTGTCCAAAACCATCGACGGCGTGAAGGTCCTCGACAAGGTGAGCTTTGTCATGAACAAGAACGACAAGATCGCCTTTGTTGGCAGCAACGAGATCGCCCAGACCGCTATGTTCAAGATCCTCATGGGCGAGATGGAGCCGGACGAGGGCACCGTAAAATGGGGCGTCAGCACCTCTCAGTCCTACTTCCCCAAGGACAACACCCCGTTCTTTGAGGGCTGCGAGCTCAATATGATCGACTGGATGCGCCAGTTCTCCGAGGACCAGAGCGAGACCTACCTCCGGGGCTTCCTGGGCCGGATGCTCTTCTCCGGCGAGGATGTCTACAAGCAGGTAAAGGTGCTCTCCGGTGGTGAAAAGGTTCGCTGCATGCTCTCCCGGATGATGCTCTCCGGGGCCAATGTGCTGCTGCTGGATCAGCCCACCAACCATCTGGATCTGGAGTCCATCACCGCCGTCAACAACGGTCTCACGGCCTTCCCCGGCAATGTGATCCTGGCCTGCCACGACCACGAAATGGTCCAGACCGTGGCCAACCGGATCATTGAATTTAAAGAGGATGGGACCTATGTGGATCGGGCCATGACCTATGACGAATATCTGGAGTGGAAAAAGGCCAACGCCTGAGCCCTCCGATCATTCCATATACAAACCTATACCTTTTGAAAGAAGGAACCATTCATGAAAGAAGTCGTATTTTCCAAGGAAGCACCCGCAGCCGTGGGCCCCTACTCTCACGCCATTGACTGCGGCAATCTGGTATTCCTCTCCGGCCAGGTGCCTCTGGTACCTGAGACCGGTGCGCTGGCCGAGGGCGGCATCGAGGGCCAGGCCCGTCAGATGTTCGCCAACATCAAGGCTGTGCTGGACAGCTGCGGCCTGACCTTTGACAACGTGGTCAAGACCACCGTGTTCATGACCGACCTGGCGGACTTTGGCACCCTCAACAACATCTACGCCGAGTACTTCCCCGAAAATCCCCCCGCTCGCTCCTGCGTCCAGGTGGCCGCTCTGCCCAAGGGCGCTCTGGTGGAAACCGAGTGCATCTGCGTGAAGTAAGGAGGCCGTCCCTATGCCAGTCAATCTCAAGGGCCGCTCCTTTCTGACCCTCATGGACTTCACCCCCCAGGAGATCCGGTATCTTCTGGATCTGTCCCACGATCTCAAGCGGAAAAAGCGCGCCGGCATTCTGGGCAAGACCCTCCGGGGCAAGAATGTGGTGCTGCTGTTTGAAAAGACCTCCACCCGCACCCGCTGCGCCTTTGAAACCGCCGTCCACGACGAGGGCGGCCAGGTGACCTACCTGGATCAGGGCAGCTCCCAGATGGGCAAGAAGGAATCTCTGGAGGACACCGCCAAGGTGCTAGGCCGCTTCTTCGATGGAATCGAGTATCGGGGCTATGACCAGAAGGTGGTGGAGGATCTGGCCCGGTTCTCCGGGGTGCCGGTATTCAACGGCCTTACCGACGTGGATCATCCCACCCAGATTCTGGCGGACATGCTCACCATGGAGGAGCACATTGCAAAGCCGCTGGCTCAGTGCAAGGTGGTCTTTGTGGGCGATATCCGCAACAATATGTGCTACGCCTGGATGTACGGCTGCGCCAAGATGGGCATGACCTTTGTGGGCTACGGCCCCCAGTCCCTCATCGATGAGGTGGATCCCCAGGTTCTCCAGCAGGTGGCTGCCGTCTCCGCAGAGACCGGCGCCCATGTCTCCCTCAGCAGCGACCCCAGCTGCCTGAAGGGCGCGGATGTGCTCTACAGCGACATCTGGGCCTCTATGGGCGAGGAGGACAAGATCCCCGAGCGCGCCAAGCTGCTCTCCCCCTACCGCATTGACCGGGCCATGCTGGATTCCACGGGGAATCCAGAGGTCAAGTTCATGCACTGCCTGCCCTCCTTCCACGATTTCGAGACCAAGACCGCCAAGGAGTGGATGGACAAGGGCATCGACATTCGAGAGGTCACCGACGAGGTATTCCGGAGCTCCAACTCCATCGTCTTCGATGAGGCGGAGAACCGCATGCACACCATCAAGGCCGTTCTGGTTGCCATGCTAGGTGCGTGAGCTCTGCATCAAAAAGTCCTGCCTACGGGCGGGACTTTTTTTGCCCTCAGACTTTTTTCTTCCCGGTTTTTGTGGTATAATCGACAGGATATTGAGCCGAAAAAGAGCAGAATTTCAAAGGAGAGATCAACTTATGCAGGCAGTGGGATTTGACAATCAAAAATACCTGAAAACCCAGTCCGAGCAGATTCAGAAGCGCATCGCCCAGTTTGGCGGCAAGCTCTATCTGGAGTTTGGCGGCAAGCTGTTCGACGACTATCACGCCTCCCGGGTGCTGCCGGGATTCCAGCCGGACAGCAAGATCCGGATGCTCCAGCAGCTGAAGGAGGACGTGGAGATCGTCATCGCCATCAACGCCGCGGACATCGAGAAGAACAAGGTCCGGGGCGATCTGGGCATCACCTACGACGATGACGTGCTGCGGCTCATCGACACCTTCCGAAGCATGGACCTGTATGTGGGCAGCGTGGTGCTCACCCGCTATACCGGCCAGCCCGCCGCCGACAGCTTTCTGCGCCGCCTGAGCTCCCTGGGCATCCAGAGCTACAAGCACTACCCCATCCCCGGCTACCCCTCTGACGTGGATCACATCGTCAGCGACCAGGGCCTGGGCAAGAACGACTACATCGAGACCAGCCATTCCCTGATCGTAGTCACCGCTCCGGGCCCCGGCAGCGGAAAAATGGCCACCTGCCTGTCCCAGCTGTACCATGAGCACAAGCGGGGCGTCACCGCGGGCTACGCCAAATTTGAGACCTTCCCCATCTGGAACCTGCCCCTGAAGCACCCTGTCAACATGGCCTATGAGGCCGCCACCGCCGACCTCAGCGACGTGAACATGATCGACCCCTTCCACCTGGAGGCCTACGGAAAAACCGCCGTCAACTACAACCGGGACGTGGAGATCTTCCCGGTGCTCCAGGCCATCTTCCAGCAGATCAGCGGCAACTGCCCCTATGCCTCCCCCACGGACATGGGCGTAAACATGGCGGGCTACTGCATCGTGGACGACGAGGTCTGCTGCCAGGCCAGCCGCATGGAGATCCTCCGCCGGTACTACACCGCCTGCGTGGAGCAGCTCCAGGGCAAGAGCGATGCCACCACCGTCTCCAAGCTCAAGCTCCTGATGAATCAGGCAGGCGTGACTCCGGAGATCTTCCCCGCCGCCTCCGCCGCACTTTTAAAGGCCCAAGAGACCGGAGCCCCCGCCGGAGCTCTGCAATTCCCCGACGGCACCGTGGTCACCGGCAAGACGTCCTCCACCCTGGGGGCCGCCTCTGCCCTGCTGCTCAACAGCCTCAAGGTATTGGCAGGCATCGACGATGACATGGATCTGATCTCTGCCCAGGTGCTGGAGCCCATCTGCCAGCTGAAAACCGGCTATCTCTCCCACAAGAATCCCCGGCTCCACACTGACGAGGTGCTCATTGCCCTGACCATTTCCGCCCTGACCAATCCCGCCGCCCAGAAGGCCAAGGAGCAGCTTTCCCGGCTTCAGGGCTGCGAGGCCCACTTCACCGTGGTGCTGAGCCAGGAGGACGAGA
>CAKTEB010000118.1 GCA_934546685.1 uncultured Oscillospiraceae bacterium
ACCAGTGCGTTTTTAGGCTCGGTCAGGATCCGAACCATATCTGCCTTAGTCAGGCTCTGGAGGCTGGTGATGACAGGAAGCCGTCCCACCAGCTCTGGGATGATACCGAATTTCAGAATATCATGGGGCTGCACCTGAGAGAACAGCTCGCCCACATCCTTATCGCTGCGGCTGCCCAGATCCCGGCCAAAGCCCAGGCCCGAGGTGTCGGTGCGCCGCTCGATAATCTTGTCCAGGCCATCGAAGGCACCGCCGCAGATAAAGAGAATATTGCTGGTATCAATAGGAATAAATTCCTGCTGAGGATGCTTTCTGCCGCCCTGGGGCGGAACATTGGCCACAGTCCCCTCGATGATCTTCAGCAGTGCCTGCTGCACGCCCTCGCCGCTGACATCCCGGGTGATGGAGGTATTCTCGCTCTTCCGGGCGATCTTATCGATCTCATCGATATAGATGATACCCTTCTCCGCGCGCTCCACATCGAAATCCGCGGCCTGGATCAGGCGGAGCAGAATGTTTTCCACATCCTCGCCCACATAACCGGCCTCGGTCAGGGTGGTGGCGTCGGCAATAGCAAAGGGCACGTCCAGGATCTTCGCCAGTGTCTGCGCGAACAGGGTCTTGCCGCTGCCGGTGGGGCCGATCAGAAGAATGTTGCTCTTCTGGAGCTCCACATCGGTATCGCTGCTGAAATACAGTCTCTTATAGTGGTTGTATACCGCCACGGACAGAGACACCTTGGCCTTGTCCTGACCGATGATATACTGATCCATGTACTCCTTGATATCCTTGGGAGATGGAATGGTCTCCGGCATCACGTCTTCCGACACGGTGTCGTACATGTCCTCCCCCAGAATATCATTGCACAGATCCACACACTCGTTGCAGATATATACGCCGGGACCGGCAATGAGGCGTTTTACCTCCGTCTGGCCCTTGCCGCAGAAAGAGCATTTAATGTTGCTGGTATCCTTGGCCATACTTTAACACCCTTTCAGTGGTTATCTTTTCTCGATCACCTTGTCGATGAGGCCGTAGGCCACTGCCTCCTCGGCGGTCATGAAATTGTCGCGCTCGCAGTCGCGGGTGACAGTCTCAATGTCCTTGCCGGTGTTGGCCGCCAGGATCCGGTTCATGCGCTCCTTGATGACCTCAAAGCGATGAAGATGGATGGCCATATCGGTGACCTGGCCCTGGGTGCCCGCAGAGGGCTGATGGATCATGATCTCCGCGTTGGGCAGCGCCATGCGCTTGCCCTTGGTACCAGCGGACAGCAGGAACGCGCCCATGCTGGCAGACAGGCCGATGGCGATGGTGGAAACGTCGCACTTGATATACTGCATGGTATCGTAAATGGCCATGCCGTCGGTGATAGAGCCGCCGGGAGAGTTGATATAAAAGCTGATATCCTTCTCCGGATCCTGGCCCTCCAGATACAGAAGCTGGGCGACGATCAGGCTGGCCGTGGTGGAGTTGACCTCCTCGGACAGCATGATGATACGGTCATTGAGCAGCCGGGAATAGATATCGTAGGAACGCTCGCCCCGGCTGGTCTGCTCTACAACATAAGGTACTAAACTCATGGTAACAACTCCTTAAAACGCAATAAGCTCATTGTAACCGCTGATGGCGGGAGTTATTCCCAGCATCAGGATCATTCCGCCGCCTCGTCCTTGGTCTCCTCAGCCTTGGGCTCGGTGGCAACCGCGTTGTCCACGATCAGCTCCATTGCCTTCTGAAGCTGCTTCTCCTTGCGGAGATCCTCCAGAGGCAGGTACTCCTTGACCTTCTCCACGTCCATGTCGTACTCCTTGGCCATGGTCTGGTACTCCTCCTCCAGCTCCTCATCGGTGACCTGGATGTTCTCAGCCTCGGCGACCTTCTCCAGCAGCAGGGTATTGCGGATCTGCTGCACAGCACCCTCGCGGCTCTGCGCACGCAGGCCCTGGATGTTGGTGCCCATCATCTGAGCGTACTGCTCCAGGGTGAAGCCGCTGGACTGCATATTCATGGCGTACTGGTTCATCATGTCATCCAGCTGAGCCTCTACCATGGCGTCGGGGATCACGACCTCCAGGTTGTCCATGGCCTTCTTGATGACCTCGTTCTTGAAGTTATGCTCTGCCTCGTCGGCCTTATCCTTCTCCAGCTTCTCCCGGCGCTCCTTGCGGAGATCCTCCAGGGTGTCAGCGGTCTCGGATACGTCCTTTGCGAACTCGTCGTCCAGCTCGGGGATCAGGGTCTCCTTGACCTCGTGGACCTTGACCTTGAAGGTAGCGGGCTTGCCTGCCAGCTCCTGGGTGCCGTAATCAGCGGGGAAGGTCACCTCAACGTCCTTCTCGTCGCCGGCAGCCATGCCGATGACCTGATCCTCGAAGCCAGGGATGAAGGTGCCGGAGCCCAGGCGCAGGGTATAGTTCTCGCCCTTGCCGCCGTCGAAGGCCACGCCGTCCATATAGCCGTCAAAGTCAATGATCACAGTGTCGCCGTCCTTAGCAGCGCGCTCCACGGTGGAGATGCTGGAGTTGCGGCTGGCCAGCTGCTTGATGTCGTTCTCGACCTCTTCGTCGGTAACGGTCACAGCAGCCTTGGGAGCCTCGATGCCCTTGTACTGGCCCAGAGTGGCCACGGGGTACAGGCCGCACTCGATGGTGAGCACCAGATTGCCGTTCTCGTCCACGTTCAGGTCAGAAACGCTGGGGCTGCCCACGACCTTCAGCTCGGACTCGGTGGTAGCCTGCTCCCAGATCTCGGGGAAGATCAGGTTGATGGCATCCTCATAGAAAACGTTGGCGCCGTACATGCCCTCAACGATCTTCCGGGGAGCCTTGCCCTTCCGGAAGCCGGGGATGTAGATAGTATTCTTGACCTTCCGGTAAGCCTTGTCCAGAGCGGTCTGGAACTGGTCCTTCTCTACCTCGAGAACCACTTTTGCGGTATTGTTTTCATTTTTTTCTACGCTTTTGACGTTCATAGGTTTTTCCTCCTGTATTCACGGCCGAAGCCACAATTTATAGTTTGGTACGTCCGGCCAAACAAATGTCCCCAGCAGGGCGCACTACCCCTTAACCGGACAGCCTTTCCATTATATCAGAAAACTTTCGGTTTTCCAATACCCATTTTTTAATTTTTCCGTGCGATCCCATATCGGGCTGTAAACAATTTGTGAAATCCGCTACAGCACCCGCAGAGGCACGAAGTTCAGGTAATCCGCCGCAGCCAGATGAAAGGCGGTATTCCCCAGCACGCCCTGGAAGGCCAGCTTGTGGCTGGCTCCGTGGAGATGTCCGTAGTAGAGTCGGGTCACCTGATATTTTTCCAGCAGCGCCAGGATCTCATCGCACTGATAGGAGCCGAACTTGGGCGGATAGTGGAGAAAGCAGTACTTCTCCCGGTCTCCCCCGGCCTGGAGCGAGGCCTCCAGCCGCAGGAGCTCCCGCTTGAAGACCTTTTCGTCCTTGGCCCCGTGCCGCTCCTCCTCATAGAACCAGCCCCGGGTTCCGCATAGGGCAATATCCCCGTACTGGAAGGCAGTGTTGTGGAGCACCTTGAAATGCTCGAAGCCCTGCTGCTGGCAGAATACCTCAAATTTATGGAGCGTCGTCCACCAATAGTCATGGTTGCCCTTGACGATGATCTTCTCGCCGGGAATGGCGTCCATGAATCGGAAGTCCTCCACGGCGGTATCCAGGCTCATAGCCCAGGTCAGATCTCCCAACAGAACGGTGGTGTCCTCCGGGCCAATGACCTTCAGGCCCTCCCGGAGCTTGTCCACATAGCCCACCCAGCTGCCGCCGAACACGTCCATGGGCTTATTGGCCTGCAGGGATAGGTGCAGATCCCCGATCACATAGAGCGCCATCAGCGGAGTGTATCCAGCACCACCTGGGGCATGGCCTGCTTCTCGGTCTCCTGGGTGAAGCGCACAGGCTTGCCCGCCAGACTCTTGAGGGGCCCGGGCGCGGTGGTGCGGGTCTTCTCCTCCAGCTGGCGGAGGATCTCGGTGCCAGGCTTCATATCCTTAACGCCCATGGCGCCCAGTACACTATTGCAGAACTTATAGGGCGAGGCAGTGGACAGCACCACGGACAGCGTGTTATCTCCGGTGTTCTTCCGGTACTGCTCCAGCACTCCATAGGCCACAGCGGTATGAGGATCCATGAGATAGCCCTCGGTGCCGAAGACCTTGCAGATCTCATCCATGGCAGTCTGGTCGGAGCACCAGCCAGCGGCGAAATTCGCCTGGATCTTTTCCAGCAGCGCCGGGGATACCTGATAGCGTCCGGTGGTATTCAGGCTGTCCATATAGCCCCGAATCAGCTCGCCAGAGCCGGAGAGCTGATACAAAAGCCGCTCCAGATTGGAGGAGATCAGGATATCCATAGAGGGAGACGCGGTGGTGTAGAAGGGACGGTTCCGGTCATAAACGCCGGTCTCGATGAAATCCGTCAGCACATTATTGGAGTTGGAGGCACAGATCAGCTTTTTCACCGGCAGACCCATGGTTTTGGCATAAAAGCCCGCCAGGATATCGCCGAAGTTGCCGGTGGGCACGCAGAAGTTGATCTCCTGGCCCAACTGGATCCGACCGGCCTGCACCAGGTCGCAGTAGGCGGAAATATAGTAAACCACCTGCGGCAGCACCCGGCCCCAGTTGATGGAGTTGGCGGAGGACAGGAACAGCCCCCGCGCATCGAGGGTCTCGCGGATAGCCTCGTCGGAGAAGATCT
>CAKTEB010000119.1 GCA_934546685.1 uncultured Oscillospiraceae bacterium
GGCGGTGATGGTGGTTGTCTACGGCCACCTGCTTTACTACCACAGCTGGCTTCAGAACTATGAGGATCTGAACTTTACGATTTGGTATACCCTGGGCTCTGTAGAGATGTTTATGTTCGTTTCCGGCTTCGGCATCTACCATTCCCTCAAGCGGAACCGGGATTCCTACACCTTCTATCGGAGGCGGCTGGCAAGACTGCTTCCGTCGTTCCTGCCGGTGATGATCGCCTGGTGCGCCGCCGGAATGCTGTTCCGGGACATGACCGTCGGCCAAGCGGTGGGCAACCTCACGGGCCTGGGCTGGTGGTTCCAGCAGAAGCAGCAGTTCAACTGGTATGTCCCGGCGATTTTGGTGCTGTATCTGCTGTCGCCGCTGTTTTTCGACTGCATCGAGCGCATGGGAAAAAAGAGCGTCTGGGTGTTTGCGGCGCTGTTCGTTGTGATTGCCGCGGGCTTTGGCTCCAACCTGCTAATGGCGGTGAGCCGGTTCCCCACCTATTTCCTGGGCATGTACTTCGGCGCGCGGTTTTATGAGGGGAAAAAGGTGACCCGGAAGCAGATCTGGGTGTGGACGATCGTGGCGCTGGTCGCCATGGCCATCGTGCCCTACTTCTTCCTGATTGGCCGGAGATATCTCTGGGGCTACGGCATGTACTGGATCGAGTTCTTCTTCTCCACCCCCGCCACGGCCTTTGGCCTTACCAAGATCATGGAGTGGCAGGAGAAGAATGCTGTGGGCCGGGGGCTCAATCGAATGTGGGAGTTCCTGGGTAGCCGCTCCTTTGAGATCTACCTGTGCCATCTGGTGTTCTATGAGCTGTGCCTGGCCCTGAAGGTAAGGGGCTGGCCCCAGTGGATCCTGATCGCGGTGGTGGGCACCTGCATGGGCATCGTGTACCATCAGATCGTCTATTGGGCCACGGCCAAGTGGAAGGAAGCGCACCCAAAACAGGCAGCCACGAAATAATGCACAAGAAGAGTCCGTTCCTTCGGGCTCTTCTTTTTTACTTTATGAGCAAAAAGCAATAGGATTTTCCTGTGAAATCTGCTATAATCACAGGGAACGAGTTAGGAGTGAGACTATGAACGCCTACCAGCGCATCAGCCGATATAAGGCCCAGCTCATGGGTATTGCGATCCTCATCGTGGTCTACGGCCACTTTTTTTACTACCACAGCGGCCTCAAGGACTATACCCAGCTGAATATCACCATGTGGTACACCGTGGGCTCGGTGGATATTTTTCTGTTTTTGTCCGGCTTTGGCATCTACCATTCCCTGCACAAGAATGACGATCCGCTGAAATTCTTCCGGCGGCGTATGAGTCGGCTGCTGCCGGCCTATCTGCCCTTTATCGTGATCTACTGCGCCTTTTCCCTGGCTGTGGGCTGGATGAACAAGTATCAGGCCCTGGGCAACCTCACCACCTTTGGCTGGTGGGGCCAGCAGGGGGCACAGTTCAACTGGTATATCCCGGCGCTCATCGGGATGTATCTCCTGTCTCCGCTGTTTTACCATGTCATCGAGACCTATGAGAAGAAATCCCTCTGGGTGATCCCGCTGCTGTTCCTTATTGAGGCCGGAGCCATCGGCAGCAGCCTTATGATCGGCGTGAGCCGTTTTCCGGTCTATTTCCTGGGCATGTACTTAGGCCGGGAGGCCTCCCTGGGGAAAGCACCCTCCCGGCGGCATCTCGTCTGGTCTGGAATTTTGATGGTACTCAGCATGGCGGGGCTCTTTGTCCTAGTGAAGCTGCGGCCCGGCTGGCTCAGCCGCTTCGGCTTTTGGTGGCATCCCTTCCTTTTAAGCACCCCCGGATGCCTGTATCTGACGACCTGGTGCCTGGAAAAGCACGAGAAATGGGGGCTTACTAGGCTCCTGAACCGGGGCCTGGGCTTTTTGGGAGGCAAGAGCTTTGAGATCTATCTCTGGCATCTGATGGTGTATTCCGTGGCGCTTTATCTGGATCTAAAGGGCTGGTGGCTCTGGATCCTCATGGCGGTGCTGGGCATCACCGCAGGCTGCCTCTACAGCATGCTGATTACAAAACTTACTTCCAGGAGGAAAGCATGAAACAACTTCGCGCAAATCTGCTTCTGCTGCTGACGGCAATCATCTGGGGCGCGGCCTTTGTGGCCCAGAGCGTCAGCATGGATTATATTGGGCCCTTTACGTTCCTGTTCTCCCGCTCCATCCTGGGCGGCGCGGTGCTGCTGCCGCTGATCGCGGTGCTGGACCGGAGAAAGAAGGCGCGGCAGACGCCGGAGCGTGACACCAATGCCCGGAAAAACCTGCTGATTGGCGGCCTGTGCTGCGGCGCTGCGCTGTTTGCGGCCAGCTCCTTTCAGCAGTTTGGCATGAAGGACACCACCGCCGGAAAGTCTGGGTTCATCACCGCCATGTATGTGGTGCTGGTGCCTGTTTTTGGGCTGTTCTTTGGCCGGAAGCCCGCCAGAAAGACCTGGGGCGCGGTGCTGGCGGCCCTGGCGGGTATGTACCTGCTGTGCCTCTACGGCACCGGGCTGGAGGGCCTGAACCGAGGCGATGGTTTGGAGATGGTCTGCGCCCTGGGCTTTACAGCCCAAATCATGCTGGTGGATCATTTCGCCCCCAAGGTGGACGGCGTGAAGCTCAGCTGCATCCAGTTCTTCGTCTGCGGCGTTCTGGCGGGGATCGGGATGCTGCTCTTTGAGACTCCAGACTGGGCGGGCATTCGGGCAGCGGCGGTGCCTATTTTGTATGCGGGCATCCTGTCCAGCGGCGTGGGCTACACCCTCCAGATCGTGGCGCAGAAGGACACCCAGCCGGTGGTGGCTTCCCTGCTTATGAGCCTGGAGTCGGTGTTCAGCCTGATCTTCTCCTGGATCCTGCTGCGGGAGGCCATGAGCGCCGTGGAGCTGCTGGGCTGCACATTGATGTTCGCGGCTATCATCTGGGTACAACTGCCGGAGAAGAAAAAGGCGGCGGAGCCCATTGGCGAGCAATAAAAAATCGGACCGTGAAATTGGAACAGCTCCAGTTTCACGGTCCTTTGCGTATAGGTTATTTCTTTTCGGGGCCCCGGTCAAAGCAGGAGAAGGTGCCCGTGGCCAGGAGTTTGTCCCCGCAGGCAATGGTCACATTCAGCACTGCCACGGTTTTTCCCTTGCGCACTGGAACCGCCGTGGCGGTGAGGGTGCCGGAGGTGACGTTGGAGAGATAGTGGAAATCGCTGCTGAGGGTCACGGGCCGATCTCCCACAGCCCTGGCATAGGCGGACACCACGCAGTCCGCCATGGTATAGAGCAGGCCCCCGTGGACGGTATTACCGGTATTCTTGCAGTAGTCTTCGATTTTCAGCTCCGCACAGCAGCGCTCCGGCTCCAATACCGTGATCCGGATGCCGCAGTGGCGGAGAAACTGATTGTGCTGGTTGGTGAACTCCAGCTGCTCGGAAAATGTCATAAGAGCGCCCCCAAAGTATTTTATCCACTTATATTGTAATGCTTTTGTCAATCGCTTGACAGATGCAGGAATGGTCGGTAAAATAAACTCGGATACTTAGGATTATCTGTTTTGCGGCAGCACAGGGGCCAGAGGCTCCGGAAAGATGAGGTTATCATATGAACATCACTGACGCAAATTTGACGGAGGAAAAGCTGTACCTGTTCAATCAGGGACAGTATTATCACAGCTACCGCATCTTTGGCGCGCATCCCGTGGAGGGCGGCATTCGCTTTACCCTATGGTGCCCGGAGGTGGAGAAGGTAGGGGTCATCGGCGAGTTCAATGGCTGGCAGCCCCAGTATTTGACGCCCCAGGGCTCCACCGGGGTCTACACCGGGGTGATCCCCCAGGCTCGGGTAGGCGACCTCTATAAATACCGGATCACCGACGGCCAGGGCAACACCTTTGACAAGGCGGATCCCTATGCCTTCTGGGCGGAGCTGCGCCCGGGCACAGCCTCCCGGGTGGCGGAGCTGGATGGCTACCAGTGGCACGACAAAAAATATCAGGACATCCGGCGCAGGACAAAATCTGAGCGCCCTATGAATATCTATGAGGTCCACCTGGGCTCCTGGAAGCAGCAGGAGGATCCCGCAGATCCGGATCAGCCCTTCCTTACTTATCGGCAGCTGGCGGAGGAGCTGGTGCCATACGCCAAGGACATGGGCTATACGCACCTGGAGCTGCTGCCGGTGATGGAGCATCCCTTCGACGGCTCCTGGGGCTATCAGGTCACCGGGTTCTTCGCCCCCACCAGCCGCTACGGCAGCCCCAAGGATTTTATGTACTTTGTGGACGAGGCGCACCGGAACGGACTGGGCGTGATCCTGGACTGGGTTCCCGGGCACTTCTGCCGGGACGCCCACGGTCTGGGCAAATTCAACGGAAAAATGCTCTATGAGGGGGCGGATCATCCGGAGTGGGGCACCTATAAATTCGATTTCTCCCGCAGCGAGGTTCGGGGCTTTCTCATCAGCTCCGCTCTGTACTGGCTCATCTGCTACCACGCGGACGGGATCCGGGTGGACGGAGTTACCAGTATGCTCTATCTCAACTTCGGACTTCCGGATTGGGCGGAGAAGACATATAATGACCAGGGCGGGGAGGAGAACCTCCAGGCGGTCTCCTTTATTCGGCAGCTGAACGACGCCATCCATACCTACGCCCCC
>CAKTEB010000120.1 GCA_934546685.1 uncultured Oscillospiraceae bacterium
GAAACCCTCTCTGTCAACGCCACCGGCACCAAGGCGACTCTGGAGCAGTACATGGCCGCCAATGGCGGAATGGCCATGCCCGAAACAGATGAAAACGGTAAATCTGCCGTGACCGGGCTGGCGCAGGGGTTGTACCTGCTTGTAGAGACCAGGGTGCCAGAGGATGTAGTGGACACCACAGACCCGTTTTTGGTGAGCCTTCCCATGACCACTGTGGACGGCAGTGACTGGAATTATGATGTTGTCGTGTATCCAAAGAATGAAACCGGGAACCCAACATTGGAAAAGACAGTTCGGGAAGCCAAGACAGACACGGGCAGAAATGGCGGCTCCGAGATTGACATTGCAGATGGCTATGCCCACACTACCACAGCATCGGATGGAGATACCGTGGAGTATCAGATCATCAGCACACTGCCCACCATCACGTCCCCGGCAACGGCACTGTCTACATATACCTTTGTGGATGAACTCAGCAAAGGCATCCGTTATGCCGGAGAACAGCATGATGCCAAGGATGTAAAATTAGAGTTTTTCAAGGACAACGCTTGTGCGGAACCAATTGCTACATGGACGGAGGCAGACGGCAAGTTTGAGGTCAGCTATACGGACTATTCCACCGAAGCGGGTAGTAAGATGACCATCTCTATGACGGAAAGCGGGCTTACTGAAATCAACAGTACGGATACTGTGTATGCTTCCGCCTCCAGTCTGCTCCGGGGCTATTCCAACTGCACCCTGCGGATCACATACACCTGCACAGTCAACAGCAATGCCACCGTGATCTATGGCGATAGCGGCAATCCCAACACCGTGGAGCTGACGTGGCGGCGCACCAATGCTGACTACTACGATACGCTTAAGGACTGTTGCCACGCATACACATACGGTCTGGAACTCACCAAACAGTTTTCCGATGGAGCCGGGAACTTTGATAAAGTCAAGTTTCTCCTACACAATGACACAGACGGCTATTATGTGCAGGCAACATTAGATCAGCCCTCCGGCATTTACTATGTCACCGGACATACGGATGAGGAATCCGAGGCAACCTCCTTTGTTCCGGTATCCAGCGGAAAAATCACGGTCATGGGCTTGGAGGATGACAGCTATGTCATCACCGAAACTGCCACAGACAGCGGCTACACCCTGCTCAAAGAAACAATCAGCGTGGAGATCACTAGCGGTGACGGGCAGGACACCTGTGAGCTGTGCGGTGCAGCTCTTCGGACAGCCACAGCCAAGGTCAACAGCAAAGCTGTTTCTATGCAGGCGGACAATTCTTCTGTCAATGCCATTGCGCCCCTGACCGTCACCAATACCCGCAATTTTACCCTACCTAAGACCGGCGGCAGCGGTACCCGGAATCTCTATGTGTTCGGTGGCATTGCCGTGATCGCCGGTATGGGGCTGGCCGTGGCTATGCTGCGGAAAAAGCGTCATGCGTAAGAAACGGCTGGGACTGTTTTTAGCGGGGTGCATTCTACTGATCGGGTGCGTCCTGCTTTTGTATACTCCCATTAACCAATGGTTGGAGGGACGGCGGCAGTCCGAGGTCTGCGCGGACTATGATAGCGCAACGGATGGCATGGACGACAGTGCCATGGAGCAGGAGCTGAGAAAGGCAAAAAAATACAACCACGATCTCAGCACCCAAGTGGCCCTGTCTGACCCCTTTGAAAATAAAGTGGACACGACCACCACAGACTATGACGCCCTGCTGCGGGCCAGCACGGACGGTGTGATGGCATACGTCGAGATCCCCAAAATCAGCGTATCCCTGCCGGTATACCATGGTGTCAGCAGCAGCGTACTGAACAAAGGTGTAGGCCATCTGCCGGAGACCAGCCTGCCTGTGGGCGGCGAGAGTACCCATGCGGTGCTGGCCGGTCACAGCGGCATGAGCCATGCCCGGCTGTTTACCGATCTTCCAAAGCTGGAAGTCGGAGACGAGTTTTATATTCATGTCTATGGGAAAAAGCTGCATTACAAGGTGGACCAGATCAAGAAGGTGCGGCCTTGGGATACCCAAGATCTTAATATTGTGGAGGGCCAGGACTATGTGACCCTCCTAACCTGCGTACCCATTGCTGTCAACAGCCACCGCCTGCTGGTGCGGGGCATAAGAGTCGAAAATTCCTGAAACTATTGCAAATGCTTCGTTTTCGGTAATATCTTTGTGGGGTATGGTGAATAGCTTTGCCTCAGAGAGTGTGGTATCTTCCGTGTGGATGGAGTGCCTGATCAGGTCTCCAAATTCAAAAAACGGAGGAATATAAAATGAAACGGAAAATGAAATGGTTTGCAACGGGAATCCTGTGTCTGCTGCTGGCAGCCGCTATGACAGTGACCGCGCTGGCGGCGGAGGGATGGGATATTCATGTAGATCCCATCAACGTCCTCATGGACGGAGAGGTATTTCACCCCAGGGATGTGACCGGAACGGAAGTACCGGTATTCGTTTATAACGGGACGACCTATGCTCCACTGCGGGGACTGGCCGAAGCCTACGGTCTGAAGGTGGACTATGATCCCGCCACCCACACCGCTATGGTGGATACGCTGTCCCAAGCCACGGTGATCCGGGAGCCTGACCTCACGGCCAGGGATTTTGCGTACCAGTGGCGAATCGAGGAGACCGCCCGGATCGGCGGGGAGATCGTCTGTACTGCCGTCTATGCCGGACCACTAGGGGATGAAGGATTCCAAACATGGTGGAACTCCTTCAGCACCGGAGAACTTCAAGTTCACACCACCATGCTCGCCAAATGGACGGAAACCAGATACCCCGGCAGCTCCGTAACACTGTACTTTGTCCAAGGCGACAGGAACCTGGGCACAGCCCACGCCGGTGGAGGCGAAACGTCATACACATCCGCATAAACCAATATCCACGGGTGTCCGCCCCCATCGAGGGCGCATGAAATCGCAACCCGAAGTGTCCCAGTCAAGCAAGCAAAACAAAAAAGCAAGCAGGAAATATCCACAAGAATTTTCATACCCGAAATTACAAGGCCGTGTTCCATGAGGGGCAGCGGCCTTTTTTTTGCTGCCCTTTCGGAACACGGTCAGGAAGGAGCAACATGGCAAAATACTTTATGCAGGGGACTCCCCATGGCGCCTATGAGCGCATGATGAGAGAGGTCCCCAGACCGAGTAAATCCCCGGAGCTTCCAAAACCACGCAGCGGCCGGGAAGTAATTCGTATAACAGTTGGCAATGTGTTTTGTGTCCCGGCGGGAGGTGAAGTCAATGGGAAACATAAGATATGACATCCGCCAGTGGTACTTTTCTGAACTTTCCATGCACCTTCAGGAGCAGGGCTTTGCCACAGAGCAGATCGATGGTGAACCGGCGTTGTCCGTTATCTGGCAGGATCAGCCTCTTTGCAGGGTAAACACAAAGGGGATCGTTTTCTTTGATCCCGAAAAGGTGCGGGAAACTGGCGCAAAGATGGCGCGGGATCGTGTGGTGGCTCTCGCAAAAATGACCGATGAATATATCAGGCTGATGGAATGGGCTCCGGACTTAAATGCGGAAGGGCTGGACGGAGACTATCGGTTGCTGTCAGAGTTCAACGGCACAGTTCTGGCAGGGCATCCGTCCGAGTATGGCATAGAGTTCATCACTTGGGACAGGACCTATGATCACAAAGGCGTGACCCAGGGCAACTATTTCTCTGAGGGTAAATATTTGAGTGCCAGGAGAGACTTTGTTGTCAGATCAGGCTTGGTAGCAAGAGATGAACTGTTTTCTCAGGAACAACTGGCTGAAGTATATCGCTGCATTGATGAAACATTGAATGCGAATTATCCCATTACAGCAGAGAGAGAAAAGCTGTTGAAAGACACCATGTCTCAGATCGAGGAGACTGTCCCTGATCTGGATGCACTGGTGTATCAGTCCAACGAGCAGGAGATGGAGGCGGAAGGGCAGCAGCGCTATGCAACTCCCCGCTTCGAGATGGGAGGCATGTCATGAGCAAGCCTATTATTCGCGCACTGCTTGGCAATAGCCAGCATCCGGAGTACGGCAGTGCCACAATTCCGTTCCCTTTGTCCAGAGAGGAATACCCCAATTCGCTGGAGCTGCTGTCGGCGCTTGAAATTGGCGATGCTGTTGGCCAGGATTGCACGGTATTGAGTATCCAGACAGAATGGACTTCTCTTTGGGTGTTGGAGGGACAGTGTGTCAATGTGGACGAGCTGGACTACCTGGCAAAACGGCTGGACAGCTTCTCGAAGGGAGAAACTGCCCAGTTTGAGGGAATGGCGGATCTGCTGAAGCTCAAAGATATCAAGGACCTCATCAATCTCACGTTCTGCTGCCAAAGGGCTACAGTGATCACAGACTTCTCAAATCTGGAGGAGGTCGGGAAAACGCACTATATGAACCTCCATGGAGGCTGTGTATCTGCAGCGGAACTGGAAAATCTGGATGGTGTGGAAACGGCCCATCTTTTGATTCGGGACAATCCGGGTACCGTCACGCCTTACGGTGTCGTTT
>CAKTEB010000121.1 GCA_934546685.1 uncultured Oscillospiraceae bacterium
ATTATTTTAACACAAGCAAACCACTTTGTCAAGAAGTTTTTTCACAAATCAATGTGTCTCTCAGCAAATGCTCTCTCGAAGAGGGCCCGGTTTTCAAGTGCTCAGATATTATAGCCGCACAAATCGCGTTTGTCAACACCTTTTTTCGTTTTTCTCACAAATTACTATCCCTAGTGCCGTAATCGCCAATATGCCCCAAAATACAGCTTTCATCCATCCGCGGCATTCCGTCTGTGCGCCTCGATACCACCATTCTATCAAATAGATCCCTATCACCGCCGCGGCATTCCCCCAGATCCGCCCCTTCCCCGCTTTCGGGATCACGCCGCTTCTGCGGATCCATCCTCCAGCCAAGAGCATCAGTCCAAAGGCGCCCATTACAATCGCCGCAGACAGAAACGCCTCCATCCGCTGGGTCATACCAAAGACCCGAATGTTTTCCATAGCCCGGTACATAGGCAGCTCCAGGCTTTCTGTGAGATACGGCCCCAGGATCCCCCTGGTCACCAGACTCATACCCGTGCAGAGTGCTGCCGCGCCCAGCTGCCAGCCCAAGCTTTGCTTCTCCCAGCCCGTTCCCAGAAAGACGCAGCCGACCGCCGCCGTTATCAGCACCTGTTCCACACGGAATCCCACGGGTCGCAGATTCCGCCACCGGATATTGCCGATCCCCGCCGCCTCCGCCGCCGCGATCATCACCAGTACCAGCATTCCCATAACATTGGCCGCGCCGCGGTTTCCCTGCTCCGTGCCCAGCAGCGCTCTATACAGCAGCAGCATGACCCCCAGGGACACCATGGGGAACGTCCCGTCCTGGGGGAACGCCTGCTCTGCCGCCGTGGCCGCTGCCGCCGCCAATATCACGCCGCCCAGAAGCAGCAGGAGCCGGCCCAACAGCGATCTCGGTGCTCGTGCCTTCACGGGCCCCAGCATCCACGCCAGGATCAGCCCCAGGCACCAGCCCAGCAACACCTCCGGCCACCCAAAGCCCGCCGTCACCGCCGCCGAAATGCCCACTGCCGCCGCCAGCCGCCCCGGACTCACCATCTTCCCCACCTATCTTCCCTCCATGCGCGCTTGTTCCAGCTGCCTGTTTAAGATCTCTGCCAATCTGGGCAGGTTCTGCTCCCGGAGCTCTCGGGCCTCTAGGATCTCCTGAAGCGTCTCCTGCTGGGCCACATTCTCAGCGCTCCCCTGAGACGTGTAGACCGTCGCCCCCATGGGGATCTCCTCCGGAAGCCGGCCCAGCGTCTCCGCCCCGGTATCGCCGCACAGGATGATCCGCTTTACCTGCCGCAGAAACAATAGCCCTGGCGTCCGCTCCTCCATATCCCGGAGCGCCGCGTCCACGCTGTCCCCCTGGCCGCTGAGCGCTTCCGCTGCCACGATGATCTCTCCGCCCCGCCGCTCCAGTGCCAGGGTCTCCACCACATAGAGCTGTCCCGCATCCGCCGGGTCAAAGGGCTGTAAAAACAGTACCCCAGCCGCCGCGGCCGCAATGATCCATTTTTTCATGCTTACCTCTGATTTCTAATATTTGGGGACTCCAGCTCCCCGGGCCGGAGCTTGTCCCGCTCCAGCCGCCCTCGGAGTCCCGGCAGGTCTCCCCGACTTAGGGGATAGAGATAGGGCCGCCCCAAGCTCTCCAAATCTCCCAGATGCAGCAGCATCCAGATAAGCACCAGCGTCACTCCGGCCAAGCCCGCCGCCAGGCCGCCCAGCGCAATGCCGAACCGCCAGACCCGGATGCCGTCGGCGAAGTCCCGCTGGGGCAGGGCGAAGCCGCAGACTCCCGCCGCCGCCACCGCGATCAGCGCCGCCGGTGAGATCAGGCTGGCATCCACCGCCGCGGAGCCCACCACCAGTCCCCCAATGATGCTCACCGCCTGGCCCAGGTTTTGGGGCAGATGGAGCCCCGCCTCCTGCAGCAGCTCAAAGGCCGCCAATAATAGGAGCACCTCCGCTCCCACCGAAAAGGGCACCGCGTCCCGGGATTCCACGATGGCCCGGAGCCAGGCTGACGGGATCATCTCCTGGTGATACAGACATACCGCCGTAAACACCCCCGGCAGCAGAAGCGCCGCCATCAGTCCCAGATACCGAAGAAATTTGATAGCAGAGGCCACGATATAATTGCCGCCCTGATCCTCCGGGGACGCCATAAAATCCTTGAGGCCGCAGGGCAGCAGATACCCCAGAGGTAGCCCGTCCACCAGGATCCCCACGCGCCCCGCCATAAGACCCCAGGCAAAGCGGTCCGCCCGCTCCGTGTAGATAAGCAGTGGGAAGGCCGTCTTCCGCCCGCCGGTGAGGTATTCCTCCACCGCCGCGGGCGTCAAAAGGCCGTCCACATCGATATCCTGAAGCCGCCGGGACACCGCCTCCACCATCCCCGGCTCGGTGATCCCCGCAATGGAGCAGAGGGTCACATTGGTGAGGCTTCTGCGGCCCACGGTCTGCTCCTCCAGCCGGAGCTCCGGCGTCCGAAGGTGCCGCCGCAGGAGGCTGGTGTTGGTACGGACGGTCTCCGTAAAAGCGTCCTTGGCCCCCTTGATGGTGTTCTCCACCTCCGGAGCGGAGATGGAGCGCTTCTCTCCGGTCTTCACCTCGAAGCCCGCCGCCTGATTCTCCCCAAAGATCACCAGGCAGAAGCCGTTGACCAACAGCTCCGCCGCCCGGTCCATATTCGGCACCGTCACCTCCACCGCGTTATAGATCACGGTTTTGGCCGTTTCCATGCTCACAGCTCTTTGGGTTTCCAGCAGAGGCTTCATGACGAAGTCCGAGATCTCCGAGGAGGACACCAGCCCGTCTATGGAGCAGACCCACAGTCTCTGCCGTTCCGGCCCCGCAAAAATCTCACGAACCGTAAAATCCGCCGCGCCTCCGAAGATCCTTTGCAGGTTCTCTATATTGATTGGCACCGGATACTTGGGCGCCTTCCTGGGATGGGGCTCTGTTTCCCGCATGTACATCTTCCCTCACCTCAGGAAAAGATTGCCCCATTCGCCCGGAATTATACCTGCCCGTTGCGCGGGCGCCCTTCCTGTGTTACATTATATATTGTAGTTTGAATGGATCGGGAGGAATTCCGTATGAATAAAAACCAGGTATTTACCGCCGAGATCACCGGGTTCACCAGCCAGGGCCTGGGCGTGGCCAGAATTGAGGACCGGGCCGTGTTTATCAAGGGCGCGATCCCCGGGGAGACCTGTGAGATCAAGATCGTGAAGGTCGCGAAAACCGCCGTCTACGGACGTCTGGAGAAAATTCTCACCCCATCGCCCCACCGGATCGAGCCGGTATGTCCCCATTTCGGCCAGTGCGGCGGCTGCGATCTCATGCACATGGACTATGGGCTGGAGGCCCAGCTGAAACGCCAGCGGGTCTATGACGTGCTCCAGCGCATTGGCGGCGTGGATCCCGGCTCTCTTCCCATTGCCGCCGCTCCTACGGATCGGAGCTACCGAAATAAGGCCCAGTTCCCTGTAGCCATGACGGAAATCGGCCCCGCCGCCGGGTTCTTCCGGGCCCGGACTCACCAGCTGATCCCGGTGACTGACTGCTATATTCAGCCCCCGGAAGCCCACCTGGCTGCCCAAGCAGTGCTAAGCTGGATGGAGCAATACCATATTCTCCCCTACGATGAGGCCACCCACAAGGGCTATGTCCGGCATATCTTCGTCCGGAAGGCCGTGGTCACCGGACAGGTGATGGTCTGCGTCATCGCCAACGCCCAGGAGCTGCCCAAGCGGAAGCAGCTGGTGGAGGCCCTCCGGGCCCAGGTGCCCGGTCTCGCCACCGTAGTACACAACGTGAACACCCGCCCCGGCAACGCCATTCTGGGGGATCAATATCATACCCTCTACGGCGAAGGATACATTGAGGACATGCTCTGCGGTCTGACCTTCCGGCTGTCCCCAGCCTCCTTCTATCAGGTGAACCACCACCAGGCCCAGGTGCTCTACGAAAAGGCCATGGAGCTGGCGGACCTCCACGGCACCGAGACCGTACTGGACCTCTACTGCGGCACCGGCACCATCACTTTGGCCATGAGCCGCCGGGCCGGTCAGGTCATCGGCGTGGAGGTGGTGCCCCAGGCCATCGAGGACGCCAAGGACAACGCCCTGCGGAATGGCGTGGAAAACGCCCGGTTCTTCTGCGCCGACGCGGGCCAGGCTGCCCTTCAGCTGGTCGCCGAGGGCATCCAGCCGGACGTCATCACCGTAGATCCGCCCCGAAAGGGCATCTCTCAGGAGGTTATCGAGGCCATTGCGGCCATGAGTCCCGCCCGGCTGGTCTATGTGTCCTGTGATCCCGCCACTTTGGCCCGGGATGTGGCTCTGCTGGAGGAGAAGGGGTATCACTACCGTACCGGTGAGGCCGTGGATCTGTTCCCAAGAACGAAGCACGTGGAGACGGTTGTACTGCTTTCCCACAAAAAGCCAGACGGACATATCAACGTAAAAGTTGAGTTTGGCGAGGGTGAGGGAAAAGTTCC
>CAKTEB010000122.1 GCA_934546685.1 uncultured Oscillospiraceae bacterium
GGACAAGGGCATCGGCTACGACGACCTGGGGCCGGAGCTCCGGGAGCATGTGAAGCTGCTGGTGCTCACGGGAATGACCGCCGGGAAGATCCGGGCGGCGGCGGAAAAGGTCCCCGGCTATGACGGCACCAACCCGGAGATCGTGGATATCGAGGGCTTTGATGACGCCATCCGCACTGCGGCGGCCAGAGCACAGGCGGGGGATGTGGTGATCCTGTCCCCGGCCAGCACCTCCTTTGACCGATTCCGGAATTTTGAAGAGCGGGGTGACCGTTTTAAGAAGGTTGTGATGGAGCTTTGATGGAGCTTTCTAAGGTACTTTGCGATTTGAGCCGGGCCAACGGCGTTTCTGGCGACGAGACAAAGGCTGTGGAGACAGCGAAAAACTATCTTGCACCCCTGGTGGACCGAACGGAGATCACAGCGCTGGGCAGCCTGGTGGGCTATCGGGACTGCGGAGATCCAAAGGCGAAAACCGTGCTGCTGGACGCCCATCTCGACCAGGTGGGCCTGGTGGTCAGCGGCCATCGGGAGGGCTATCTGACCATCACCGGCGGCGTTGGCGGCGTGGATGACCGGATGCTGCCGGGGCTCCAGGTGACAGTGATGACAGAGCCGGAGTGCGGCGGCGTCATCGGCTGGGATCGGGACACTCCGGCGGACAAGCCTGCTGCCCGGAAGGATCTGTATATCGACTGCGGCCTCACGAAAGAGGAAGCGGAGAGGATCCCCGTGGGGACCCGGGTGGCCTATGCCACCGAGCCATTTACGGTGGGACAGCGCTTTTTCGGGAAATCCCTGGACAACCGCAGCTGCTTTTTGGCGCTGCTCCGGGCCCTGGAGCTGACGAAGGATGAGAAGCTCAATGTCAACGTTGCCATGCTGGGCAGCGTTCAGGAGGAGACAGGCGGCACCGGCGCGCTGACGGCCACCTATGGCATCGCCCCGGATGTGGCCCTGGTGGCGGATGTGACCTTTGGCGACAGCCCGGATTCCCCCAAGGGCTGCGGCTTCCCCCTGGGCACCGGCGCGGCCATCGGCTACAGTCCGGTGCTGGACCGGAGCTATACCCGGCGGCTCCGGGCACTGGCGGAGCGGGAGAAGATCCCCTATGTGCAGGAGGTTATGTCCGGCAGCACCGGCACCAATTCCATGCACACCCAGATCGCCGGAGAGGGCGTGCCCACGGTGCTGCTGTCTCTGCCGCTCCGGTATATGCACACGCCGGTGGAGGAGATCGACCTCCGGGACGTGGAGGCAGTGGGTCAGCTCACCGCCGCGTTCCTGCGGAGCTTTGGAAAGGAGGGGGACTGATGCTTGATACCATTCAGGCCCTTTCGGCCCTCATCGCTCCCTCCGGCTGGGAGGACGCGGCACTTGAATATGTAGCGCGGCGGGCAAGAAATTTGGGCCACAACTGCTGGAAGGATCGACTGGGCAACCTGATCGTAACCGTAAAGGGCAAGGCCAAGCCGGAAACGCCGGTTCTGCTCTCGGCCTATTTGGACGAGCCGGGGTTCATGGTGGAGGACATCACCCAGGAGGGCCTCTTAAAATTCGGACTCACCGGCAATACGGCTCCCAGAACCCTGCTGGGCCGTCGGGTGCGGGCGGGAGACAAATTCCTGCCCGGCGTCATTGGCCTGAAGCCCATCCATCTCACCACCCAGGAGGAGCGGAAGACCCTGCCCAAGGTGGCGGATCTTTATATTGATATCGGTATGGCAAACAAGTCTGAGACCGAGGAAAATATCGAAAAGGGCGAGTTGGGTGTGTTTGCGGAGCCCTTCCGGGTCATGCCCCATGGCCTGATTTTGGGCAAGGCACTGGGACGGTCGCTGGGCTGCGCCATTCTGCTTGCGCTCATGGAAAAAAAGCTGCCGGTGGACGTGACCATGGCCTTTACGCTCCAGCACTATGCGGGCTCCCGGGGAGCCTACGGCGCGGCGGCGGGACAGCCGGAGGCGGATACCATCGTGCTGGATCTCACTGCTGGTGACAGCACCGGAGAGCAGCTTCCCAAGCTGGGCGGCGGTCCGGTGATCCCCAGCATGGACAAAAAGGCAATCTTTGACGGCCCGCTTACGGACAAGCTCCGCGCCGCGGCCAAGCAGGCCGGGATCCCCATGCAGCCTCTGGCCCAGTCGGAGACCGCCTCGGACGGCGGCGTATTCCAGCGGAGCGGCCAGGGCAAGCCTGCGGCGGCGGTATTCTGCTCTGCCAAGTATGTGGATGCCCCTACCCAGATGGCGGCCCTGGAGGACGCGGAAAATACGGTCCAGCTGCTGCTGGCATTTCTGGAGGAGAGGAAGCTATGACGGAATTACTAAAGAATTTAACGGAGCTCTACGCCCCCTCTGGCTGTGAGGATGCCGCAGCCCGTTGGATCCTCAGCTATCTCAGCGAACGAGGCGTCGAGGCCCGGCGGGACGCCATGGGCAATGTGATCGCCAGAATCGGCGGCCAGGGGAAAAAACTGGTGTACACTGCCCATATGGACACCGTGGGCCTGATGCTCACAGATATCGACAAGGACGGCTTTGGGCGCTTCACGGCCATTGGCTGGCTGGATCCCGCCACTGTGGCCCATACGCCGGTGCGCTTTGCCAACGGAACCCTGGCGGCCATCTGCATCCGGGATGACAAGGTGGGCAAGGAGCTGAAGCTCACCGACCTTTATCTGGACTTCGGCACCGCCTCTAAGGCGGAAACGGAGCGGCTGGCTTCCGTGGGCGACATGGCGGCCTTTGTGCCCCGGTTCCTGGAATCTAAGGAGCGCATTACCGCCTCCTTCCTGGATAATCGGGCGGGCTGCGCCATTCTGCTGGCGGCTTTGGATCGGATCCAGAACCCGAAGAATGAGATCTACTTTGTCTTCTCCGTCCAGGAGGAGGTGGGCACCCGGGGCGCGGGCCCTGCGGCCTATGGCCTCGGCGGCGCTTACGGCATTGCCGTGGACGTGACAGCGGTGGACGACGTGCCCGGAAGCATCCATGACGGCACGGCCCGATTGGGCAAGGGGGCGGGCATCAAAATTCTTGACAAGAGCGCCCTGTGCCGCCCAGAGCTGATCCGGAAGCTGGGGGAGATCGCCCAGGAGCAGAAGATCCCTGTCCAGCAGGACATTATGACCGGCGGCGGAACGGACGCGGGCCCCATGGCCCAGGCGGGCCCGGGCATGGCGGTGGGCGGCATTTCGCTGCCCTGCCGGTACACCCACGCGCCCCTGGAGGTCTGCGATAAAAATGATATGGAAGCCTGTGTGCGGCTGGTGGCCGCTCTGGCGGAAACGGAGTTATAAACATGGTTTCAGAGGCAACAAGAGCGCTCTCTCAGAAGATCACCCAGCGGGCAAAGCCTGTTTTTGAGGAGATCGACCGGGTGGCGGAGAAAAACGCGGAGAAAATGCTGGAGGCCTTCCAGGAGTACCGGGTCAGCGCGGCCCATCTGGTGGGGACCACCGGATATGGCTATGACGATCTGGGCCGGGACACCCTGGACAAGATCTTCGCCAAGGTCTTTCGGGCGGAGGCGGGACTGGTGCGGAGCCAGTTTGTCAATGGCACCCATACCATTACCTGTGCGCTGATGGGCATTTTGCGGCCCGGTGACACGGTGATCTCCGCCTTCGGCCCGCCCTATGACACCCTCCAGAGCGTGCTGGGTATCACGGGAAATGAGCCTGGGAATTTTAAGGAGTTCGGCATCACCTACCGGCAGGTGGACATGACGCCCGATCTGCGCCCGGATATCCCGGAGATCTGCCGGGCCGTTCAGGAGCCCCATGCAAAGCTGTTAATGATCCAGCGCTCCCGGGGCTATTCCCTCCGGGCAGCCCTGCGGGTGAAGGAGATCGGCGAGATCATCCGAGCAGCCAAGGCGGCGAATCCGGACATTCTGGTGTTCGTGGATAACTGCTATGGGGAATTCGTGGAGGAGCTGGAGCCTACGGAGGTGGGGGCAGACATTATGGCCGGTTCCCTCATCAAGAACCCCGGCGGCGGCATTGCGCCCACCGGCGGCTACATCGTGGGCCGTGCGGATCTGGTGGAGGCTGCGGCCATGCGCCTGACCTGCCCTGGCATCGGCCGGGAGTGTGGGTGCAGTCAGGATATCAACCGGCTCTTATACCAGGGCTTCTTTATGGCGCCTCATGTGACGGCTCAGGCCCTGAAAACGGCGGTATTCTGCGCCGGGGCCATGGAGGAGATGGGCTATGAGACCTCTCCGGCCATGGAGGATCCCAGAGGCGATATCGTACAGACCGTGAAGTTTGGCCGTCCGGAGCCCATGCGGGCCTTCTGCCGGGGCGTGCAGATGGGCGCACCGGTGGATTCCTATGTGACCCCGGAGCCCTGGGATATGCCCGGCTACGAGGATCAGGTCATCATGGCCGCGGGCGCCTTTGTCCAGGGCGCGTCCATTGAGCTCAGTGCCGACGGACCCATGCGGGAGCCCTACATGGCCTATCTCCAGGGGGGCATCACCT
>CAKTEB010000123.1 GCA_934546685.1 uncultured Oscillospiraceae bacterium
ATGTGGGCGTGTTTGGCCAGGTGCATCCTCTGGTGGCCGCCAACTACGGCATCTCCAGTGAGATCTACTGCGCCGAGCTGAACTTCACTGTGCTGCTGGGTCTGCTGGCTCCTGAGGCAGTCTATCAGCCCCTGCCCAAGTTCCCCACCGTAGAGCGTGACTTGGCGCTGGTCTGCGACGACAGTCTCACCGCTGCCCAGGTGGAGGGCGTCATTGCCCAGGCGGGCGGCACCCTGCTGCGGAGCGTCAATCTTTTTGACCTGTACCGCGGCAAGGGCATCCCCCAGGGCAAAAAGTCCCTGGCCTTCTCCCTGGAGCTCCGGGCCGATGACCGTACCCTCACTGACGCGGATTCCGACAGCGTGGTCAAGAACGTTCTGGCCGCTCTGGAGGAAAAGCTGGGCGTGACCCTGCGATAAAATGAAAGAAAAATGCCGCCGCGGCTGCTGCGGCGGCATTTTTGTCAGCTCTTGCGGAATATATGGTACGTTTCCTTCAAAAACTGAAACATATCAATTTGGTTACTGCAAATCCTTATGTTATTTATGCAATTTTGCCGTCTTTTTGATTTTCTTCGCACTTGCTCTTGCATTCTTCTCCACTTTGTAGTAGTATAGTGCCAATAGAAACGGGTGAATGCAGTTGAGGCTTCATTCTGCTGCGATTCCCGATTCATCGAATGAAAGGATGTTTTCTTATGGCTATCAAAAACGCATATCTCGCCGGCATCTATGAGGAGCTGTGCGCCCGCTACAGCGAGCAGACCGAGTATCTGGAGGCCGTCAACGAGGTGCTGGAGACGCTGGTCCCCGTGGTAGAGGCCGATCCCCGGCTGGAGCAGCAGAATATCATTGGCCGCCTGGTGGAGCCTGAGCGCATCATCATCTTCCGGGTGCCGTGGGTGGATGACCAGAGCAAGGTTCAGGTGAATCGCGGCTATCGCGTTCAGTACAACTCCGCCATCGGCCCCTACAAGGGTGGCCTGCGGTTCCGTGACAATGTAAATCTGTCCATCATCAAGTTCCTGGGCTTTGAGCAGATTTTCAAGAACGCCCTCACCACCCTGCCCATGGGCGGCGGCAAGGGCGGCTCCGACTTCGACCCCAAGGGCAAGTCCGACATGGAGGTCATGCGGTTCTGCCAGAGCTTTATGACCGAGCTGTACCGCCACGTCGGCCCGGATACCGATGTTCCCGCCGGCGATATCGGTGTGGGTGCCCGTGAGATCGGCTATCTCTTCGGCCAGTACAAGCGCCTGAAGAACGAGTGGACCGGCGTGCTCACCGGAAAGGGCCTGTCCTACGGCGGCTCCCTGGCCCGCACCCAGGCCACCGGCTACGGCCTGTGCTACTTCGCCGACGCCTATCTCCGTGCCAACGGCTCCAGCTTTGAGGGCAAGAAGGTCATCGTCTCCGGCTCCGGCAATGTTGCCATCTACGCCAACCAGAAGGCCACCGAGCTGGGCGGCAAGGTCATCGCCATGTATGACTCCAACGGCTACATCGTAGACGAGAACGGCATCGACTACAAGGTCATCCAGGAGATCAAGGAGGTCAAGCGTGCCCGGATCAAAACCTATGTAGACTATGTTCCCACCGCAAAGTATGTGGAGGGCTGCAGCGGCATCTGGAGCGTTCCCGCCGACATCATCCTCCCCTGCGCCACTCAGAATGAGATCGACGCCGAGGCTGCCAAGCTGATCGTTGCTAACGGCGCCATGGGCGTCTTTGAGGGCGCAAATATGCCCTGCACCCCTGAGGCCATCACCATCATCAAGTCCGCAGGGCTCCTGTACAGCCCCGGCAAGGCCTCCAACGCCGGCGGCGTGGCCACCTCCGGTCTGGAGATGAGCCAGAACTCCGAGCGCCTGAGCTGGACCTTCGAGGAGGTCGATGCCAAGCTGAAGGGCATCATGGAGTCCATCTACACCGCCTGCGCCGAGGCTGCCGAGAAGTACGGCATGAAGGGCGATATCCAGGCTGGCGCCAACATCGCCGGTTTCCTGAAGGTCGCTGATGCCATGCTGGCCCAGGGCGTTTGCTGATTTGTAATTGCCGATAAAAATATCCTGCTGCACGCCGCAGCAGGATATTTTTGCATTCATTTAAGCCCAGACAAACCAGCAGAACAGGTAGCCCACGATTACCGCGCAGAGGGTAAAGGGCACGCCGATCCGCAGGAAGTCCCGGGTCTTCACCTGATATCCGGCCTTGGTAAGAATGCCGATGCCGGCGATATTGGCAGAAGCGCCGATGGGAGTCAGGTTGCCGCCCAGGGTTGCTCCGGTAAGGAGTCCAAAATACAGAAGATAGGGGGCGCAGCCCAGATCCTGACACAGGGCGCTGATGACCGGCAGCATGGTGGCCACATAGGGGATGTTGTCCACGAAGGCCGAGCAGGCCACCGAGCCCCAGACGATCACCGTGTAGAGCAGGAACAGGTTGCTTCCGCCCAGCTTCGCAAAGATCTGGCTGATATCCCGAATGATACCCACCTCAGTGATCCCCGCGATGACCACAAACAGTCCAGTGAGCAGGAAGATGGTGGGATAGTCGATTTCCTTGAACGCCTGCTTTACCACCACCAGATCCCTGCGCCGGAGATAGGAGTGGATCAGGCCGATCAGGAACAGGCCCACGCAGATGATGCCGTTGGTGATGGCCGGACGTCCCTTCCAGAAGGAGGCCAGGATCAGCAGCAGCACATTGGTCGCCAGCAGATAAGTGGGGAAATAATCGCTGACCTCCGTATGGCCCTCCGCGTGGAAAGGCTCTCGCTGATCCCGAAACAGGAACATAATGACCGGCACGGTGGCCAGGGCTCCCAGCTCCACCGCAAAGAAGATGCTGGGCTTCCCGTCCATGAAGAAAAAGTCGTTGAAATCCATATTGGCGTGGCCACCCAGCATAATTGAGGTGGTGTCACCCACTAGCGTGGCAGCGCCCTGAAGATTTGAGGACACGGCAATGGAGATGATCATGGGCACCGGAGAGATATTGAGCTTCTTGGAAATGGCCAGGCCCACCGGCGCAATCATCAAAACCGTCGCCACATTGTCCACGAAGGCGGAGACTACCCCAGCAAACAGGGACATGTACACCACCACCCACATGACGTTGGGGGACTTTTGCAGCAGCACCTCGGCCATGCGGTTGGGCATTCTTGACTCGATGAACAGGGACACCGTGCCCATGGTGCCCGCCAGCATCATAAGAACATTGAAATCGATGGCGGAGCCCAGGCTCCGGATTGGCACGATGCCGGACACCAGAAAGATCCCGGCGCTGATCATGGCCACCCAGGGCCGCCGGTTCGGCAGAGCGATGATCAGCACATAGGTCAGGATAAATAAAATCAGCGCGTATAGTTTCATAAAACCCTCTCTTACCAAGCAAAAATCCCCGCTGTGACAGCAGCAAGGGGTTGTCCGCTTCAAAATAACCCTACAAGTATAACGGATTGGAACCGTAAAGTCAAACAAAATCACGGCATTATCTTTGTGCAGGATCAACAGATTTTGGGGCTACCCCCACGATCTGTACAAGTACCTCTACTCTCACAAAAATAGGATCGGCTGAGCCGATCCTATTTCGGTTTCATTTGACCAGAGACACCACCTGGTAGTGGATCTCCTTCCCGTGCTTTTTCTGTCTGCGGCTTTCCAGCACCGCAAGGCCCAGGCCCAGGAAGAATCCTAAGATTCCCAGAAGGTTCCCCTGTCCCCAGCGCTGACCCAGGAAGTACCCCAGGAAAAACAGCGCCACGGGGATCACATAGACCAGTGCAATGGCCCAGGCTACCTTTTTCGTCTCCCCCTGGATCATCACCGTATCGCCGGGACGCACGCCAATGGGATCGTCAGCGGAGACGATGATCTCCTCCTTGGCTGCCATGGAGCCGCAGCCCCCGGCGCATTTGCTGCAATCCCCGTGACAGGCGGTGGGGCGCTGATAGGACACCCGGGCCACGCCGTTTTTCGAGGAAAGCACCGTTACTTTCTGCTGCATGGCTCACTCCCCTGCCGTATCGGCGCTGGGGCTGGCACTGGGGCTCACGTCCACCTCTACAGCGGTATCATCCGCCTCCGTGGGCTCCGAAATGGAGACCAGCACGTTATAGCTGCCCATGGCCCCCACGCCGCTGAAGCCGTCCACATACACGTCCACGGGAACGCTGAACTGTCCGGTGGAGGTGCCCACGGAGCTGAGATCCGCCACGGCCCGGATATTGCTGGCCGTCACCGCATCCATCACGTCCGCTGGGCCTCGAACCTTAATTTGCAGGGATACCGTGCCCAGGGTAGCCCGCAGGTTGCTGGGCGCATTGGCAAGCTCCAGATT
>CAKTEB010000124.1 GCA_934546685.1 uncultured Oscillospiraceae bacterium
AGGTCTCCTTTCCTGGGAACTCCCTTTTCACTATATGCCATGCAACGTCCCGGTTATTCACTTGTCCCTGCCAATGTGGAGGATGGTCACGTCCTCTGGCTCCAGGGGAGCCATGCCGTATTCCTGGGCCAGCGATGCGATGCCCTTTCGGGCCTCCCCTTGGAGATCGCCCCGCTGCAATTCCAGCTCTGCCAAGGTATCCTGCAATTCCTTATTTTCTGTCTCCAATTCATAGAGCCGGAGATGCCCCAGCCCCAGGGCCAGCACCACGAAAAAGCAGGCGAGACCCAGAAGGAGCTTTTGGAGCAGCTCCGCGTCCTGAGATCGGCTTCCCCGCACCTACAGCTTCTCGCAGATCCGCAGCTTGGCGCTCCGGGCCCGGGGGTTTTCCTCCAGCTCCTGGGGGGTAGAGGTGATTGGCTTTCGGGTGAGGACCTTCACCTGGGGCTTTTTGCCGCAGACGCACACCGGAAATTCCGGGGGACAGGTGCAGCCCTTGGCGGCAGCGGCCATGGCGGTCTTGACGATCCGGTCCTCCAGAGAGTGGAAGGTGATGACTGCCAGCCGTCCGCCGGGGTTCAGCCTGGGAATGGCCTCCTCCAGCATCTGCCGGACGGAGCCCAGCTCATCGTTGACCGCAATGCGGATGGCCTGGAAGGTGCGCTTGGCGGGGTGCTGCTTTTCCCGGAGGGCCTGAGGGGGCAGGGCGCCGCGGATCACGTCCACCAGTTGGAGGGTGGTCTCGATGGGGGCAGTCTGCCGTCTGCGGTCAATGGCCGCGGCGATCTGGGGGGCGTAGCGCTCCTCGCCATAGTCATAGAAGATCTTCCGAAGCTCCTCCCGGGGCCACTGGTTCACCACCTCGTAGGCGGTGAGCCGATCCTCCCGGTTCATGCGCATGTCTAAGGGGGCGTCGGCCATGTAGGAAAAGCCCCGCTCTCCGTCGTCAAGCTGGGGCGAGGACACGCCCAGGTCAAAGAGCATGCCGTCGACCCCGCCAATGCCCAGACCGTCTAGGATATTGTCGATCTCCTTGAAGTTGGAGTGTACCAGTGTCACCCGGTCCTTCCAGGGCTCCAGCCGCTTGCCCGCGGCCTCCAGGGCCACGGTGTCCCGGTCCACGCCGATGAGGCGGCCGGTGGTGAGCAGGGCGGCGATCCGGGAGGAATGGCCCGCGCCGCCCAGGGTGCCGTCCAGGTAAATGCCGTCGGGCTTGATGGCAAGGCCCTGGATGCATTCCTCCAGCAGCACGGATTTATGCTGAAATTCCATGTATGTTCCTCCTACAGCTCCAGGGCGGACAGCACCCCGTCGAGTTCCCCGCCGGTCAGAAATTCCTGCTCCATGCGGTCATAGGTCTCCTGATCCCAGATCTCCGCCTTGTCGCCGAAGCCCAGGATCACGGCGTTTTCCGTGAGATGGGCATAGCTCCGGAGCTCCTGGGGCAGGAGGATCCGGCCCTGCTTGTCCGGCTCGCACCGGAGGGCATTGGCGAAGAAGAATCGGAGCTTTTGGGCCTCGGCCATGGGCAGGGAGCGCTGCTTTTCCACAATGGCCGCCCAGGCCGCCTCTGGCAGCACCATGAGGCTATGGCCCAGTCCGATGGTTACATAAAAGGCGGCGCCCAGCTCCTCCCGGAGCTTTGCGGGGATGGCAAGGCGGCCCTTGGCATCCAGTCCGTGCCGGTATTTTCCTGTCATGAGGCCACCTCCGTTCCAATGCGTGGGTAATGTCCCCACTTCTCCCCACGATTCAGGGCTAGTATACTGCAATTACAGGGTAATTGCAAGGGAATTTTCGGGAACGGTGGCCGGGAAGTGATGGGAAATCAAGGCGTTTTATAATGTAGCATAGAAAGATGGACGATTTGTGAACGGGAGAGCGGGCCCACGGAGGGCATTGGTCTCGCTGAGCGGCAAAAAGGTGCAGCGCATGCCCGTCATGCACTGCACCATTTTTTACTGCGTCACCGCATTCTCCTGCTTCCGCACATCGATCACAAAGGAATTGAGCCCCTTGGTCTGCTCCTCGATCTCGATGCCGTAGGAGATCTCCAGCCGGCCTCCCGCGGGCCCCAGCTCATTCTTCAGCCGTCTGGCCTTCACACCGATGGTCAGGGCCCCGAAGCCCACATCGTAAAGGGATATGTTCTTCTTCCCCTTCTCAAAAACCATTTTCGACTGGACGGCCCCGGTGCGGATCAGCTCCACCCGGTCGTCCTTCACATGGAAGGTGGTGGTGGTGCCCTCCATGCCGGTGACCTCGGATTCCTCATAGCTCAGGTACACCGAGTCGCCCTCATGCTTCATAATGCCCTCCGTGACCACCTGGACGGTCTGGGATTCCTCTCCCACGAACCGCTGAGTGCCCTCCACGGAGATGATGACCGATTCTTCCATAGTATTTTTAGTACCTCTCAATGTCTATTTTCCCCACCTGGGCCTTTACGGGCATCTCCAAAAACGTGGAGGCCATCTGGGAGAAGTCCTCGGTGGAATCGCTGACGTAATACTGATAGCTGCCGCCGGAGTCCCGTCCGGAGAGCATGTCCGCCCGCTGGAGCGTCTCGGCAAGCTGGCAGGCGGCCTCCCTGCCGGAATTCAGGAGCGTGACCGCCGGGCCCATAAAGGCCTCGATCACGTCCCAGAGCAGGGGATAGTGGGTGCAGCCCAGCACCAGAGTGTCGCAGCCCCAGTCTTTGAGGGGCTGAAGATACTCCGCCACCACCTGCTCCACCACCCTGTCCCCGGGCCGGGTCCGGTGGTTCTCCACCAGGGGCACCAAAAGGGGGCAGGCCAGGCTCTTCACCTGGGCCCTGGGGTTCATCTCACGAATGATGCCGTCATAGCCGCGCCCATTGATGGTGGCCTTGGTGCCGATGACGCCAATCTTGTTGTTGCGAGTGGTCATGGCCGCCTTCCGGGCCGTGGGCCGGATGGCCCCGCAGATGGGAAGGTCGTATTCCCGCTGGACCTGGGCCCCGGCGGCGGTGTCGGCGGTGTTGCAGGCGATGACGATGGCCTTGATGTCGAATTGCAGCAGAAAATTGATGTCCTGCCGGGTGTATTTCAGCACCGTCTCCGGGGAGCGCCCGCCATAGGGCACCCGGCTGGTGTCGCCGAAATAGATGATGTCTTCTCCGGGCAGCTGATCCATGAGCTGCCGGACGGCGGTGAGGCCCCCCAGGCCGGAATCGAATACGCCGATGGGTCTTGGATCCATAGCTACGCCTCCTGGGCCAGGGTCAGAAGCTCGTCGATGAGGGCGTCGTTGGGCACGCCAGCGGCCTCAAAGAGCTTGGGATACATGGAGATGGAGGTGAAGCCCGGGATGGAGTTGATCTCGTTGAACACCACCTCATTCCCCTCATAAGTAAGGAAGAAGTCCACCCGGCTGAGGCCGCGGCAGCCCATGGCCTCATAGACCGTAACGGCGGCGCTGCGGAGCTTTTCCGCGGCCTCCTCGGGGATCTCGGCGGGCACCACGGTTTTCGACTGGGGGGAGTTGTACTTGGCATCGTAGTCGTAGAACTCCGCCCCGGCGATGATTTCGCCCACCAGGGAGGCCACGGGCTTGTCGTTGCCCAGCACGGCTACCTCCACCTCGTGGCCGGAGATAAACTCCTCTACCAGCACCTTGTCGTCATATTTTGCGGCATTCCGCAGAGCGGCCTTCAATTCCTCGGTATTGGTGACCTTGGACACGCCCACGGAGGAGCCGGTGCCCGAGGGCTTTACAAACAGGGGATAGTCGCCGCCGGACTCGATGTCCCGGACCAGGCGGCCCATGTCGCCCTCAATGCTCTGGCGGCGGGCCAGATACCAGTTGGCCTGGCGCACCCCGGTCTCGCCCACCAGAAGCTTGGTGATGGTCTTATCCATGCAGGAGGCGGAGGCCGCTACGCCGGGGCCCACGCAGGGGATCCCGGCCACCTGCATGAGACCCTGGATGGAGCCGTCCTCGCCGTTTTCCCCGTGGAGCACCGGGAAGCACACATGGATGGGCACGGTCTCAAGACCCGTGTCCTTCATGAGCAGCAGCCCCTGGCCCCGGGAGGGGGACAGTGCCGCGGGGCAGACCCCCTGGGTCTCCTGCCAGCGCTCATCGGGCAGCAGGGAGTAATCCGTGCCGGGGTAGTATTTCCACACGCCCTCCTTGGTGATGCCCACGGAGTAGACGGTATATTTAGAACGGTCAATGTGGCTGAGGACGAATTCCGCAGAGCGCAGGGA
>CAKTEB010000125.1 GCA_934546685.1 uncultured Oscillospiraceae bacterium
TGTTTCGGTGGCTGCTGGGGGGCATGCTCTACATTCGGGAAAAGTCCCTGATCCCGCTGCTGCCCCTGCTCTGTGAGCGCTGGGCAGATCTATTGCGGCGGCTCCGGCAGAAGGAGCTCTCCCCTGCCGGTATCCTGGCCGCCTTTGGGGCCGCCAGCATTCTGTGTCTAGGCTATGGGATCGTCCATCGGCAAAGCGGAAACATCGCCCTCTATCTCCTTCTGCTTGGGGAAAGCGTCCTGCTTCTGGCCGGAACGCTGATTGGAAGGAAGCACCTTTTAGCGGCAATGCTCCCGCCCCTGTGCGTTCTATTTGGCTTCGGCCTCTATGCCAACGGCACAGCCGGCGAGATCATCCCCGCCGAGGACTACGCTGCCTATAGCTCGAATACACTGGCTGCCCAGATCACCGAGACCCTGTCCGCAGATCCCGGCTGGTATCGCCTGGAGGAGAGCGGCTCCTATGACCGGCGCAAGGCCAACATCAACCGGATCCAGTCCACCCGGCAATGGATCACCAGTCTCTATTCCTCAGCCTCCGACTCCGGCTACGGGAGCTTCTGCCGAGATGTGTTTCAAATCGAGCAGCCCTTCCGGAACAGCCTCATGCATGGAGCCTCGAAGAATCCGCTGTTCCGGAAGCTCATGGGCGTCAAATATACCGTAGATCCCGACACCGGTGCCATAGAGATACAAGCGGGCACTGCGCCCATCGGCTACGGCACCACAAGACTGCTGTCCCGGGCGGATTTTAACCGACTGGTCTTCCCCTACCGTCAGCTGGCGCTGATGAAATATGCGGTCAGCGGCACCGCCTCCACCACGGATCCGAATTGGCTGGAGAACATCCAGTCCCTGGCTCATCCCATTGACATAGCGCTTCCCGTCTCCAGCGCCCTGCGCCGGGAGGGCTCCGATTGGCGCTTCCTCTCCGAAAACAGTCAGAAGGCCATGTTGACCATCCCCGGCTCCAGCGGATCCGCGGGACAGCTGCTGTTCCTGCAATTCCAGGTAGAAAACCAGCTGGACAGGGATCTCACCATCACCGTGGGCGGCACAAAGAACAAGCTCACCGCCCGGAGCCACCTCTACTACAATGGCAATACCGCCTTCACCTATGTGGTCTCCCTGGAGCCAGGACAGACGGAGGTGCCTGTGACCTTTGGAGCCGGGTCTTATCGAATTCGCAGCCTCACAGCTTATCTGGGCAGCTCCGACATTCTGACGGACACCAGCCTATATGAATCCCAGTTCCAGCCGGACTTTTCCGAGACAAAGAGCAATGTGATCGAGGGCACTATTTCCGTCTCCGACACCGAGACCTTCGTGACATCTATTCCCTATGACAGCGGTTTTACCGCAGAGGTGGACGGCAATGCTGTTCCTACACAGATCGTCAACACCACGTTTCTGGGCTTTTCACTGGCTCCCGGGAGCCACGAGATCCGCATCGTTTACCACGCGCCGGGATATCTGGCGGGACTGCTGCTCAGTGCCCTGGGCTTGGCTTTATGGCTGGGCCTCATGATAATGGAGCGGAGCCTCCGAAAACATACCGCATAGCGCGAAAGGACAGGGCCGAAGCCCTGTCCTTTGTCGGTTTATCTCTTGAGTCTGCGATCCAGCTTCACAGTGAGCCGGGTGCCCACGCTCTGGAAGATCTGCACCAGAATGATGAGCAGGATCACCGCCACCAGCATCACCAGATATTTATAACGGTAATAGCCGTAGTTGATGGCGATCTTGCCCAGGCCGCCGCCGCCAATGATGCCGCTCATGGCCGAGTAGCCCAGGATCGTGGTGATGGCCGTGGTGAGGTTGGAGATCAGTGAAGGAACGCTCTCCGGGATCATCACCTTCACGATAATCTGGAAGGGGGACGCGCCCATGGACTGGGCGGCCTCAATGATGTTGGGGCTCACCTCCCGGAGGCTGGTCTCCGCCAGCCGTGCCACAAATGGGAACGCCGCCACCACCAGGGGAACGATGGTCGCTACGGTGCCCACGGTGGTGCCCACAATGAGCCGGGACAGCGGGAACACCATGATCATCAGGATCAGGAACGGAATGGAGCGCAGCAGATTGATGATGACGTTGAGCACCTGCATGAGCCATCTGGGCAAGGGCAGCACGCCGTTCTTATCCCCCACCACCAGCAGAACGCCCAGTGGCAGGCCGATGACCACAGCCAGCGCCGTGGATACGATCGTCACATAAAAGGTCTCCCAGATGGCGAAGGGGATCTCAGACTTGATGACCTCCATAGCCAGCTGCACGGAGTCCGCGGAAAACAGATTATCAAACATGCCTTAGACCTCCTCTACGATCACGTCGGGAACACTGGTGAGATAGGCGATGGTCTCCGCCACCACCTCCGGGCCCCCGGACACGCCCAGGAGCATGCTGCCATAGGCCCGATCCTCAATGGCGCGGGTGCTTGCCGAGAGGATATTCACCAGAATATGCTTTTCACTGGCCATGGTGGCGATCAGGGGCATACCCGCCGCATGGGCGCCGTTGAAGATCACCCTGAGCCGGGCTTCATGGCCGGGATTGGAGATCATGTCGTCCTCCCCCTGGGGGAATACCAGCCGCCGGGCGGCCTGGGACTTGGGACAGGAGAAGACCGTACCCACGGCCCCCTCCTCCGCCACCTGGCCGCCGTCCAGGATCGCCACATGGTTGCAGATCTCCTCCACCACGCTCATCTGATGGGTGATGATGATGCAGGTGATGCCCAGCTTCTTATTGATATCCCGGATCAGCTGCAAAATAGAGTGGGTGGTGCTGGGATCCAAGGCCGAGGTAGCCTCGTCACAGAGAAGCACCTTGGGATTGGTGGCCAGGGCCCGGGCGATGGCGATGCGCTGCTGCTGGCCGCCGGAGAGCTGGGCCGGGTAGCTTTTGGCCTTGTCGGGCAGACCCACCAGCTCCAGCAGCTCCATGGCCTTTTTCCGGGCCTCCGCCTTTTTCATACCCGCCAGCTCCAGGGGAAAGCAGATATTTCTGAGGCAGTTTCGCTGCATCAGCAGATTGAAGCCCTGGAAGATCATCGTGATATCCCGCCGGGCCTCCCGGAGCTCATGGGCGTTCAGAGTGCCCATATCCTTGCCGTCGATGACCACGCTGCCCTCGGTGGGCCGCTCCAGCATATTGACACACCGGACCAGGGTGCTCTTGCCCGCGCCGGACATACCGATGATGCCGTAAATATCTCCGTCCTCAATGGTCAGGTTGATGTCCCGCAGGGCGTCCACAGTGCCCGCGGACGTCTCAAAGGACTTGGAGAGATGCTTGATCTCAATCATTTCTTGACCTCCTTATTCCGCACAAAAACGCCGGCGTTTTGCGGCCGGCGTTTTTTGATTCGATTTACTGCTCCAGCGCGTCCAGGGTCGTCTGCTTGCCGCCATACAGGCCCATGGGCTCCACATGGATGGCGCTGACGGAAACCAGGTGGGTGCCGTTCTCGCTATTGAAGTCGTCCAGATAGGGCTGATGCTGGAAGTAGTTGGCGTCGCACTCGCCCTGCTCTACCACGTTGTTGGGGATCACATAGTCCTGATACTCCTGGATGTCCAGGGTGATGTCCTTCTCAGCCAGGATGTCCTTGGCGATCTTCAGGATCTCCGCATGGGGTGCGGGGGAAGCGGCCACGGAAATGGTCTCGCCCTTCAGGGCATCGTAGTCCACGGAGGCGTCATAGCCGTCGGTGGGGTTGTCCACGGTGCTGACCACGGAGCCCTTGTAGGTCTCGGTAATGTAGTCGGCCACTTTCTGGCTCTCCAGAGCAGCCTTCAGAGCCTTGGTCTTATCGGTCTCCTCGTTGCCTTCCTTGACCACCAGGACATTGGCATAGGCGGAGGAGGAGCCCTCCATCTTCAGAGCCTGGGTCATGGGATCCATGTCAGCGGCGATGGCGTAGTTGGAGTTGATCACGGCGTAGTCCACATCCTGGAGGACGTTGGGCAGCTGAGCGGCCTCAGCCTCTACGAACTCGATGCCCAGGGGGTTCTCGGCCACGTCAGCCTTGGTGGCGGTGATGCCGGCGCCGTCCTTGAGCTTGATGTAGCCCAGATCCTGGAGCAGCAGCAGCGCACGGGCCTCGTTGGTGGTGTCGTTGGGGATGGCGATCTGCAGGCCGGAGGCCTTGGACTCGGTCTTGGTCTCCTGGCCGGAGGTCTCAGCCGCGCCGGTGGAGGCCGCAGCGGA
>CAKTEB010000126.1 GCA_934546685.1 uncultured Oscillospiraceae bacterium
GGAGACCTCCTCCATGACCGCGGCCTATCAGCTTCGCGGCGGTGGAAAGCGGGCCTTAGAGATGCGCCACATGGGGGCCTTTGTGGGGAGCCTGCTGCTTCGGAGCTTTGACCGGGCCCAGCGGGTCTACGGGGCCATGAAGTGCCGGGGCTATGGCGGCGCCTGGCGCAGGGGAAAGACGCGAGTCATGAACGCCGGAGACTGGGTCTACGGCCTGGTGGTCATGGGCAGCAGTCTGCTATTTCGGCTGACGGATATCCCGGCGTGGATCGGAGGTTTGGCAACTTGCTGGATGTAGGACATGTATCGGTGACATACCCAGATGGAACGGCGGCCCTGAAGGACGTCTCCTTTCATTTGGAGCCTGGGGAGCGCTGTGCCCTGATTGGCGGCAACGGCGCGGGCAAGACCACCCTGCTGATGGCTCTGGTGGGGCTGCTCCAAAGCAGCGGCACAGTTATGGCGGCAGAGGTGCCCCTGACGGAGCAAAATCTCCCCAGGCTCCGGCAGCAGGTGGGGGTGGTGTTCCAGAACCCCGACGACCAGCTGTTTCTGCCCACTGTGTATCAGAACGTGGCCTTCGGCCTGGAAAATGCGGATATCCCGGTCTCAGAGATCCCCGAACGGGTGGAGGATACCCTGGAACGGCTGGGGATCCTGGCCCTCAAGGATCGACAGGCCCAGCGGCTCAGCGGCGGCGAAAAGCGCATGGCGGCTCTGGCTACGGTGCTGGTGATGGAGCCAAAGCTCCTGCTGCTGGACGAGCCCACGGCGTTTTTAGACCCCAAGGCACGGCGGCGGCTCATTGGCGTGCTCCAGGGGCTGCCGGAGACCATGCTGGTGGCCACTCACGACCTGACCTTTGCCCTGGAGACCTGCCAAAGATCTCTGATCCTGCGGCAGGGGGAGATCTTTGCGGACGGGCCCAGTGACCCATTACTATTTGACGAATCGACCATGGATGCCGGAGGTGTGGAGGCCATCGGCTGGAGCCCAGAAAGGAGAAGCAAATGACGCTCAAGGAATTTTTCACTGCCCATCCCAAGGTGGCGCTGGGCTTTTCAGGAGGCGTGGATTCCTCCTATCTTTTGTATGCGGCCAAGGAGGCCGGGGCGGATGTACGGCCTTATTTTGCCAAGACCCAGTTCCAGCCGGAGTTTGAGCTGGAGGACGCTCAGCGGCTGGCGGCCCAGCTGGAGATCCCCCTGACGGTGCTCCACTATGATATCCTGCCCAAGGCGGGGTTTAATCCCCCGGATCGGTGCTACTACTGTAAGACGGCGCTGTTCGGGGCGCTGGTGGCGCGGGCCAAGGCAGACGGCTATGACACCATCATCGACGGCACCAACGCCTCGGATGATGCGGGAGACCGGCCCGGCATGAAGGCCCTGGGGGAGATGAAGGTGCTCTCGCCTTTACGGCTTTGCGGCCTTACCAAGCAGGAGATCCGGGAGAGATCCCGGGAAGCGGGGCTGTTTACCTGGGACAAGCCCTCCTATGCCTGTCTTGCCACCCGGTTCCCTTCCGGAGTCACCATTACCGCCCAGGGGCTTCAAAAGGTGGAGCAGGCTGAGGGGGCGCTGTTCGAGCTGGGCTTTACAGATTTCCGGGTACGGGTCTATCATGATGCCGCCCGGATCCAGCTGACTGTGGGTCAGATGGAGCGGGGACTCCAGCTGCGCCAGGAGATTTTAGAGAAGATTAAGCCCCTGTTCCCCTGCGTATTTTTAGATCTGGAGGGACGGTAATGGAGCAGACAGAAATTCGGGCCATGCTGGAGCAGGTGGCCGCCGGAACCATGGACGTGGATGCAGCGGTATTGAAGCTGAAAAAGGCCCCGATTGAGGACTTAGGCTTTGCAAAGATCGATAATCACCGGGGCCTCCGCCAGGGAGCGGCCGAGGTGATTTACGGGGCCGGCAAGACCGGGGAGCAGATCGCAAAAATCGCCGGAGCCATGCGGCAGGGCGGCCAGGAGACTGTGCTCATCACCCGTATGTCCAAGGAAAAGGCGGAGCTGGTGGGGAAGGATCTGCCGCTCCAATATGACGAGGCCAGCGGTGTCGGCATTGTGGGGAGGCTGCCGGAGCCCAACAGCTATGGCACCATCGTGGTGGCCACCGGCGGCACCTCAGACGTGCCGGTGGCGGAGGAGGCGGCGCTGACGGCGGAGGCCTTGGGCAACCGGGTGGTGCGGCTCTATGACGTGGGGGTGGCCGGACTCCATCGGATCCTCTCGCACATGGACGAGATCATGAGCGCCCGGGTCATCATTGCCATTGCGGGCATGGAGGGAGCCCTGGCCAGTGTCATCGGCGGACTGGCGGACTGCCCGGTGATCGCGGTGCCCACCTCCGTGGGCTATGGGGCGAATTTCGGAGGCCTTTCGGCGCTGCTGAGTATGCTGAATTCCTGCGCCAGCGGGGTCAGCGTGGTGAACATCGACAACGGATTCGGAGCGGGCTACTTAGCCAGCATGATCGCACACATAGGAGGAGAAGCATGAAGACACTGTATATCGAGTGCGCCATGGGCGCGGCGGGAGATATGCTCATGGGGGCGCTGCTGGAGCTGTTCCCGGAGCCGGAAAGGGAGCTGGAGGCACTGAATGCCCTGCATATTCCCGGGGTGGAATATACGATGGAGCGGACGGAGAAGTGCGGCATCCAGGGGACCCATGTTCGGGTGCTGGTAAACGGCCAGGAGGAGCACAGCCATGACCATGCCATGGCCCACGAGCATTCCCACGAGCATGAGCACCACCATGAACATGAACACGAGCATAGCCATGAACATGCGTACGACCACGAGCATGACCACGACCACGAGCATGATCACGACCATGAGCATACACACGGCCATGCCCATCATCACCATGCCAGCATGGCGGATATTCGCCACATCCTGAGCCACTTGGAACTGCCCGCACAGGTGCGGGAGAATGTGATCGCTGTATACAACTCCATTGCGGAGGCGGAAAGCCATGCCCATGGCATGCCGGTGGAACAGATCCATTTCCATGAGGTGGGGACTATGGACGCTGTGGCCGACGTGGTGGGCGTCTGCACCCTGCTGGATCGGCTCCATGCGGATCGGATCTGCGCCTCCGCCGTCCATGTGGGCTCCGGCCATGTGCACTGCGCCCACGGCATCCTGCCGGTGCCCGCACCGGCCACGGCCTATCTGCTGCAAGGGATCCCCAGCTACGGCGGGGAGATCCAGGGAGAGCTCTGCACGCCCACCGGCGCGGCGCTGCTGAAGCGGTTCGCGTCCTCCTTCGGGTCCATGCCCCAGATGGCGGTGGAAAAGATCGGCTACGGTATGGGCAGCAAGGACTTCCCTATGGCCAACTGCGTGCGGGCCATGCTGGGCACCACGGAAGCGGAGGATCAGGACCGGGTTGTGGAGCTCCAGTGCAATCTGGACGACATGACCCCGGAGCATCTGGGCTATGCCATGGAAAAGCTCATGGAGTTCGGGGCTCTGGATGTGTACACCACGGCCATCGGCATGAAGAAAAACCGCCCCGGAGTGCTGCTGAGTGTGCTGGGACGGACGGAGGATCGGGAGACCCTCATAAAGCTTCTGTTCCGCTATACCACCACCTTGGGCGTTCGGGAGACGGAGCACCCGCGCTATATTCTCCGGCGCACCCTGCGCACGGCCGAGACGCCCTGGGGGCCGGTGCAGGTCAAGGGGGCAGAGGGCTGGGGCGTTTCCCGGGAAAAGCCGGAGTTTGAAGACCTCCGGACCATCGCAGAGAAGCAGAAGCTGACCCTGGAGCAGGTGGAGGCGGCAGTGCGGAAGGCGGAGAAACAGGCATGAGGAGGATCCTGTTTGTCTGCCACGGCACTCCAGTTTTATGATAATGCATACCTTCGCAGACTGGGGCAACACAGGGCAGAATATGGCGGAAAGTATTGGAAATACTACGGTTTCGACTACTAAGGCTCATGGCTGGAAGTGGGATAAAGGCAAAGGTGTGGGGAGAATTCCTTAGTAGTAAGAGACTACTTGCAGGCAATGTAGTAGAATGAATACGCCGCCCTCCGACGGACACTTTGACCGCACAGGTCAGACAGCTTGACCGCTGAAATCATACACTCTCGCC
>CAKTEB010000127.1 GCA_934546685.1 uncultured Oscillospiraceae bacterium
GGAACAGCCCCCGCGCATCGAGGGTCTCGCGGATAGCCTCGTCGGAGAAGATCTTCTTCACGCCGGTCTGGGCATCGTCAAAATTTCCGATCACCGCGCAGACGCCTACATTTTCGCCCTTCTGCGTCACCATCTGGAGCTTCTGGATATCGGAAACGCCGTTCTTGGGATAGAATACCAGGATCCGGGTCTGATCCACATCACAAAAGCCCTCCAATGCCGCCTTGCCGGTATCGCCGGAGGTGGCCACCAGGATGCAGGCGGTGCGCTTCTCCCCGTTCTTCCGGAGAGAGGCCGTCAGCAGATAGGGCAGCATTTGCAGGGCCATATCCTTAAAGGCACAGGTAGGGCCATGCCACAGCTCCAGGATCTCGGTACCCTCAGTGAGATGATAGACCGGGGCCACCGCATGGGTGTCAAACTTCTCGCCAAACTTGTACGCCTTTTCCGCGTAGCCCAGGAGCTCCTCCTTGCTGAAGTCCTCTAAGTACAGACTCATGACCTCTGCGGCGCGCTCGGGATAGCTCAGAGGCATCAGCTTCTGAAGGAAGCCCTCCGGCATCTTCGGGAACTCCTCCGGCGTAAACAATCCCCCATCCCGGGACAGGCCCTGGGCGATGACCTGGGCGGGCGTCATGCGGAGGCTTGCGTCTCTGGTGCTTAAATATTTCATAGCTTCAACCTACTTTCTTCGTGGTCAAAATGCGTTTTTGATATGCTTTACCGGCAGCGGGCGGGTATCCATGCCATTCTTGGCATAGAGTGCTACCACGTCAAACCGCGGCTGCAAAGGGGCCTCGTGGGTCTGGAGATAGCATTCCGCCGTGAGCCGGAGCTTCTCCTGCTTCCGTCGGTCTACAGTCTCCTCCGGCAGCCCGAATCGGGTGGAGGCCCGGAGCCGCACCTCCGCGAACACCAGGAACTCCCCGTCCCGGGCGATAATGTCGATTTCGCCATAACGGCTGCGGAAATTCCGCTCCAGGAGCTCATAGCCCTGACTCTGGAGGTATCGGGCGGCCTTTTCCTCGCCCCAGGCTCCTAAGTCGTTACTTTTCCCCATAGAATTTCTTCAGGAACGTTCTCCGGTGGATGGGGCACATACCGTATTCCCGGATGGCGTCGTAGTGCCGCCGGGTACCGTAGCCCTTGTGTACCGCAAAGCCGTATTGGGGGTAGCGCTCGTCCTGCTCCTCCATGTACATGTCCCGGGTGACCTTGGCCAGAATGGAGGCTGCCGCAATAGAGGCATCCCGGGCGTCGCCCTTGACCACAGCCAGGGCCTCCATGCCGAAATCCGTGGTGCGGTTGCCGTCGATGAGGGCTAGATCCGGCTTCACGGAGAGCTGGGAGATGGCGTCCTTCATGGCCTGGAAGGTGGCGTTTAGTATGTTGATCTCGTCGATGACGGTCTCATCCGCCATGGCAATGCCGTAGGCGATGGCCTGCTCCTTGATCACTGGGAACAGCTCCCGGCGCTTTTTGTCCGTCAGCTGCTTGGAGTCATTGAGGCCGGGGATCTCAAAGCCCTCCGGCAGGATCACCGCCGCCGCGCAGACCGGCCCGGCCAGGGGGCCTCTCCCCGCCTCGTCCACGCCGCAGATCACAAGATCTCCGCGCTCCTGGCGTATTTCCCGCTGGAGCGCCCAGAGATCCACGGGTTCTTTATTCTTCGCCGCCATTTGCAGGCACCTCCGTTTTCTCCGGCATTTCCAGGGTAAAACGTCCCAGCTTTCCGCTGCGGTACTCCTCCAGGAGTACCCGGCTCATGCGCTCAGTATCCACCTCGCCGCCGGAGATCAGCATGCCGCGCTTTCTGCCGCAGAGCTCCAAAAGCTCGTGGCCCTGGGCATGTTCCGGAACGGTGATCTTATAGCGCTGCTCCAGGGCAGAGGGATAATAGGCCGCCAGCAGCTCCATCAGGTGCATGGCCAGGGTCTCGATATCCACCACGTCGTCCTTCACCGCGCCGGTATAGCTGAGCTTCATGCCCACCTCGGGATCCTCGAACTTGGGCCAGAGGATGCCGGGGGTGTCCAGCAGCTCCAGGCCGCGCTCCACGGTGACCCACTGCTTGCCCCGGGTCACGCCGGGACGGTTCTCCGCCTTGGCGGATTTCCGTCCGGCCACGCCGTTGATGAAGGTGGATTTTCCCACGTTGGGGATGCCCACCACCATGACCCGGATGGTGCGGCCCACCTGGCCCTTTTCCTGATAGCGGCGGATCTTTTCCTTCAAAAGCTCCCGGACCTTGGGGGCAAACTGATTGGTGCCCCTGCGGTTTTTGCAGTCCGTTTCCAGCACCATAAAGCCCCGGCTCCGGAACCATGCCGCCCACTGCTTTGTGGCGGCGGGATCCGCCATGTCGATGCGGTTCAGAATCACCATCCGGGGCTTATCACCGCAGATACTGTCGATATCCGGGTTTCGGGAGGCCAGTGGGATCCGGGCATCCACGATCTCACAGACCGCATCCACCAGCCGGATATCCTGCTCCATCTGCCGCCGGGTCTTGGTCATATGTCCGGGGTACCACTGAATATTCATGAAACACCTCCGATCCGACTGAAGGGCATGACGATCTGAAGCGCCTTGCCCAGCACATATCTCTGATCCACACAGCCGATCCGAGGATCCCGGCTGTCAGTGGAATGATTTCGGTTGTCGCCCATGACGAAAACGCAGTTCTCTGGAACGGTTAAGGGGAACTCCGTGCCGTTGTCCCGGTAGGTGGGCTCGTTGATATAGGGCTCGTCCAGCACCACCCCGTCCACGGTGACGGTGCCGGTGGTAAAGTCGATGTCCACGGTCTGGCCCGCCTTGGCGATGACCCTCTTTACAATGGGCTTATCATCCAGGCCCTCGGCCTTGAGCACCACGATGTCCCCCACCTCCGGCTCATAGAGGAAATTGCTCAGGAGCGTCAGCTTATCGCCGTTGTGAAGGGTGGGATACATACTGTCCCCCACCACGCCCACCAGCCGGATGGCGAATACAAATAGGATCGTTACAAAAATCAGGCAGGAGATCAGCTCTCCCAGGGTCTTATAGGCCTCCAGCCACGGGCTCTTCGGTTCCTGCTGCTTTGCTTCTTCAGCCATGATAACCGCCTTTCTATGGTCAAGGGGCAGCATTGCCCCAAATTCTTATGGTATCGTACCCTACATTATAGCATAAGCGTCCCTATCTTAAAAGTGGCAAATGGAAAAAACAATCTCCGCCCTGTCCGGATTTTCCTATGCAGGATGCCTTTGAGGCCGCAAGATCGCCCCGGCAGCCAAAAGCCGCCGCGGCGATCCCATCATCAGTATTCGTAGACATCCACGTCCGCCACAACGCTGGCGGTGCCATCGGTGAAGAACAGCCCTGTTACTGCAGCCGGGTCGATCTCCTCCGCCCAGGAGACGGTACACTTCACCAGATTCTGGGTATTGGTGACGCCCATGGTCGCCATCTGGGCCGTATCCAGTGTGAGCTCGCCCAAATTAGCGCTGCCCTCCGTCTCCACCGCAAAGCCGTAGCAGGTGGCGTCCATATTGTTCTCCGCCGCCAGCTCCAGCTGCCCCAGGGGCGCCAGCACATACTCCTCCGCCCGGGTGTGGAGCCAGAAGCTGCACCCTGTAGCCGAAACAGTCACATCCGAAATAAAGAAGTCCTGCTCCGGATCCAGGGCAGCCGCCGGTGCCGGCTCCAGCACCGCCTCCGGCAGTGCGTCCGCCTGGGCCACCGCGTCCTCTGTGACCAGAACGCTCCAGTCGCCCTCCACGGTCTGCTGGCCGTCTTCCGTCTGGATCGTTACCTGATAGATCTGCATATACAGGGTCGCGCCGCTGAGCTGGGACTCCTCCATCGCGCCGGTAAAATCATAGGTATCCACGATGGTAAAGGGATCCTCGCCGCCGGATTCAGAGGACGCCGATGTGGGATAGACCTGGGTGCCGTCGGAGAGCACCAAAAACGTCTCCGCATCCTCCAGGTTAAAGCCGCTGACCCGCTGCAAATTCGACTCCATGGACATGGTGGCCGTGAAGGTAAGGCC
>CAKTEB010000128.1 GCA_934546685.1 uncultured Oscillospiraceae bacterium
ATCGAGGGCTGCTCTGCCCCCAAATACAACGTGGCCAACCTCCACGCGGTCTGCGTGGAGCTCTATGTGGGCAAAAACGCCCGGCTCCGGTACTCCACCATTGAGAACTGGTCCAAGAATATGTACAACCTGAACACCAAGCGTGCCAGGGTGGAGGAGGGGGGCCGCATCGAGTGGGTCTCCGGCTCCTTCGGCTCCCATGTGAGCTACCTGTACCCCACCAGCGTCCTGGCGGGCGAGGGCGCGCGGATGGAGTACACGGGCATCACCTTCGCAGGGGAGACCCAGAACCTCGACACCGGCGCCCGGGTGGTCCATGCCGCCCCCAACACCAGCTCCTATATGAACGCCCGGTCCATCTCCAAGTCCGGGGGCATCAGCACCTTCCGGAGCTCCGTGACCATCCTAAAGGAGGCCAAGGGCAGTAAGTCCGCCGTCTCCTGTCAGTCCCTGATGGTGGATGATCAGAGCCGCTCCGACACCATCCCGGCCATGGACATCCGCACCCGGGACGCCAACGTGGGCCACGAGGCCCGGATCGGCAAGATCTCCGACGAGGCCATCTTCTATCTCATGAGCCGTGGCCTCAGCGAGGACGAGGCCAAGGCCCTGATCGTCAGCGGCTTTGCCGACAACGTGTCCAAGGAGCTGCCCCTGGAGTACGCCGTGGAGATGAACAATCTCATTCGGCTGGAGATGAAGGGCAGCATCGGCTGATGGACGGAAAGGAGACTACTACTATGGAACAGACCATCACCATCAATTCGCTTCCGGCCATCACCTGGAACCGTATGAATCTCAATCACGTTGCCGTCACCCTGCCGGAGCTGGGGAGTCTTACCCCGGAGCTGAAGGCCGAGGCCGTTTCCGCCGCCCCCGCCATCGCCACGGGAGCCGGTGAGAACGCCGACAATCTTTTCGCCGGGAAGCCGGTCTACGCCGTCTCTGCCGCCCCTGGGGAGACCAGAGAATCCATAACCGTCATCGCCGCCGACGACGGGGCCTGCACCCTCTCCTTTACCGCGGAGGAGGGCAGCGAGCTGACCGCCTATGTGCGGGTCAAGGGGGCCACCCTGGGCCAGCAGGCCCTGCGGCTGCTGCTGGACCTCAAAAAGGATTCCAAGCTCCGTCTCATCGAGCTGCTGGAGCCCGGGGATCAGGGCCAGCTGCTCCACGATGTGGGCGGATCCCTGGGGGAGAACGCCCAGGTCCAGGTGCTGCACCTGTATCTGGGCCGGGGCGACCTGATCTCCGGCTGCCGCATGGATCTTGTCGGCGACGGAAGCAGCTTCACCTACGAGGCGGGCTATCTGGAGCAGGGCAGTCAGAACCTGGACGTGAACCTCATCGCCAACCACATCGGCAAGAAGACCACCTGCAATCTCCGGGCCGACGGCACCCTGAAGGGCGCTGCCCGGAAGACCTTCCGGGGCACCATCGACTTCAAACGGGGCTGCAAGGGCTCCGTGGGGGCCGAGGTGGAGAACGTGCTGCTGCTGGGGGAGGACGTGCAGAACAAGACCATCCCCCTGATCCTCTGCGCCGAGGAGGACGTCCAGGGCGACCACGGGGCCTCCATCGGCGAGCTGGACCAGGACGCACTGTTCTTCTTCGCCGCCCGGGGCATGGACCCGGAGACCGCCGAGAATCTTTTGACCCGGGAGAAGCTCTCCCGGCTGTCCCAGGCCATGGGCCGGGCGGACATGGTGTCCGCCGCCGAGCAGGCCATTGAGGAGGTGCTGTAATGCCAGGATTTGACCACGACGTTCGCCAGGATTTTCCCCTGCTCCGGGACTACGGCGAATGCTATCTCGACAACGCCGCCACGGCCCAGCGCCCCCAGCGGGTGCTGGACGCCATGGAGAAATTCTATCAGAACGACAACGCCAACCCCCTCCGGGGCTTCTATCCCCTGAGCCTCCGGGCCACCGAGCAGTATGAGAATGCCCGGGCCCGGGTGGCGAAGTTCATCGGGGCCGGGGATCCCTCTGAGGTCATCTTCACCCGGAACACCTCCGAGAGCCTGAACCTGGTGGCCTACACCTACGGTCTTGCCAATGTAAAGGCCGGGGATCGGGTGGTGGTGAGCATTCTGGAGCACCACAGCAATCTGCTCCCCTGGCAGATGGTATGTAGGATGACCGGGGCGGAGCTCAAGTATATGGACTGCGAAATGGACGGCAGCTTTACGGACGAGACCCTGGACGACTGCATCACCGAGAACACCAAGCTCGTGGCGGTGACCCACGTTTCCAATGTCCTGGGCTGCATGACCCCGGTGGACAAGATCGTAGAGCGGGCCCATAAGGTGGGGGCCGTGGTGGTGCTGGACGGGGCCCAGTCCACCCCCCATACCCCCGTGAACGTCCAGGAATTAGGCGTGGACTTTTTGGCCTTCTCCGGCCACAAGCTCATGGGCCCCATGGGCATCGGCGCCCTCTGGGGCAAACGGCAGCTGCTGGAGGACATGCCTCCCTTTATGCGGGGCGGCGAGATGATCGAGTCCGTGACCCGGGAGGGCGCGGTCTGGGCCGAGGTGCCCCATAAGTTCGAGGCGGGCACCGTCAACGCTGGCGGCGCGGTGGGCCTGGCCGCGGCCATCGGCTATATCGAGTCCATCGGCTTCCCGGCCATGATGGCCCAGGAGGAAAAGCTGGTGCGGTACACCATGGAGGCCCTCCGGGACGTGCCCCATGTACACGTTCTGGGGGACAAGGATCCCGCCAACCACCACGGCATCGTGTCCTTCACCGTGGACGGCGTCCATCCCCACGATGTGGCGGAGATCCTGGAGGCCGACGGCCTGAACGTCCGCTCCGGCCACCACTGCGCCCAGCCCCTGCTGAAGCATCTGGGGCCGAAATCCGCCACCCGTGCCAGCTTCATGTTCTATAACACCCTGGAGGAGGCCCAGCGGCTGGTGGAGAGCATCAAAAACCTCAGAGGGAGGATGGGACTATGAGCAATCGGAGCTTTTACAATGAGATCCTCACGGAGCACAATCTGCGCCCGGAGCACAAGCACGAGCTGAGCTGCGCCAACTGCTGCTTAGACGGGGTAAACCCCAGCTGCGGCGACGAGATCACCCTGAAATTGCAGGTGGAAAACGGCGTGATTGTGGACGGGGCCTTTGTGGGGGACGGCTGCGCCATCTCCCAGGCCTCCACGGACATTATGCTGGGCATGATTATCGGCAAGACCCGTGAGGAGGCCCTGCATCTGGGGCAGCTGTTCTTTAAGATGATCCGGGGCGAGGCCACGGAGCAGGAGCTGGAGGAGCTGGAGGAGGCCTCGGCGCTCCAGGACATCTCCCATATGCCCGCGCGGACCAAATGCGCGGTGCTGGGGTGGCACACCCTGGAAGAGATGTTCAAGGAATAAAGGTTGATGGGGTGCGGCGCATGGCTGTGTGCGCCGCGCCTTGTTTTTCTGCCGGGGTATGATTTCTGCCATACCCGTAGGGGCGATTGCCCATCGCCCACCTTTGGCACGGTGCGTGCCCCAACGCCCTCCGGGGGCCGTTGGTTCTTGCTGTGCACCGACCTTTGCCGCACTGCGAGAACCTAGGGCCTCCGGCGGCCGCTAATTTTTGCAGTGCGCCCTTTTTTGCCGCACTACGATGCCCCAGGCCCTCCGGGGGCCATCTTTCTGCGCCGGCAGAAAGATGGAAAAGAACGGGCAAGGGGCTCCGCCCCTTGCATCCCTGGCGGGGGTTAATAGGGACAGGATTTGACGAATCGGCGCGTCGCGTGTTCGCATTGGTGCCTAGCCCGAATTCTAATCGCAAGGGGCGCTCCGCTTATCCCCCCTTGCTCGTGCCTACTGCGCCCGGAGGGGCTGCAAAGCAGGCCCGTAGGAAGTACCCTTGGGGTGCGGGTGCGTGGGGCGCAGTTGTGCCTACATAGAGCTCAAAGCGTGGTTGCAGTAGGCACGAAGGGGGCGGAAGCAGTGCCGCAGGCACGCCGCCCCCTGGTTAAAATTCGGGCGGAGTACCAATGCG
>CAKTEB010000129.1 GCA_934546685.1 uncultured Oscillospiraceae bacterium
GCTCTCCACCGGGTTGATGACGTATTCCTTGATCCGCTGGAGCTCCTCCTGGGAAATGGAGCCGTAGAGGGCGTAGACCTTGGCGGCGGAGACCAGGGGACGCTCGCCGCAGGTGAGGATACCGATGCACTGGGCGCAGGAATCCGCACGCTGGTCATACTGGCCGGGCAGGGACTCCACGGCAAATACCGTCGCGTCCCCCAGCTCGGGCATGGCCTCGTCATAGCAGTCGTCCACCATGGGCTCGGAGAACACTGTTTCTCTGGCCTTGGCGTAGACCTCCGGACTCAGCCCCTGGGCGTCATAGCGGCAGAGGATCCGAAGCTGGGTGAGACCGGGGATGCCCAGCTGATCCTTGAGATCCCGCAGAAGACTGGTGGCCTCTACCTGGAAGCCCTCCCGCTTCTCCGTATAGCAGCGATAAACCTGATTCATTGTTTTGAACCTCCATTTTCCTGGGGGCAACACTTTTCGACGCGCGACGCGGTATTGCCCAATGCCTTTCTTTTAGTGAACAATGATATTTTCGATTTGATAGAACAGATTGCCGGGGGTGGGGTTCAGCCCCTGAAAGACGCCCCGGGTGGTGAAGACTGCGTTGTTTTGGAACAGGATCGGGCAGATGTAGCCCTGATCCATGACGTACTGATAGAGATCATAGCGGTTGCCGCTGTTCTCGAGGGCACTGGACAGCAGGCTGTTCAGGGTGGAATCCTCCTGGATGCGGCCATAGTTCAGGTCGCCGCTGGATTTCAGCAGGGGCCGGAGATCCAGGGCCGGGGTCAGAGCCACATCCGCGTAGAAGAGGTCAAAGTTTCCGGCCTCCAGGGCGCTGAAATACGCGGATTCCTCCAGCACATTGACGGTCACGGTAAAGCCCACATCCGCAAGATCGTCCGCGGCCTGCTTGGCGGCGGTGGTGCGGTTGAGGTTGCCGGCCAAAACGATCATGTTCAGGGGATTGTAGCTGGGCTCCTCTTCCTCCTCCGCGGCGGTGTCCTGCGCCTCGGTATCCTCGGTGTCGGCGGTATCCTCCAGGGGCTCGGCATCCTCCAGGGTGCTGTCCTCGGTCTTCGGGGTCTCGGTCACCAGCCGCTGGGCCCCGGGGCCGTCTGTCCGCCGGGGATCGTCCTCCGGCAGGGAGAACAGGTCGTTCTCCAGCAGGGAGGAAAGGGCCGCGTCGGCGTCGAACTGATAGCTTTTCGCCAGCTCACTGCTGTACATGGAGCTGGTGGGGGGCACCGGGAGCTCCGTGGGATCGGCAAAGTTGTGGTACACCGACTCGGCGATATCCGACCTGTCAATGGCCCTGCTGATGGCGGTGCGGATATCCCGGCTGGAGCAGAGCCCCGTGGTCATATTGAAGCCGATGTACTGCATCACCGTATTCTTGCTGTTCCAGAGCTCATAGTCGCAGTGGAAGGCGGCGGCGGTGGAGGACATGGGATTGTTGTAGATAAAATGGACGTTGTCCATCTCAAAGTTGTCCCGGGTGTCCTCGGCGGAGGAGCTGGCATAGAGCGTCACCGTCTGAAACTGCACGTTGGATGCGCCCTGCCACCAGTTGGGATCCAGCTGTAAGACCTCGCCGGTGCGAATAAAGGGGCCGGTGCCCGCAGGGCCGGAGGAGGTGCTGGACTGACTGGGGATGATCGGGAAATTCAGAAGGCAGGGGAGCCGGTCATTGGGGGTATTCATATGGATGACCAGCGTATCCGAGGAGGTGGCCTCATAGGAGCCAATGTCCACGAACCGCTCCTGATAGAGCTCCGAGGTGCTGGCCTGGGAGAGGGAATAGATCACGTCCTCCGCCTCCAGAGCTTTCCCGTTGGAGAAATAGGCGCTTTGCAGGGTGATGGTATAGGTGAGGCCGTCGTCGCTGAGGGTGTATTCCCGGCAGAGCACCGGCTCAGCCTCAAAGTCGTTGTTCATGGTGAACAGACCCTGATAGATCAGGTTCATCACGGCCTGGTTTTCCAGGCTTTTGCAGGCATAGGGATCCCAGCCGTAGCTTCCGTTATAGGGCATGGAAAACGTTCCGGGAGCGGTGACCGCTTCAGTCTCCTGGGCGGAAGCCTGGTCAGGCTCCTGAACGGAGGCGCTGGTGCCGAAGGAGGCGGCGGAGGCGGCAGCCTCCGAGGTCTTGCTTCCGCAGCCGGTCAGGGCGGTCAGAGTCAGGCACAGGGCCAATAGCCCGGCAAGGCGGCGGCTCATAGGCTGCCTCCCGCCACGATGATGGCCCCCAGGGAGCCACGTCTGTCTCCATGCCGCCGGGCGGACCAGAACAGCTCCGGATCACAGGCGGTGCACAGGGGGCTCGTGTCCATGTGCTCCGGCAGCACCCCGGCCTTTTGGAGGAACACCCGGTTTAGGTACTTGATGTCCACGTGGTATTTTTTGCCGGTCTGGATGATGGCGGGCCGGGCCTCCTCGCCCAGAGCCGCCAGCATAGCCTGGGGCACATCCGCATCGGTCTCAAAGCAGTCCTGGGCGATGCAGGGGCCCAGGGCCGCCCGGATATTCTTGGGGTCGCAGCCAAAAGCCCGCACCATGGCAAGGACGGTCTCCCTGGCGATGCCCAGGGCGGTGCCCCGCCAGCCGGCGTGGCAGGCGCCCACGGCGCCGGTGACGGGATCCTCCAGTAAAATGGTGCCGCAGTCGGCGGAGAAGACCACCAGAGCGGTGCCGGGGACATTGGTAATGAGCCCGTCGGCCTCATAGTCCGTGTGGACATAGAGGCCCTTGCCCCAGTCTTCTTCGGTGCACAGCCGCACGGCTTTTCCGTGTACCTGCACCGCCTGTACGGTCTTGTGGGGATCGAAGCCGATGGCCTCTCCTAAAATTCCGTAGTTTTTCAGGACATTGTCCCGGAAATCGCCCCGGGACAGCCCCAGATTCATCGAGGAAAGATGACCGGTGCTGACGCCGCCCAGACGGGTGGTAAACCCATGGGGGCGGGAAAGCAGATCGGATTGATAGCAGAGGAGCGTATCTCTGCGGAGTTCACGAAAGCTCATAGATCCTCCTCAGGATTCGACGTTTTTACCGGCGGCCATGTCCTTGTCGAGGCAGCAGTTCTTATACTTCTTGCCGGAACCGCAGGGGCAGGGATCGTTGCGGCCAACCTTGATCTTTTTCTTCATGGGCTCCTTCCGGACGGACTTGTCGTCTCCGGCTCCGGCGGCGGTGACCTTTGCCACCTTTTCACGCTTCAGGGGCTCGTTGCGCTGGATCCGGAACAGGAACATCCGCCGGGTGGTCTCCTCCTGGATGGCACGGTTCATGGCCTCAAACATGGCGTAGCCCTCGCGCTTATACTCCACCAGCGGATCGTTCTGGCCGTAGGCCCGGAGCACGATGCCCTGCCGGAGATCCTGCATGGCGTCGATCTGATCCATCCAGTATTCGTCCACCACCCGCAGGGTGATGACGCGCTCGGCCTCCCGCATCAGGGGAGCGCCGTAGGCGGCCTCCTTCAGGGCGTAGACCTTGTCGGAGAGCTCCATGACCTTGTCCAGCAGGGAGTCCGCGGTGATGGCGGAGAGCTCCTCATCGGTGGGGTTGTAGGCGCCCTTGGGGAAGTACAGGCCCTCCATGGTCTTGAGGATGTCACCCAGCTCCTCCCGGCTCTCGAGATAGCCCTTTTCGCCCATAACCGCATGGATATCGGAGGCGAACACATTCCTGCGCATGGTGTGCAGGGATTCCTGGAGATCCTCGCCGTCCAGCACCTTCTGGCGCTGCTCGTAGATGACCTTCCGCTGGGTGTTCATGACGTCGTCGTATTCCAGCACGTTTTTACGGGTCTGGAAGTTGATGCTCTCCTTCTTCTTCTGGGCGTTTTCAATGGCGCCGGAGAGGATCTTCTGATCGATGGGGGTGTCCTCGTCCAGGCCCAGCCGATCCATCATGGAGGAGACGCGCTCGGAGCCGAAGAGCCGCATCAGATCGTCCTCCAGGG
>CAKTEB010000130.1 GCA_934546685.1 uncultured Oscillospiraceae bacterium
CTACGGACAACGCCGCCAAAAACTCGTCGCCGAAGGGCTAGAGTTTTTGGGAAGGGACAGCCGCAGTCGGACATGCCCCCGGCATGTCCTTTGTGCGGCTACTTCTGGCGTACCATATTTTTTTGATTTCCGAGTACCTTGTGGTGCTCGGAAATTTTTTTCGTTTATGGAGCTACGGACAACGCCGCCAAAAACTCGTCGCCGAAGGGCTAGAGTTTTTGGGAAGGGACAGCCGCAGTCGGACATGCCACTGGCACATTCAACTGCGGCTGTTCTGCGTTATACTTTTATTTTCCCGGCACCAAATGCAGCACCACATACTCCGAATGCTTCTCCGTCCGCAGGGGGAAGCTCCATCCGGCGATGCCGGAGGTCACGATGGCCTCCATATTTCCCTGGAGCTTTGTCCCGTAGTTGAGCTCATCGAAGTGGAACAGGCTTGCAAACAGTCCAGCGGGCCAGATCTGTCCCGCGTGGGTATGGCCGGAGAGGATCAGGTCCGCCCCCGCCGCCCCCACTTGGTGCAGCTCGGGAAAAAGCACCGGATGGATCCTGCGGCCCTGCGATAGAGATAAATCAGACTGCCCGCCATGGCCAGCACCGGCAGAACTGCCCAAACAAAAAACATATAGACTTCGCTCCTGTCAGCCCAGCTGGGAGATCAGGCCCTGAAGGCCGTCCCGCCGGTAGATTTCCTTGTAATAGGCCACCTCGTCCTGGATCAGCTGATCGATGACCTGCATGCCCAGCAGCTCCACCGGAGCCTTGTCGTCGGTCATGAGGTATTCCCCGGCCTCATAGCGCTGGCTCTGATCCGCCACGGCGGTCATAAGATTCCGGAGATCCCCATTGGTCAATCCGGCAGTGTTGGACTTCAAAACCTCCAGCATGGCGTCATTGTCCGAGGCAAAGAGCTCCCGGTTGGTGGTGCCCCGGACGTCCGCAGTATAGACATTGCCGAACACCGAGGCGATGGTATCAGAGAGATACTGGTTAATGTTTCCCTCCCCCTGGCCGCGCATGTTCATATTCACCACCATGACGCCGTTTTCCGTCAGGTGCTCCTTTACCATGGAGAAGAACTCCACGGAGGACATCTGAAGGGAGAAATACTTCCGGGACAGCTCCGTGATCTTCCCGTCGATCTCCACCCCCTCAATGGACATGTCGCCGAAATACTTCCGGCACTGGGTGGCATAGGTGCCGGTGCCCATGCCCAGGATCAGCACGTCCAGATCCTCCGGCTCCTTGTCCGGCACCATCAGCGGCGCGGCCATGGCATAGTCGTAATACATGCCCGTGAGGCCGTCCTCCTTCATATAGACGGACTGGACGCCGAAGAGCACATTGGTGGACAGCACCACCCGCTCGTCATTTTCCGACACCTTTTATTGTACGCTGGTGATGGCAGCGGCCTCCGCGCCGATGGGAATGACCCGTCCGGTCTCCGCCGTGACCCGGTGGGAAATAGAGATCACCGTTCGATGCTCGGCTACCCGCTTCAGGGCCGAGAGCACGGTCTTCTCCGTCTCCGCGTCCAGATTTGCCGTGATCTCATCCAACAGCAGCAGCTCCGGCTGGGCCGCCGCGGCCCGGGCAATGGACAGAAGCTGCCACTGGCCCTGGGAGAACAGAGCGCCGGTGCAGGGGGTATCGTAGCCCTGGGGCAGGGCTACGATGGTCTCATGGAGCCCTGTGAGCTCCGCCGCCGCCTGGGCCTGCTCCCGGGAGATGGCGGGATCGTAGAGGGTGATCTGCTCCAGCACCGTGCCGGGAACCATGTGGAAGGACTGCTCCACATAGCCGAACAGGCTCCGCTTCTTCTCCTCCGGGATCTCATAGGCCTCCATGCCGCGGATCTGGACGGTTCCCTTCTGGGGCCGGTACAGGCCCAGAAGCAGCTTGAAGATGGTGCTCTTGCCCGCACCGGTACGGCCCGCCAGGGTCACCTGCTCTCCGGGCCGCACCTGGAAGCTCAGGTCGTCCAGCACCGTATGGTCGTCATAACCGAAGGCAACGTGCTCCACATCCACATAGGCCTCCGGATTCTCCGTCTGGATCCCGGGGGTCACCTCCTCCAGCTCCGGCTGGGAGAAGAATTCATTGATCCGGCGCACGCCCGCAATGGCGGACTGGATGGTCTGGATCTCCATGCCCAGGCTCTCCACTGGGGTGAAGATCTGGGAGATGTAGTTCATCACCGCCACGGCGGTACCGGCGGACATGCCGAACAGATGCAGCACCCGGCTGTCGCCGGAGGCGGACAGCAGCATCACCACCGCCACCACAACGGCGTTGAGGATCAGGATCACCGGGGAATAGATGGCGTCGTAGAAGTTCGTCCGCTCCATGGCCTCGTAGCTTCTGCCGATGTATTCATCATACTGTTCGGTTACATAGTCCTCCTTGCCCAGGGTATGGACGGTGCGGATGTTGTGCAGGGTCTCGGGTACGAAGCCGGAGGCCCGGCTCACGGCTCTGCGGTTCTCCAGCTGGGCCGCCAGCATATTCTTCTGCACATGCCGGGTGAACCAGAACAGGAAGGGCAGCAGCACCAGCAGTACCAGGGTCAAGCCCCGGTTCCGCATCCAGATCACCACCAGGATGCTGATGATCCGGCAGGCGTCCGCGAACATGCTGATGATGCCGGAGGTGAACAGATTCTCCACCGTGTCCACATCGCCCACAAACCGGGATACCAGCGCGCCGGGCTCCTGATGGGTCAGTCCGTCGGCGGTGAGGCGGCCAAACTTCTCCATCATCCGGCTCCGCAGGGCGTGGGTGATCTTCTGGCCGAGCACCGTCAGCAGGCTCTCCCGGCCGGACTCCATCACGCCGGTCAGGGCCAGCAGGCCGAAGTAGCTTAGCACCATATAAAAGGCCACATCGCTGCCCTGGGTCATGGTATCGATAATCCGGCCCAGGATCAGCGGTGGAAACAGGGAAAACACCACCGCGCCGCAGACCTCCAGCACAATGCCGATGGCCAGCCAGAGCTTCTGCCGGATGGTCTCGCCGATGACCCGAAGTACCGTCTCGTTACGCTTCATGGTCGTGTCCTCCCTTCTGATCCAGGAACAGCTTCCGGTATTCCGGGGACTGCTCCATCATATTTTCGTGGGTCCCAAAGACCGGCTGCTCCCCGCCCATCCAGATTACACCGTCCATCTCCGGGAACAGGTAGAGCCGGTGGGAAATGAGGATCACCACGCTGTTTTGGGCCAGCTGCCGGAGATTCCGGAACACGGTCTCCTCGGTATTCCGATCCAATGCCGAGAAGGGATCGTCCAGGATCACCAGGGGCCGCATATGGCCGAGGGTCCTGGCCAGGCTCAGCCGCTGGGCCTGACCGCCGGAGAGCCGAACGCCCCCGGAGCCAACTAAGGTCTGGAGGCCCTCCTCCATGCCCTCCGCCTCCTGATCCAGGCAGACGGCCTTGAGCCATTCCACGGCGTCCAGCTGGTCGCCCATGCAGATGCTGTTCTCCACGCTGTCGTTGAACAGCTCCGGATCGTGGCCCAGATAGCCAACGGTGCCGGTGCGGGTGTCCCGATCCATTTCCATGAGCTCCCGGCCGGACATGCGGATGCTGCCGCTGTAGGGGTACTCGCACAGGAACGCCTTGCCCAGGGTGGACTTGCCGCAGGCCACGGGGCCCGTGACGCCGATGATTTGCCCGGGCTTCGCCGTAAAGCTCAGCTCCCGGAAGATGGGGTTGCCGCCGGGATAGGCAAAGGACAGCTTCTCCACCTGGAGCTCCCCGGGCTTCTGGAGCTCCGGGGTCGGGGTCTCCGGCGGCGTCTGCATCAGGGGCTTGATGCGCTTCCAGGACACCTGGGCCTTGTGCACCGCGTT
>CAKTEB010000131.1 GCA_934546685.1 uncultured Oscillospiraceae bacterium
TTAGCAGGGATTTTTCTTCATCGCCATAGGCTTTTTTGAACCACTCGCTTAGCGAGTGGTTTTCGTTATACAAAAAGCCGGCGGCAGAATGCTCTGCCGCCGGGTCGAGTTCTGATTTTGAATCATCAGTTGCCGAAGAACTGGAAGGGGTTTACCTGCTGGCCCTGCTCCTCCTGGGTGTTGTCCTGGGAGCCGTCTTGGGTATTGTTCTGGGTACTGCTGTCCGTGGTAGTAGTCGCCTGCATCTCATCGAAGGTGATGGTCACATCCAGCTTGTCGCCGGTCTCAGTGCGGTAGATGCTGATGGTGGCGGTGTCGCCAGGACTGTAGTCCTTGAGCTTCTGCTTCAGAGCTGCCACGCTGGAGGTCTCGTCGCCGTCTACGGCACAGATCAGATCGCCCTTCTGGATGCCGGCCTGTTCAGCCGCGCCGCCAGAGGTCACGTCTGCCACATACACGCCGGTAGGCAGATTATAATACTGTGCCACGGTGCTGTCCATAGCACGGACGGAGACGCCCATGGAAACTCTGCCCTTTACATAGCCGTACTGCATCAGATCATTGACAATGCTCATGGCGTCGTTGATGGGGATACAGAAGCCGATGCCCTCCACGGACGCGGAGTTGCTGTAGCCAGAGCTAGAATACTTGGCGGTGGTGATACCCACCACATTGCCGTTCATATCGAAGATAGGGCCGCCGGAGTTGCCGGAATTGATGGCGCAGTCAGTCTGGAACATGTTGATGGTGGTGCCGGTGCTGCTCTCGGAGATCTCACGGTCAAGAGCGGACACATAACCGACGGTCAGGGTGTTGGTGAGCTCGCCCAGGGGGTTGCCGATGGCGCATACCTGCTCGCCCACCTCAATGTTGTCGCTGTTGCCGATGGAGACCGTGGGGAAATCGGAGTCACCCTCGATCTTCAGCAGCGCCACATCGTTGACCTCGTCGGCGCCGATGACGGTGGCGTCATACTCTTCGCCGGAGGTAGTCATAACAGTCAGGGTCTCAGCGCCCTCGACCACATGGTTGTTGGTGAGCACATAGCCGTCCTTAGAGATGATCATGCCGCTGCCGGAGGACTTTGTCTCGGACTGGCCCCAGTAGGTGGAGGTGGTACCCTGGTTGTAGATCAGCACCACCGCGTTGACGTAGTTCTCATACACGTCCTGAGGGGTCATGCTGGTGGAGGTGGAGTTGGTGGTCACATCGATGGTGTGGGACTTGATGACGGAATTATCGGTGCTGGAGGAGGCATCCGTATCCTCCTCGGTATTGGCCTCAACGGTCTCCTGCTTCTCAGCGCCGGAGCCGCCCCGCATAAGGCTGAACGCACCGCCGCCGCAGAGGCCGCCGATGAGCGCGCAGACAATGGCGATGGCCACCACGCCCTTGCCGCTCATGCCGCCCTTGTGCTTCTTGGGGGGCTCAGGGCTTTCTACATTGTAGCTGGACATGGGATTCACCGGAGGAACATTTCCGCCGCTGCTCTGATCCGGGCCGGAGGCCGCCTGATAGCCGCCGTAGGGGTTCTCATTCTGGGGCTCCTGGCCGGCCTGATAGCCGCCATAACTGCCGGTGGGCTGGGTCTCCGCAGCAGTCTGTCCCTGACTGGGATCAGAGGCATAGTGATAATAGCCGGATGTATTGGGATCCTGGTGCTCGGAGGGCTGCTCCGGTGCGCCGGGAGTATAGTCTTGATTGTTGTCGTATTCACTCATGATGGTACGCTCCTTTTTGCTTCTTTTTGTTTACGTCCATATGATAATTTCTAATTATGTCCAAACTGTATACAGACTCAAAACGATATTTGAACATTCATTGAAAATTTTTTGTGCAGCAGCTCAGCCCAGCTGATACATCCCCGCCTCCAGCAGCGCCGAGAGGCAGAGATCCACCTCCTCATCGGTGAAGAGCTCGGCGTATTTTCCCTTGGTCACCAGGGCCTCCGGACTCAGATCCAGGCGCTTTTTCTCCTTGAGCGGTGCGAACTGCCGGGTGGACTGTCCCCGCTTCAGTAGCTCCTTCACCGCCTTGGGGCCTCCCAGCTTTTCCGCCTGCTGGCGAAGCCGCGGTTCCCCTACCCCGGTGAGCTGCTCCGCCTCGCTGAGGCTCCGGAGCAGGTCTGCCGTGAAGGCCGTCTCTAGCTTTGTCATAAAGAATTCCCCCCTATCGCTTACTCTGCCCCGGATCCAGGCATTCTATTCCAGGGCGCAAAAACAAGGCGCATTCAAGGGAATACGCCTTGTTGGGTGTGCGTTACAGCTTTTCCAGCGCGTCCGCGGCGGAGCCGATGGCATCCACCTTGGCGTGCTCCAGCAGTCCCTCGTCCATGGCCTGGGCCACCAGAGGATCGATGGGCAGCTTACAGAGCACCGGCAGCCCCAGCTCCTTGGCCACAGCATCGATCTTGCTCTTGCCGAAGACCTCGATCTTCTTTCCGCAGTCCGGGCAGGTAAGGTAGCTGTAGTTCTCCACCAGGCCCAGCACAGGGATGTTCATCATCTCCGCCATCTTCACAGCCTTGGTGACGATCATGCTCACCAGATCCTGAGGTGAGGTCACCACAATGATGCCGTCCACAGGCAGGCTCTGGAATACCGTCAGAGGCACGTCGCCGGTTCCAGGCGGCATATCCACAAACAGATAGTCCACGTCCTTCCAGACCACATCGGTCCAGAACTGCTTCACCACACCGGCCAGCACGGGTCCGCGCCAGATCACCGGGTCGGTCTCATGCTCCAGCAGAAGGTTGACGCTCATGACGTCAATGCCGGTCTCGCTGCGCAGTGGGATCAGGCCCTCCTCGCAGCCATTGGGACGGCCATGGATGTTAAAGGCTGTGGGAATGGAGGGGCCGGTAATGTCCGCGTCCATAATGGCCGTATGCCTGCCTCTGCGGCTCAGCTCCACCGCCAGCATAGAGGTGACCGTTGACTTGCCCACGCCGCCCTTGCCGGAGACGATGCCGATGACCTTTTTTACATTGGAAAGCGGATTTGCCTGGGCCAGCAGGCTCTCAGCCTGACGGCTGGAGCAGCTTTCGCCGCAGGAGGAACACTGTCCGCTGCAATTTTCACTCATAGGATCTCATCCTTCCTGATTTGATACCACTATTCTACCCCAATTTTCAGGGTTTTGAAAGCCCCAATTCCAAGAAAATCAATTTCTCGGGGATCAATCCCTGGTGGAGCACCTGGAGGCTGCCCCGGTACTGGAAGCCGCAGCCCTGGTACAGCGCCGCCGCGGGCTTGTTGGTTTCGGCAGTGTCGATGCGCAGGGCCGCCATGCCCTGCCGCCGGGCCTCCTCCACCGCAAACTTCACCATGGCCCTGCCATAGCCCCTCCCCGCCTGACTGGGCGGCACACAGAGGGTATGGATCACAAAGACCTTCTCCGGCGGTGCGGAGATCTCCCAGGGAACCTTCGCGTAGTCCTCCGCCTGCTGATGATTCAGGATCATGCTGGCCCCCAGCTGTCCGTTCTCCGTCAGCACCCAGAGATCCTCCAGATTCTCCTCCGCCCAGGCCCAGGTGGGATAGACTCCCAGCACCCAGCCGGAGTAGTTCTCCTCCGGGCGGATATCCCTCAGCAGCTCCGTATAGCTGGCGTCCACCGCCGCGAGATCATTATAAACCGCTCTTCTGATTTCCATACCGTCCTCCTATCTACCGCTCTGGAGGGCCGCCTTCACGAAGGCAAACACCTCCCGGAGGGTGTAGTTCACCCGGTAGAACCACCGGTCGGTATGTCCTGACAC
>CAKTEB010000132.1 GCA_934546685.1 uncultured Oscillospiraceae bacterium
CGTACAGGGTGACCGTATGCCCCTGCTCCACGGCGAACAGCGCAGCCCGCAGTCCCGACGGGCCGCCACCCAGGATAGCTACATTCTTCTTTTTTCCGGAGGGGGTGAACATCCGGTCAAGCATATGGTGATAGCCCGCGTAGGGATTCACCGCACAGAAGGAGCCGTGGCAGTTGTTGCACAGCAGACAGGGTGTCAGGTCCTCCCCTTTCCCTGCCTGAATCTTATCCAGATAATGTTCATCACAAATCAGGGCCCGGGCCACGGAAACGCAGTCTGTCTTGCCGTCGGCAATAAATTTGTCGATGAGCTCCGGGTCCCGGAATCCGCCCACGGGGGACACCACTGCCTTGATGCCCCGCTTTTTGAACGCCTCCGCAAACTGGAGGTTATAGGGATTTTCCTTCACAAGATTGTGGCTGTTTACATGGGTGAAAGAGCCGTCCCAGCCCCGGATCTGGAAGATGTCCACCAGGCCCTCACACAGCTGGCAGTATGTAAGCCAGTCCTCCTGGGTGTAGCCACCCTCCTCCGTGGCGGAAATCTGCATCTCGATCAGGCAGTCCTGCCCACAGGCCTCCTTGATGCGCCGGAAAATTTCAAGGGTCAATGTGGCGCGCTCCGCCATGGTTTTTCCGCCGTACTTGTCTGTCCGCTGGTTGAGAAGCGGACTGAGCGAGCATGCCAGAATGCTGCCCCGGTAACAGCCGTAGATGGTCACACCGTCAAAGCCCAGTTTCTGCAGTTCCTGACTGACGTGTACAAAATCCTGGATCATGCCCTCCAGCCGCTCTGCGGAAATGCCGGGCTTGTTGAACAGGTTCTGGGAGTAGTCCCCAGTCATTGGGATCTCATCCCAGTTGGGAGTATCGGAGATATTCACGTTCTGGGGCTCAATGGCCATCATGGAGGCAGATGCCAGCGCACCGTGCTTGTGGATCCGGTTCACGATCTCCCGATAGTCCTCCATGGCCTTGGGGTCATCCATGTGGCAGGGGGCCATTTTGCTGTAATTTCCCTCGCAGTCTGGATAGGCGCCCACGCCCACGCAGACCCAGGCGGCACCGTTTCTCGCCAGATGCTCATAGAAGGGACCGGAGAGCATGGGCTCCTGGTTGTCCGAGGACACACATTTGGAGTTCAGAATCCGGTTTTTCAGTGTCACATTGCCGATTTTCAGTGGTGACAACAAATGCTCATATTTCAATGGTATCTTCCTTTCTCAAAAACAGCCCGGCAAAAGCCGGGCTGTCATGTCTTACCGGCGATCAGCTGACCGTGTTGTCGTAAGCCTCCTGCTCCAGCGCAATGCATTCCTCAATGTTCATACTCTTGAGTTCCTCCACAAAGGTATCCCAGTCCTTGTCGATGTCCATCTCACCAATGGCAAACTGGGCCACGCGCTCGTTGGCATAGGTCAGAATATCGGAGGAGATACGCCCCTCCTGTTCTCTCTGCTCGGTGGTCATGGTCACATTGGAGGAGATGGCCATGGTGCCGTCCAGATTGGAGGTCCACACTTCCCATGCCTCATTGACCAGATCAGAGTTCAGATCACCGGTGCGGTACCGCAGCATCAGGGACGGCATGGTGCCGAAGGCGCAGCGGCAGCGCATGTACTGGGACACAGGCAGGGCAAATTCATTGTTCAAAATCGCATCCGTGAACAGCGGTGTTCCCTCCGCGTCCAGCGTAAAGTCCACGCCCTCCTGGCCGTAGTTGTACAGCAGGATGCCGTCCTCGGAGAACCAGTAGTCCAGCCACCGCATGGCCAGTTCAGGCTCCGCGCAGCCGGTAGAGATGGAGATACAGGTGATGTCGTCGGCAGGGGCCAGCGTCATTTCCGTCAGGTGCTGCATATCCCCCTCCTTTTGCACGTGAGACGCCATACTGGTCACAGGCACGGTATATTTGTCGATGCCCTCACCGGAGGTGGGCCATACGCCCATCTGATCCGTTGTGATCTGGCCGTCCAGATAGCTGGAGAAGGGGTCGTACTCAATGGAGATAAAGTCTGGGTCCATAAGCCCCTCCATGCGCCACTGGTTCAGCATCTTCAGATAGTCCCGGAATCCGTCCTCGATCAGGCTGCACTTTACAACGCCGTCCTCCACATAATAGGGAAGGCCCGACGCCGTACCGCCCGCGCCGCCGGCATTGCCGCTGGCCGCATAGGACGCTACATTGTAGCCCTCGGTCAGGGTGGTAATGTTGCAGTTGTTGGTCATGTAGATGGCCGTGGACGCACCCTTTTCGTTCTTAAAGGCGGTCAGCGCATCATGCAGCTCGTCGTAGGTCGTGGGGACCTCCATATTAAGGTCCTCCAGCCAGTCCTTCCGGATCACCAGCCCCTGATTATTCACAAAGCTGTCATAGGTACCCATGAACTGGAGGACCATGTCGTCACTCAGGAAATACGGGGTCTGCGCTCCATTGGAGTGGATCAGGTAGTCATAGTTGGGCGCGTATTCCGAAAGATCCTCGGTCAGATCGATGATGATCTCATCCGCCAGCGCGCCGGTCAGCCCGGTGGAATAGTAAGTACCCAGATTCTTGAACAGATCCGGATAGTCTCCGGAGGCCACGATCACATTGTACTGCTCGGAGGCCGTAAAGAAGTTGACCTCTGTGGTCTCCACATGGATCCCGGTCTGCTCCTCCAGCTTCTGCATATACTCAAAATCGTTATAGTTCTGGATGCCGATGTTGGCAAGGTCCCCCATCAGGTTTACCGCGGTGGTCAGCATGGTCAGTTCCACACTGTCCTCGCTCAGGGGCAGACTTACCTCGTTTTGATAGTCCAGCTCCGCCTTGTCGCGGCCGGGCATATTGGTCCGGTGCTCCACGGTGGGTACTGCATCCACTACGCTTTCAATCCCGCTTGCTTCTTCGTTTTCAAGATCAGCCCCTGCTTGCGTCTCCGCAGGAGCCTGCGTTTCCACCGTTTTTGCATCCGTGCTCTGCCGGGCTTCGCTTGTGGATTTGTCCCCGCCGCAGCCTGCAAACAGTAGGCACACCATGCTGAGCATCAGCAGGATGGAAAGTATACGTTTTTTCATATTCCGAATCTCCTTCTCAGTCAATTTTCTTTCCGTAGACCAGATTGGGGAAGCCCTTGTTTCCACCCACGGAGATCATGCCTTCAATAAAACCGTCCTTGTCCACACGGGCCCAGATCTCCCAGCGGCCGGGGCCGGCGGGGAAATCCACCTTGAAAAACTCATCTCCCGTGTAAAAGCCGAAGTTGATGGGACTACCGTCGGCGTCGCCGCTGAGGGTCCCATCCGGATTGGGGGTAAAGTGGAAAGTCATATCTCCCTCAAAGGCTCCGTGGCCGGGCTGACCGTAGTCTTTTAGCTCCACCTGGGGCGCAGCCGCGCCGGGACCGCCGGGCATGGGGGGCATATCGCCGCCGGGCATTCCCTCGGGGGGAGGGCCGCCGGCAGGAGGCCCGGGCTGAAAGTCGGGGCCGTGGACCAGCTTCGCATCGGGAAGCCACATTTTCACATAGTAAGTACCGGAAATCGCCATTATGTTCCTCCTTATCCGTTCCGGGAGGGCAGCTTAATGGTTGCGCCGCCTTCCTCGT
>CAKTEB010000133.1 GCA_934546685.1 uncultured Oscillospiraceae bacterium
TTTGCATAACGTTATTTAACCTCCGCAGTGCAGTAGGCACGAGCAAGGGGGGATAAGCGGAGCGCCCCTTGCGATTAGAATTCGGGCTAGGCAGTTAGGCGAGCACGTCTGGAACCGATTCGTCAAATCCTGTCCCTATTAACCCCAGGGGGATGCAAGGGGCCGAAGCCCCTTGCCACGCCTTTCTCCCCCATCTTTCGTCGTGCAACGAAAGATGGGGCGTCGGAGACCGTGAGTTTTTTGCAGTGCGCCCAAGCGGGTGATTGCTAGCCCCCACGAAAATCATACCCAGCCAGACAAAAAGGGCGCGGAAGCAAGAATTGGGGGCCCCGGCGAAGCCCAGCGAAGCGGGTTCGCTGGGGAGAGGAGGAGCTGCGGAATGAGCGAGCTCTTGCCCCAAAGGGCAAGACGAGGGATATGGAGCTTGCGACGACGCACCGCACCCCAAATTGCTTCCCTATTCTTCCTTCTTTCCCTCCGCCTCCGGCAGCAGCTCCTTCAAGAAGAAGGTATACGTTCCGGTGGCCACCTGCCGCCCGTCCTCGCCAAGGCACTGGGCCTCATAGACGGCGATGGTCCGGCCCACCTTCACCGGCTTCACGGTACACCGGACCTGTCCCGCGCCCTGGGCGGAGCGGAGATAGCTGACGGTGCAGTTCAGGGTCACGCAGCCCCGGCCGTCGGTGCAGGCGGCGATGCCCGCCACGGTGTCCATAAGGGTGGAGAGGCAGCCCCCGTGGACGATGCCCCGGGGATTCATGCTGTGGGGGGACATGGTCAGGACGCCCTCGGCGTAATGCTCCCGGATCTCCGTGACCTGGATGCCGTTGTAGCCGGAGAACAGCTCCGGCTGGTTGATGCGGCGCTTCAGCCGCGCGTAATAGGCCTGGTTCATGGTAAAATTCCTTTCGATTTGGGTATTTTTTACGAATATTATAGTGGGAAATTGGGCGAAATGCAAGAGGCGGGGGCGGGCATGCCGGGACTTCTCATCTGCGGAGAAATATGGTATAATCCTGTATATGGTTGCCTTTCATAGAAATCGGGGGGAAATGTGACATGAGTTCGACGGTACTGCTGTGGCTGGCGCGGCTGGGAGCTGTGGGTTTGGCCGGGGGACTGGGCTATCTTCTGGTACGGCGGAAGGAGCCCGGGCCGGGGCGGTTTTTGGGCTGGCTGCTGTTTACGCTGCCCTTTGGCTCCGGGGGGTATTACACGGTGTTTTGGGCCCTGACCGGGCTGGCGGGGCTGATTTTCCTGGGGGTATGGGGCCGAAAGCACCCCCTACGGCTCCGGCTGGGGCTGGGCTCCCTGGGGGTGCTGGCGGCGGTGGCGCTCTACTGCCTGAGCACCATCTGGGCGGCGGACAGGGGCTCGGCGGCGTTTGCCATTGCCCGGGCCCCGGCCCTGGGGATCCTGGCGCTGGTCCTGATGCAGATGGATGGGGAGACCCAGCGGTCATCCCTTTCTCTCATACCCTTCTCCGGGGCGGTGATGACCCTGGCGGCCATCCCCCTGTCCTTCGTGCCCGCGGTTTCCCGGATGGTGTCCTGGAGAGGGAGACTCTGCGGCAGCTTTGAGTACGCCAACAGCTTCGCCCTGTTTCTGCTGCTGGGGATCATCCTCTCCGGCACCGAGGAAAAGCGGGGGAAATGGCGCTGGGGGCTGGACATGATTTTGATGCTGGGGATCCTCTTATCCGGCAGCCGCACCACGTTTTTGCTGCTGGGGCTGTGCCTGATCTGCCTGTGCGTTTCCCGCCGAAAGCCGCGGTTTTTCCTGGAGATGGCGGGGAGCCTGGGGGCGGCGCTTTTGCTGTCGGGGCTCTACAATTTGGGCACCGAGGCGGCCAGCGCCGCGGGCCGGGTGCTCTCCACCTCCACCGGGGACAGCTCCTTTTTGACCCGGCTTTTATACTGGAAGGACGCAGTACCAGTGGTTTTGCGGCATCCCTTCGGGCTGGGGTATCAGGGGTATCGGGCGGTGCAGGGGTCCATCCAGCACGGGGTGTACCATGTGTCATATGTACACAATGAGGTCTTGCAGCTGGCGTTGGACATCGGCTGGATCCCGGTGATCTTGCTGATCGCGGCCCTGGCCCGGGGGTTCTTCCGCCGGGGGGCGGGGCTCTGGAAGCGGCTGATGATCCCCGTATTCGCGGTACACTGCATGATGGATTTCGACCTGCAATTCCTGAGCCTGTGGCTGGTGCTGCTGTGCCTCATGGAGGTGGATCGGGGCAGGGAGGCGGAGCTGCCCAGGCTCCCGGTGTCCGTGGTATGCGGACTGTTCGTGATCGCCGGGCTGTATCTGGGGGCAGGGGACACCCTGTATTATCTGGGATATCCGGAGAGCGCTCTCATACTCACGCCCTTCCATACCCAGGCGCTGACGGCTATGTTGGCCCAGCAGGATGAGGCGGAGCCCATGGAGGATTACGCGGACCGGATCCTGCGGCTGGATCCCTATTCGGATCTGGCGTACACGGCCAAGGCCAACGTGGCCCAGGCCCGGGGGGATATCGCGGCCATGATGGGCTATTCCCGGCGGGCCCTGGACAACGCGCCCTACGATCTGACCGGATATCAGGAATATTTTGACCGGCTGTGGGACGCCTATACGGAATACGGCCGCATGGGCGACCGGAACAGCGCGGAGATCTGCCGCCAGGAGCTGCTGGGGATCCCGGAGCGGCTCACAGAGGTGAAGCGCAGGTCCGATCCCCTGGCCTTCCGGATCCAGCACAGGCCGGAGCTGGAGCTGGGAGAGGCGTACCGGGGGCGGCTGCGGAGGCTGGAATGAGCGGGAGGAAAAATCCAGAAGGATAAAGCATGGGTGCATTGCAGAAAGGACTGCAATGCACCCATTTGGCTGACTCAGAATGATTTTCGGGGAAATACCGATGGAGGGGCCTCACGCCGGGGTGTTTTCGCTGCGGCTGCTGCGCTTGAGGCCCAGGAACGGCGGCACAGCGCCGCGGGGCAGCCCCTGGTCGTGGGCCTGGCGAAGCCGGAACTCGTACAGTGCGATGGACTCCATGAGCTCCCGCTGACACTGGCTGGCGCGGCAGTAATCTACCCCGTAGCGGCGGCACACGGCGCTCAGCTGGTCCAGCAGTCCCACAGTTTCCTGGCTCATGGGCTTTAGCTCGATTTCCATAGAATAACCGCCTTTCAGGACAGATAGCAAGTGATTTTCTACCTCAGTACGTGACCTAACGCCCTTCGGGGACCCCCTTTCTGTATCGACAGAAAGAGGGGAAAGAGCGACCAAGGGGGCCTGCGGGCCCCCGTTGGATCCCCCGGACCCTATATGCGGCTTACGCCTTCCATGTCGGCGAATCGGATTTTACGAGTTCGCATTGGTACTCCGCCCGAATTTTAATCAGGGGGCGGCATGCCTGCGGCACTGCTTCCGCCCCCTTCGTGCCTACTGCGGCCACGCTCTAAAACTTGTGCGTGCATTCGTGCAACCTCCGCAGTGCAGTACGCACGAGCAAGGGGGGATAAGCGGAGCGCCCCTTGCGATTAAAATTCGGGCTAGGCACCAATGCGCCCACGTCTGGA
>CAKTEB010000134.1 GCA_934546685.1 uncultured Oscillospiraceae bacterium
GGGTGTAGGCCAGGGACAGATCGTCGCTGTTTTCCACCTTCATTTTCGGTACGGTGTCCAGCTTGCCCTTCCACTGATAGTGGAGCTTTAGGGATTCCTCTGCGTAATTCATATGTTTAACCTCCAGGCAGAATAATTGCAAAATGTGCTTCCATTATACATCAAACTCCGGCGGATGTACAGAACATACGGACGGAAAATGATAAAGAAGTATAAAAACAAAGGCAACACCACACGAATTGGCGGCGAGGATCCAGCCTGAGATTTTTCGTCGGAAAAAGGCAGTTTTTCGATGGAATACTTTGTGTATTTCGAGAAAAAATAACGTATTTCCGGCGGAAAAGATCGGCTGAAGCCCGACGACACATTTGTGTGGTGTTGCCTAAAAGAAAGAAACCGCCTCAAGCGGATGCTTGAGGCGGAAGTCTATGCTCCATTAGAGGGTGTTGAGCTTCTGAGCAATGCTGCTCTTCTTATGAGCGGCAGTGTTCTTGTGGAGGATACCCTTGCCCACGGACTTGTCGATGGTGGCAATGGCGACCTTTGCAGCAACAGCAGCAGCTTCCTTATCGCCGGAAGCAGCAGCAGCCTCGAACTTCTTTACGTTGGTCTTCAGCAGAGACTTGTTCGCCTTGTTGATGTCGTTGGCAGCTTTGGAGACAAGCACTCTCTTCTTGGCAGATTTAATGTTAGGCACGAAAAACACCTCCTCCACATCTGTAAGATATCTAGCCAGAAAGGCATAAATCGCCTAGTTGACTATCATGCAGGGTTAAATTATACACGGTCTATCCGATAAAATCAAGAGCAAATTTCAACTTTTTCAAAAAATATTGTGGTTTTTCCGGGCCGGAGGGACTAAATATAGCCCCTTGGTGGCAGGATACCGGAGAGGAGGCGACAGCAAACATGGAAATTCGGACAGATCTGGCCCTGGAGAAGGCCGGGGAGCTGCGGCAGCAGGGAAAAGAGCCCAGAGGCGTGACAGTCAGGCGGGAGCGGCGCTATGGGACAGAGGCCACCATCGTCCGCATCACGTCAAAGGCAGGGGAGGGGGCGCTGGGGAAGCCCAAGGGCACCTATGTGACCCTGGAGCTGGGGCCGGTGCTCCGGCGGGAGAAGAACAGCTTTCAGCAGGCGGCCGAGAGCGTGGCGGGGTATCTAAGTGAGCTGCTGGATTTAGGGCCGAAGCTGCCGGTGCTGGTGGCGGGCCTTGGAAACCGGGAGGTGACCCCGGATGCCATCGGGCCCCTGACGGCGGATCATATTCTGGTGACCCGGCATATGCTCCACCAGGCTCCGGAGACCTTCGGGAGCTTTCGCCCGGTATCCGCCACGGTGCCGGGAGTATTGGGCACCACCGGAGTGGAGAGCGCGGAGACGGTTCGAGCTCTGGCCCAGCGGATCGGGGCAGCGGCGGTGATCGCTGTGGACGCCCTGGCGGCCCGGGATACAGGGCGGCTGTGCAGTACACTCCAGATCAGCAATACCGGCATTGCTCCAGGCTCCGGCATCGGCAACCGGCGCAGCGCCCTGGATCAGAGCGCCATCGGCTGTCCGGTTGTCGCCCTGGGGGTGCCCACGGTCACCGACGCGGCCACCATGGCGGCGGATCTCTTTGAGCGGGCAGGGATGGAGGCGGACGAGGATAGGCTCCGGCAGGTGTCCACGGGGATGATCGTCACCTCCGGGGATATTGACCGCCGGGTACGGGAGATCGCCCGGGTGCTGGCCTACGGCATCAACAGCGCCCTGCACCCAGAGCTCAGCCTGGAGGATCTGACGGATCTGACCTTTTAAGCAGGGAAAACGGCGGGAAAGGTACCATACATTATGTCAACGTCGTATGCGGTATTTCCACAGCTGTGCAAAAGCCGAAGGAATTGTGGATAACTCTGTGGACAATGTGAAAAACTCATTGGAAGCACACAATTCTAATTTTCATAGATTCTCGGAAATTTATGAACGGAATATGAATATCCCCATGAATATCCACAGCCGGAGACCGTATAATTTGGTTGACAAAACCGGTTACGGAAAGTAACTGCGAAGGTTACAAAAATATATCTCTTAACTGCAAAACAATTACAGATTGATAATAATCCGGCGGTTTTGCTAGGTTAAAGACCAGGTTTTTGTTTATGTCAACGGCATATGCACTTTTTTTGGTGGAAAACTGCTGTTCTAAATTGTGGACAACTCTGTGGATAATGTGAAAAACTCCTGTGATTTCAGGCGGTTTTTCCGGAAATCCCGGGGGGAGAATGTGAACGGATCATGAATATTTTCGTGAATATCTTCAGGACAGCTGCAACCAAGGCCGTGCACCCCGGGAAGCGCCGACACGACCACTTCCACGAAAACCCGTTTGACGGGTGGGAATATTTCTACACATCTGCTCTTGACGGCAAATGTCCAAAAGAGTAGAATAGGCAGGTGAATTTACGATGGAGGCGAAGTGTATGGCAGTCAAATATATCTTCGTAACAGGCGGCGTGGTTTCCGGCCTCGGCAAGGGCATCACGGCGGCCAGTCTGGGTCGGCTCCTCAAACAACGGGGTTTGAAGGTCACCATCCAGAAATTCGATCCCTACCTCAACGTAGACCCCGGCACCATGAGCCCCTTCCAGCACGGCGAGGTCTTTGTCACCGACGACGGTGCGGAGACGGATCTGGATCTGGGCCATTATGAGCGCTTTACCGACGAAAACCTGACGGTGAATTCCTCCGTGACCTCCGGCAAGGTGTACTGGTCCGTACTGAACCGGGAGCGCAGCGGCGACTACCTGGGCCGCACCATCCAGGTGATTCCCCACATTACCAACGAGATCAAGGAGCGCATCTATCGGGTGGGCAAGTCCACCAATACCGATGTGGTCATCACCGAGATCGGCGGCACCGTTGGCGACATCGAGTCCCAGCCCTTCCTGGAGGCCATCCGGCAGGTGGGCCAGGAGAATCCCAGAGAGGACGTCATGTATATCCATGTGTCCCTGGTGGTGTCCATCCCCGGCTCCAACGAGCTCAAGAGCAAGCCCACACAGCATTCCTGCAAGGAGCTCCTGTCCATCGGTATCCAGCCTGACGTGATCGTCTGCCGTGCGGATCAGCCCATTACCGAGGAGATCCGCAGCAAGATCTCCCTGTTCTGCAACATCCAGCCCGACGCGGTGATCCCCAACCTCAACGCCCCCATCCTCTATGAGGTCCCGCTGATGCTGGAGGACGAGGGCCTTGCCAAGGTGGTATGCCGCCGGCTGAAGCTGGACGTGCCGGAGCCGGATCTGTCCGAGTGGACGGCCATGGTAAAGCGGGCTAAGACCTGCAAGGATTCTGTGGAGATCGCGCTGGTGGGCAAGTATGTCCAGCTCCACGACTCCTATCTTTCCGTGGTGGAGGCGCTGACCCACGGCGGTATTGAGAACGATGTGAACGTGAACATCCGCTGGGTGGATTCCGAGCAGGTCACTGACGAGAATGCCCGGGATCACCTGGGCGGTGTAGAC
>CAKTEB010000135.1 GCA_934546685.1 uncultured Oscillospiraceae bacterium
AGATCCTACAGCCCAGCCTGTCCGTGATTCCCTTGCAGCTGTTTTCTTACTATGTGTCCCTGCTGCGGGGCTGCGATGTGGATAAGCCCAGAAATCTGGCCAAGAGCGTTACGGTGGAGTGAGTGATCAATGGCCCACGGGCGGTTGTACCTGTGGGCCATATTTGACGGCAGAAAAATAAAATATTTCCACAAACCCAAATAAATTCAAAGTACAACAGTTATAGAAAAGTTGCATTTAATATAATTCTGTGATATTATGTAAAAACAATGTGAAACTAAGAAATCACTGGGATCGCACAAGCATCCCAGCTATGAGGAGATAAAGACCCTATGAACAACCAGACGGAACAGAAGGAGACACACCGAATCCGGCGCAGATTCGAGCACTGGATGCTGATTGCGTTTTTCCTGGTCATCTATGATGTGATCGCGGTGAACTTTTCCTATTTTGCGGCATTGCTGCTGCGATTCGACATGGTGTATTCCAGCATCCCAGAGGAATACCTGACGGCCTTTATCCATTTTACGCCGATCTATACGGTGGTGGCCGTAGGCGTGTTCTTTGCGTTCCATCTGTACAACAGCATTTGGCGGTTTGCCAGTGTGTCGGAGCTCAGCCGGATCTTCTTGGCAAACCTGATTACAGCGGTATTCCATGTGGTGGCCATTACCCTGCTGTTCGAGCGGATGCCGGTGAGCTACTACATCATTGGCACGGTGATACAGTTCGTGCTGGTGATCGCCGTGCGCTTTGCTTACCGGTATATCACCCTGCTCCGGGCCAAGCGGGACCGGGTACAGAGCGTGGAGCACCGGGCTATGGTCATCGGTGCTGGCGCGGCTGGGCAGGTGGTCATCAAGGAGCTAATGGTGTCCTCTAAGGTCAATGCAAAGCCGGTCTGCGTCATCGACGACAACTCCAACAAATGGGGACGCTATATCGACGGCGTGCCCGTGGTGGGAGGCCGGGAGCATATCCTGGGAGCTGTGAAAAAGTACCGCATCGACCAGATCCTGTTTGCGGTGCCCTCTGCCACTCCAGAGGAGAAGCGGGATATCCTGACCATCTGTCAGGAGGCGGGCTGCGAGATGAAGGTGCTGCCCGGCGTCTATCAGATGGCCAACGGCGAGGTACTGCTCAGCAAAATGCATCCGGTGGCGGTGGAGGATCTATTGGGCCGAGAGACCATCCAGGTGGATATGGACGAGATCTTTCGGCAGATCCGGGGCAAGACCATTTTGGTCACTGGCGGAGGCGGTTCCATCGGCAGTGAGCTGTGCCGTCAAATCGCCGCCCACGGGCCCAAGCTGCTGGTGATTTTCGACGTGTACGAGAATAACGCCTATGAGATCGAGCAGGAGCTGAAGCGGAAATACGGCCAGCGTTTGAATCTCAAGACCATCATTGGCTCGGTTCGGGATACCCGTCGGATCGAGCAGGTTTTCGAGACCTACAAGCCCGATATTGTCTACCATGCGGCTGCGCACAAGCATGTGCCCCTAATGGAGACCAGTCCCAACGAGGCCATTAAGAACAACGTGGTGGGTACATACAAGACCGCCTATGCGGCCCTGAAGAACGGCACCAAACGGTTTGTCCTCATCAGCACCGACAAGGCCGTAAATCCCACCAATATCATGGGCGCCAGCAAGCGCCTCTGCGAAATGGTCATCCAGAGCATGGACGCGGTGAGCCGCTCCGGGCGCTATGACCTGCTGCCAAGGCTCCATGCCCACGGCTGCGACGGCATCGTTCGGCAGCTGGAGATGGCCAGAAGCACCATTGACGAGGGTACCCTAAAGGCTGAAAGCGTTCGGAATCAGGATCGAATGGGTACCCAGTTCGTGGCGGTGCGCTTCGGTAATGTGCTGGGCAGCAATGGCTCCGTGATCCCGCTGTTCAAGAAGCAGATCGAGGCGGGCGGCCCGGTGACCGTGACCCACCCTGACGTGACTCGCTATTTTATGACCATTCCTGAGGCGGTGAGCCTGGTGCTCCAGGCTGGTACCTATGCCTGGGGCGGTGAGATCTTTGTGCTGGACATGGGCCAGCCGGTGAAGATTGATACCCTGGCCCGGAACCTGATCCGGTTGTCCGGCTTTACCCCCGACGAGGACATCAAGATCGTCTACTCCGGCCTCCGTCCCGGCGAAAAGCTCTATGAGGAAAAGCTCATGGCCGAGGAAGGCATGATGAAGACGGAGAATGAGCTGATCCACATCGGGAAGCCTATCCCCTTCGACACGGTGACGTTCCTGCACCAGCTGGTGCAGCTGGCTCAGGCCAGCTATGAGAACGATCCCCACATCGTGGAGATGGTGGAGAAGATCGTACCGACCTTTCATCCAGTTGGGAAAACACCCACGGGCAACGAATGTGGGAAAGCCCACGCCTAAAGAGATTACCCCTGCCGCAGCTTGACTGCGGCAGGGGCTTTGTCATATCTCCGGCGCTCCGCTCCAATCCTTCACATGATTCTCCGGCAGTTCAATATACCTCTGCCCAAAGAACCCCGGTACGATCTTCCGGTGGGTGATGTACCCGATCTCCATATAGTCCTCCACCGCCAGCGGCACCGCCACAATGCCCTTGCCGTTGAGGGTCTCGTTAATAACGCCGCTGCAAATGGTGTAGCCGTTCAGGCCGATGAGCAGGTTGAACAGCGTGGCCCGGTCACAGACCTGAATGTCCTTTTTGCTGCTGCGGGTGGATAAAATCTCCTCAGAGAAGTAGAAGGAATTGTGCTGGCCCTGCTCATAGGACAGCCGGGGATAGGGCTCCAGATTCTCCAGGGTAATGGTTTGCTTTTGCGCCAGGGGACCGTGGGCGCTGACAAACACATGGGGCTTGGCGGTAAACAGATGGTGGAATTGCAGCTCGTTTTCCCGCAGCTCCTTGCGGATCAACGTTTCGTTGAACTCATTGAGATACAATACGCCCACTTCACTGCGGAGCCGAGCTACATCCTCAATGATCTGGTAGGTCTCCGTCTCTCGGATGCGGAAATCGTATTCCTCGCCGCCGTACTGCTGTAACAGCTCCACTCCATGATATTGCCCTGTGCTATCAGAAGGCCATCCGCGCCTTCTACGATGCAGACTGCCGCTACCTCCAGCTGGACGACACCTCCTGGGGTGAGCTGTGCTCCCAGGAGAAGCGCAAGGCTTATACCGCCCGCGGTATCGACGTAGACGTCCTGGCCCGCAAGTATGTAGACATGATCAACCTGGCCCTGGAGGCCAAGCCTGATGACATGGTCATCACCATGCACATCTGCCGGGGCAACTTCCGCTCCACCTGGTCCCACTCCGGCGGCTATGAGCCTGTGGCCGAGACCCTGTTCGGCGGCTGCCATGTGGACGGCTTCTTCCTGGAGTACGATTCCGAGCGGGCAGGCGGC
>CAKTEB010000136.1 GCA_934546685.1 uncultured Oscillospiraceae bacterium
GAGAAGGCCATCCGGTACAGGGCGGACATATTCTCGCCCTGGGAGCCGGTGGTAATGATGACCGTCTTCTCCTTGGGCAGACTCTTGGTGGCGTTGATGTCCACCAGGGTGTTCTTGGGCACGTCCAGATATCCCAGCTCCATGGAGACCTTCAGAATGTTCTCCATGCTGCGGCCGGTAACGGCCACCTTTCTGCCGTATTTGGCCGCCACGTTCAGGACGGTCTGGATCCGGTCCACGTTGGAGGCAAAGGTGGTGACGATGATCCGCTGGTCGCAGCCCTTGAACATGCTGTCAAAGGACCGGGACACCTTCCGCTCCGAGGGAGAGAAGCCCTCCCGCTCCACATTGGTAGAGTCGCAGAGCAGTGCCAGAACGCCCTTGTTGCCCAGGGCGCCGAGCCGGGCCAGGTCGATGATATTGCCGGAGATGGGAGTGGAATCGATCTTAAAGTCACCGGTCATGACCACCACGCCCACCGGGGTATGGATGGCGAAGGCCACCGCGTCGGCAATGGAATGGTTTACATGGATGAACTCCACCTTAAAGCAGCCGGCCTTCACGGTCTCGCCGGCCTCGTGGGTCACGATCTTGGTGGACTCCAGGAGCCCATGCTCCTCCAGCTTGATCTGCACCAGACCGGCGGTGAGCCGGGTGGTGTGGACGGGGGCGTTCACCTGCTCCAGCACATAGGGCAGGCCGCCGATGTGGTCCTCGTGGCCATGGGTCAGGAAAAATCCCCGGAGCTTCTGCTGGTTCTTGATGAGATAGGTCACATCCGGCACCACCAGATCCACGCCGTACATGTCGTCCTCAGGGAAGCCCAGGCCGCAGTCCACCACGATCATATCGCCGCCGTATTCCAGCACGGTGATGTTTTTACCGATCTCGTTGAGACCGCCCAGGGAAATGATCTTCAATTTTTCAGCCAAAATTTATCACTACTCCATTCATTTCGCCGCTGGCGGCTGTGCCAGACAGCGGATCTATCATGTAATTCTGCCTAAAAAGACAGCACCGAACAAAGCACCCGCCAATCTGGTGGATGCAGTTTAGGCAATACCGTTGCAGTGCGGCAATGCCTATGCTTATGAACAGGAATCGGGAACGCCCATATCCGCTTTCCGCGCCGCTGACCCCGTATCGTCAGCGGAATTTATGCAGGAGCCTGGCTGGCTATGGATGATCCTTAAATATATCATTGTACTTCCGTACATAATGCACTCGTTAAAATCTGCTTTCGCAAATCATTTCAGTTTATTATATCACAGCTGCTCCAAAAAGTATACATAGAATTTCAAATGTCCGTCACGGGACGGGATATTCCCCGAAAAATATGCCTGGAGGCCTGGTTTCCACTTGTGTTTCCCGTCCCGGCTATGATATAATAGCTTAATCGTAGGCTGGGTATTTAGCGCCCTGCCTCGAAAGGAGCTGCTGCTGCTTGAATAAGAAGCTATCCCGTCTCTTTTCTACCAATCTGGTGGTGTATTTTACCGTCATGGCGGCGTTCTGCCTGGTCTCCTGGTGCAGAGGGACCTATATTCTGGCCGCCGTCCAGACCGTGCTCACTGTGGGGCTTTTCATCTACTATCGGATCCGGGCTTCCCGCCGGAAAAGGGACATCGCCCAATATTTGCAGGACGCCAGTATCTCTGTGGATTCTGTTTCCAATGAGGAAATGAGCATCCCGGTTCCGGCAGTGATCCTCAATATGACCGATCAGGAGATCATGTGGTGCAACGATGCCTTCATGCGCCTCTCCGGGGCCTCTGACAGCCTCTTCGAGGTCTGCCTCACGGATATCTTCCCGGATTTCAGCACCGACTGGCTCACCGAGGGCCGCAGCGAGTGCCCTGACGAGGCCGTTCGGGACGGCTGCCGCTATCGGGTCTACGGCGACTATATCCGCTCTCAGGAGGACGGCGCCGGTTATCTGACGGCCATGCTCTACTTTGTGGATATGACCGATCTTTTGAATACCCAGGACGAATATCAGCTGAGCCGCCCCGTGGTCAGCATCATTCTGGTGGACAACTTCGACGAGCTGACCTCCAATCTGCCGGATAAATCCGTATCCAATCTCTCCGCCCGGCTGGACGACGCCATCACCAGCTGGACCGCCGACTCCAGCGGCATTCTCCGGCGTTTGGAGCGCAACCGCTACCTCTTCCTCTTTGAGCAGCGGGAGCTGCCTCATTACATCGACGAGAAGTTCTCCATTCTGGACTCCGTTCGGGAGATCACCAACGACTTCGGCACCCCTGCCACCCTGAGCATCGGCGTGGGCAAGGACGGCGCCAGTCTTCAGGAAAGCTATGATTTTGCCTCCCTGTGCATTGAAATGTCTCTGAGCCGCGGCGGCGACCAGGCGGTCATCAAGGACCGCTACAACTTCTCCTTCTACGGCGGCAAGGCCAAGGAGGCCGAGCGCCGCACCAAGGTCAAGTCCCGGGTCATGGCCGGTGCCCTCCAGGAGCTCATGACCGAGTCCTCTGGAGTTCTGATTATGGGCCACAAGAACGCGGATATCGATGCGGTGGGCGCTGCGGCAGGCGTCATGTGCATCTGCCGGAAGCTGGGCTGCCCTGCCCGCATCGTCATCGATCTCCAGCACAACGCCTCCAAGCCCCTGCTGGAGAAGCTTCAGGCAGTGCCCCAGTATCAGGACTGCTTCCTGGATCCCCAGGAGGCCATGACCATGCTGGACGAGGACACCCTGCTGGTGGTGGTGGATACCAACCGCCCCGGCCAGGTGGAATCCAAAGAGGTTTTGGACGCGGCCAGCCGCATCGCGGTTATCGACCATCACCGGCGTGCCGCCGATTATATCGATAACGCCGTTCTCAACTTCCATGAGCCCTATGCCTCCTCCGCCTGTGAGCTGGTCACCGAGCTGGTGCAGTATCTCACGGATCGGGAGGATGTGCTGCCGGTGGAGACTCTTTCCCTGCTGGCCGGCATCGTGCTGGACACCAAGAAGTTCTCCGTGCGCACCGGCGCAAGGACCTTTGAGGCCGCGGCCTGGCTGCGGAAGAACGGCGCGGATACCGTGGCGGTGAAGCTGCTGTTCCAGAACGACCTCCATGCCACTCTGGACCGCTATGAGATCATTCAGCACGCAGAGCTCTACCGGGGCTCCATCGCCCTGTGCTGCCTCGACTATACCTCGGATCGGATCATTGCCGCCCAGGCCGCCGACGAGCTGCTGAACATCTCCGGCATTGAGGCGTCCTTTGTCTTCTACCCCGACGATGACCGCGTCATCTGCTCCGCCCGCTCCATCGGCGAGGCCAACGTGCAGATGATTCTGGAGCCTCTGGGCGGCGGCGGCAACCAGGCCACCGCAGGCGCGCAGATCCCCAACACCACCCCCGAACAGGTGCGGGACGCCCTGAAGC
>CAKTEB010000137.1 GCA_934546685.1 uncultured Oscillospiraceae bacterium
CTAGAGAGGAGCTTTTTTATGACGAAGGAAACCCTAGTGGCTCTGGCCACGGAGGCCATGACGAGAGCCTATGCTCCCTACTCCGGCTATAAGGTCGGCGCGGCGCTGCTGTGCGCCGACGGCACGGTGTATCAGGGCTGCAACATTGAAAACGCCTCCTTTACACCCACGGTCTGCGCTGAGCGCACGGCCCTGTTCAAGGCAGTCTACGACGGCAAACGGGATTTTACCGCTATCGCCGTGGTGGGCGGCAAGGATGGAACGATCACCGGCATCTTCCCGCCCTGCGGCGTGTGCCGTCAGGCCCTTCGGGAGTTCTGCCGGGATGATCTTCAGGTCTACCTGGGCGGAACGGATGGGCAAATCCAGTGTCTGACCCTGAAGGAGCTGCTGCCATACAGTTTTTCGGCCGCGGAATATATGAGTTAACGCAATAAAGTGCCGCCGCTGAGGGAATGACCTCGGCGGCGGTTTTTCCGTGTTTCGGGGCCGAATTTTACGAATTCTTTTCAAAAAACATGCCGGAACGCAAAATACCGGTTGATTTTTTCGCCGGAGTGTGCAAGAATAGGGTGGCGATAAATCTGTCGCTAATTTTTTTGGAGGTTGAATACCATGAAAAGAATCACTGCGCTTCTTCTTTCCGCTGCAATGATGCTGGCTATGCTCGCTGGCTGCGGCTCTTCTAATGACAGCGCGGCCGCTTCTTCCGCTGCTGCCGGCTCCGCTGCCGCTGCTGCTGACGAGGCTGGCTCCGGTGCGGAGACCGCTTCCGGCACCGACAAGATCGCTCTGGTTACCGACGTCGGCAACATCGACGACGAGTCCTTTAACCAGACCTGCTATGAGGCTATGGTCGCCTATGGCAACGAGCACAACATCGAGACCACCTACTACAAGCCCACCGACGACTCCACCGAGGCCCGTGTGGCTTCCATCGCTCAGGCTGTCAAGGAGGGCGCTACTGTTATCGTAATGCCCGGCTACCTGTTCGGCGAGGCCATTGGCCAGACCCAGGATCAGTACCCCGACGTGAAGTTCATCGCCGTTGATGTGGGCGAGAGCGATCTGGGCGACACCACCCTGGCAAAGAACACCCACACCATGGTCTTCCATGAGGAGCAGGCTGGCTATCTGGCTGGCTACGCCGCTGTGATGGAAGGCTACACCAAGCTGGGCTACCTGGGCGGCATGGCCGTTCCCGCTGTTCAGCGCTATGGCTACGGCTACATCCAGGGCATCAACGACGCCGCCAACGAGAAGGGCGTAGACGTTGAGATCAAGTACACCTACGGCGGCCAGTTCTACGGTGACGCTACCATCACTGCAAAGATGGAGGGCTGGTACTCCGACGGCACTGAGGTGGTCTTCGCCTGCGGCGGCGGCATCTACACCTCCGCTGTTGAGGCTGCCAACAAGTACGAGGGCAAGGTCATCGGCGTTGACGTCGACCAGTCCAACATTGATCCCTGCATCATCACCTCCGCTATGAAGGGCCTGTATGCAGCTACCTACAACGCACTGGACACCTATTTCAACGGCCAGTGGGATACCATCGGCGGCACCCTGTCCTCCCTGTCCCTTACGGACGGCGACTACGTTGGTCTGCCCACCGATACCTGGAGCATGAAGAACTTCACCGTGGACGACTACAACGCTCTGGTGGAGAAGATCAAGTCCGGCGAGGTCAAGATCTCCGACGACATCTCTGATTATCCCGCAGTTGGCGATCACTGCACTCTGACTGTGGTGGAGTAATTTCTAAATCAATCAGCTGCGATCCCGCTGCCCATCCCGGGCGGCGGGATTTTTTCTTCCATGATTTTTCGGCGGGAGCCGCTCAGAAAGCCAGCAGAAATCAGAAGGATATCCTTGCTTTTTGCAGGGAAAAACCATATAATAATATATGGCGCTTTGCGGCCTTTGGCTCAAAGCAAAACAGCAGAAAAATACGAGGGAGATGATGTGCATGAGCGATTACGTCATTGAAATGCTGAACATCACCAAGGAATTCCCCGGCATCAAGGCCAATGACAACATCACCCTGCAACTGAAAAAGGGAGAGGTACATGCCCTTCTGGGAGAAAACGGCGCTGGCAAGTCAACCCTGATGAGCGTACTCTTCGGCCTTTATCAGCCGGAATCCGGCACCATCAAAAAGGACGGTCAGGTGGTGGAGATCAAGAATCCCAACGACGCCACCGCACTGCATATCGGCATGGTTCATCAGCACTTCAAGCTGGTAGAGTGCTTCACCGTGCTGGACAATATCATTCTGGGCTGCGAGCCCTGCAAAAACGGCTTCATCAATCGGAAGGAAGCCAGAAAAAAGGTCGTGGAGCTCTCTGACCGCTACGGCCTGAAGGTGGATCCCGATGCCAAGATCGAGGATATCTCCGTGGGCATGCAGCAGAGAGTTGAAATCCTCAAGATGCTCTACCGAGAGAACGAGATCCTGATCTTTGACGAGCCCACCGCAGTCCTGACTCCCCAGGAGATCGACGAGCTTATGGAGATCATGCGCTCCTTCACCAAGGAGGGCAAGAGCATTCTGTTTATCACCCACAAGCTGGCGGAGATCATGGCCGTGGCGGATCGCTGCACCGTGCTCCGGAAGGGCAAGTGTACCGGTACCGTGGATATCAAGGACACCAATGCCCAGGAACTCTCCCGCATGATGGTGGGCCGTGACGTCCAGCTGACAGTCTCCAAAAAGGAGCCCAAGATCGGCAAGACGATCCTCTCGGTAAAGGATCTGACGGTTCCCTCCAAGCTCCATAAAAACGACGCGGTAAAGAACGCCTCCCTGGAGGTCCGTCAGGGCGAGATCGTCTGTCTGGCGGGCATCGAGGGCAACGGCCAGACTGAGTTTGTATACGCGCTCACTGGCCTGGAGAAGCCCACCGGCGGCACCGTGGAGCTTGAGGGTAAAGATATTACCCGGGCTTCCATTCGTACCCGCAGCAAGGCAGGTATGAGCCATATCCCCGAGGATCGGCACAAGCACGGCCTGGTGCTGGACTACACCCTGGAGGAAAACATGGTGCTCCAGCGCTATTGGGAGCCGGAGTTCCAGAGCCATGGCGTGATCCGCCGTGATGCGGTGCGGAAGTACGCCCAGCGGCTCATCCAGGAATATGACGTGCGCTCCGGTCAGGGCCCCACCACCACGGTACGGTCCATGTCCGGCGGCAACCAGCAGAAGGCCATCATCGCCCGAGAGCTGGACAAGGGTCCCGAGCTGCTGGTGGCGGTACAGCCCACCCGCGGTCTGGACGTAGGCGCGATTGAGAACATTCACAAGCAGCTGGTGGCCCAGCGGGACGCCGGCAAGGCTGTGCTGCTGGTATCCCTGGAGCT
>CAKTEB010000138.1 GCA_934546685.1 uncultured Oscillospiraceae bacterium
ATCCGTAAGGTACCCCCGCACCTCCGCCTCCAGATCCGCGCAGAGATTATCGCAGACGTTCTCAATGGCGCTGCTGCCGCAGCAGTCCAGGATCACCGCGTCCGCCATATTCTTCACCTGGGCCCGGCGCAGCAGCGCCTCCACCTCGGTGCCCAGGGTGGCCCCCATGAGGATCACCTGGGAGCAGTCCTTCAAGAGCTCCTTCACGTCATTGCCCTGGGGCCGAAAATCCGTCCCCAAAAGGCCGCCCTCCGGCAGCAGGTCAAACTGCCGCCACACCGCCCTGGGCCGGGCCGCCTTCATCATAATATCCATACACCGACGAATGTCCGAGAGCACCTCCGGCGGGATCTCGCCGCCCTTATAGCCCAAATACAGCAGCACTTCATTTTCATTGATGGCTGTCAGCCGTGGCTCCATTCCGCCGCCCCCTTTGTTTTGATATCATTATACTAGGAATTAGAAAAATTGCAATGAAATTATCCATTTCCCTATTGACACAGTATGTTTAATATGTTATTATAATCCCAGCAAATCGATAGGGAAATGAGGGATGCCCAATGAAGCCTATCCATTCCGTTGTCTCCGCCCAACGATGTTGTCTCTGATCCGTTCCAAAACGCCCATCACAAAACAACATCATTATAAAGGAGATCATATCATGTCTATTTATCATTCTGTTACGGAACTCATCGGCCATACCCCCCTGGTGGAGCTCACCGGCTATGAGAAGAAATACAATATCCCCGCCGAGATCGTGGCAAAGGTAGAGCTGTTCAACCCCGCCGGTTCCATCAAGGATCGGATCGCCGCCGCCATGCTGGAGGATGCGGAGGAAAAGGGCCTCATCAACCAGGATACCGTGATCATCGAGCCCACCTCCGGCAACACCGGCGTGGCCCTGGCCGCCTTTGCTGCCGCCCGGGGCTATCGGATCATCATTACCATGCCTGAAACCATGAGCATAGAGCGCCGCCGCCTAATGGCCGCCTACGGCGCGGAGCTGGTGCTGACCCCCGGCCCCAAGATGGTGGACGCCATTGCCAAGGCCAAGGAACTGGCCAGAGAGATCCCCAACAGCTTTATCCCCGGCCAGTTCACCAACCCCGCCAATCCCAGGAAGCACTATGCCACCACTGGCCCAGAGATCTGGGCTGACGCTGAGGGCAAGGTGGATATCTTCATTGCCGGGATCGGCACTGGCGGCACCCTTTCCGGCGCCGGCAAGTATCTCAAAGAGCAAAACCCGGACATCCAGATCATCGGCCTTGAGCCCACGGATTCCCCAGTGCTGACCCAGGGTCATCCCGGCGTCCACAAGATCCAGGGCATCGGCGCGGGCTTTGTGCCCGACACCCTGGACACCAAGATCTACGACGAGGTCATTGCCGTCAAGAACGAAGACGCCTTCCGTGTGGGCCGTGAGATCGCCCGAACCGACGGTATTCTGGTGGGCATCTCCTCCGGCGCGGCCCTGTGGGCTGCGGAGCAGGTGGCCTCCCGGCCCGAGAACAAGGGAAAGCGTATTGTGGTGATCTTCCCGGATACCGGCGAGCGCTATCTCTCCACCGCACTTTTCGCAGAGGAATAACTCCATTATATAGCCAGCACGCCAGGCAGACGTCCCCCGTCTGTCTGGCGTGTTTTTATGTGATCCCTTCTGCGCAGGGGTGCCGATAGAAAGCGAAGCGGGACGCCGCCCGGCGTCCCGCTTCAAGGAGAAAAGAGGAAGAATGAAAAAACATGGAATCTATAGACAGCCGTTTCCGGCTTCGTATCTTGTTTACGCTGTTTATTCTAGCCTATAATTTTGTACAGACTTTGAACAGATTCTCAACAAAACGTAAAGTCTGCGGGAAATATGCGTATGCCCTGGCCCGCTCCCATACGATTTTGGAGCGACAAAATGTGACTTTCCCCGAATTTCGCAGGCTCTCCGTCCGATATGTCAAGACATTTTGCACAAACATTTCCCCCAGAAGAGAACACTCTGCCGAAATTTTATAAAGATATTGCGTAAATATTTAGAATGTGATACATTTATGTTTAGCAAAGCCGCCGCGTCGGAATCCTCCCGCCACGGCATCGGACATTCATTTCCATCAGAAAAGAGGTCAAACTATGAAGAAACTGCTCGCTACCCTTCTGGCTCTGGCCATGGTGCTGGGGCTATGTGCCTGCGGCGGTGGAAGCGTCGCCAGCTCTGCCCCGGCCCCTGCGGACGCCGCTTCTGAACCCGCCTCTGCCGCGGCCCCCGCGGAACAGCCTCAGGAGCCCGCCGCTCCGGAGCCCGAGGCCTCCACTCCTGAGGCGCCCGCCTCTGCCGAGGAAGCGCCCGCCGAAAATGGCGGCATCATCACCACCGACTACACCTATGAGCTGCCCCTGGTAGACGATGACTGGTCCTTCTCCATGTGGGTCAGCTTCTCCGACAACATGTCCACCTTCATGCCCAATGGCTTCGCCGACAACAAGGCGTTCCAGAAGGCCGAGGAGCTCACCGGCGTCCATGTGGAGCTCCGGGAAGTCACCACCACCGCCAACTCCGAGCAGTTCGGTATTGCGGTAGCCTCCGGTGATCTGCCCAACGTGCTGACCAACGTGGGCATGCTCTGGACCTCCAGCTTCGAGCAGGGCATTGAGGACGAGATCCTCATGGATCTCACCGAGCTCACCGAGAACTATATGCCCGCCTACAAGGAGTGCTACGACCAGCTGGACGACGACACCAAGCGGGAGCTGCACACCGACTCCGGCTATATGCCCAAGCTCATCACCATCAACAACTATCCCGACGGCGCCACCGAGGGCGCGTTCATCCGTACCGACTATCTCGAGAAGATCGGCATGGACATCCCCACCACCTATGACGAGCTGGACAAGGTGCTCCGTGCCTTCCAGACCGAGCTGGGTCTTGCTGAGCCTCTGATGGCTACCGCAGGCATCGTCCATACCTCCAACGCCCTGTGCTCCGGCTTTGACGTCAACGGCGGCTTCTCCACCTTCCCCATGATCGCAGAGCCCTACTATATCGTAGACGGCCAGGTGAAGTACGGCATCGTAGAGCCCGGCTTCAAGGAGTACATGGAGATGTTCTCCACCTACTACAAGGACGGCATTATCAGCGCCGACTTTATCAGCAAGAACACCAACCCCATGGAATTCACCGGCACCATTGCCTCCGGTAATGTGGGCGTGTTCTTCGGTGAGACCAATATGGTGCCCAACTATGTGGCAGACGGCAAGAGCACCGATCCCAACTTTGACATTGTGCCCATGCCCACCATTGTCAAG
>CAKTEB010000139.1 GCA_934546685.1 uncultured Oscillospiraceae bacterium
ACTCTTTTCTATGCAAAATTGACAGTTCGGGCATTTTCGGGGCAATCTCCGCCTATTTCCCGAGCCATTTCCCGCCAGGAGCACCGTCCCTGCCGCATCCCTCGCCGGAGCCCGAAAGAAAGGGCCATTTTACGCGATTTTCCACACATATTTGTCTGGACAACCCGGGGAGATTATACTATAATAACTACGCTTATTTTTATGTAAAGTTCTATGTGAAGTTTTATCCGAAGTTTCGCCCCTGGAGACCATGAGGAGTTGACGATATGCCAAAGAAAAAATACATACCCGCCCTTGCCGGAGGCGTGGTTTTTTTTCTGCTTATAATTCTGATCGCAGTAAAGCTGGGCAGTAGCGGGTCTGCCGCCCAAGAGCAGGAGCAGGCGGACATCACCGACGGCGTTGCCTTTTTGGAGAGCCTGGAGAGCCGCGATCCCGACGAAGTGGATCAGATTCTGAAGCAGCAGCGCCAGCAGAAGCTCCAGGAGCTTCGGGACGAGCGGCTGCGCCAGCTGGAGTCCGGAGAGATCTCCGTCTGGAGCCTCTTTGAGGACTATGTGCTCTGCGGCGATTCCCGGGCCGTGGGCTTCTCCTTCTACGGCTTTATGCCGGAGGAGCGGGTTTTAGCAGAATCCGGCGCGACCATTCTGAAGCTGGAGGAGAACATCCCCAATATCGTGGCGCTGAATCCCTCGAACATCTTCCTGTGCTACGGCCTCAACGATGTATCTATCGGCATCTGGCCCACCCCTGAGGACTATGTGGCACAGTATTCCGATATCATCGGGCAGATTCAGGCCCAGCTTCCCAATGCGAATATTTTTATCAGTTCTATTCTCCCCGCTCGGGATCCGGCCTTCCAAAAATCCACTGCCTGGTATAACATCCCCGAATACAGTCAGGCCGTCTCGGAGATGTGCGGCACCATCTCTCACTGCTATTATGTGGACAACGACGCCATCTGCGAACAGTATGCCGATCTCTGGGAGACCGACGGCATCCATGTTCAGCGGGACTTCTACCCGCACTGGGCCGCAGACCTGATCACCGAGGTCTACAGCGTAAGCCTTCAGGATGAGGAGGACACCTCTACCACCTCTGGTACCGCCAGCACTCAGACCTCCGCCGATGGAACTGGCGGCGATGAGAGCTCCACCCCGGAAGCCTGAGCCGAAAAGGAGAAATGTGACGATGAATTCAAAAAAAATCATCCTCCTGGAGGTTGCAAAGTGGCTGTGCGTGGCCGGACTTCTGGCTCTACTCATCGTGATGCTGTCCTCCAACCGGGAAAGCAATGCGGATTTTTCCACAGTCCAGGAGGCCGTGCTCTCCGCGGCGGACCTCGGCCCCATGGCCCAGGGCGACAATCAGACCATCAAGCGGCTCTACGGCCTCTCCGCCAGCGACTATGAGGGCGTGATGCTCTACTATCCCACAACCAACATGGGCGCTGAGGAACTGCTGCTGGTGAAGCTCAAGGACGTTTCCCAGCAGGAGGCGGTCAAGGCAGCCATCCAGAGCCGCATCGATACCCAGAAGCAGAGCTTTGACGGCTACGGCGTGGATCAGTACGCCATGCTGGAAAAAGCCGTGGTAGAGATTCAGGGCAACTACATTCTCCTGGTGGTGGCCGCGGATCCCGCCCCGGTCCGTCAGGCGTTCTTAGGCGCGTTGTAAGGAGGAATCGACATGACTTTTAATACCATTGCCTTTCTCTTTACGTTCCTGCCCATTTCGCTGATCCTCTACTACATATGCCCGAAGAAATTCCGGAGCATTCCGCTGATCCTCACCAGTCTGGTGTTCTACGCCTGGGGCAACCCCACCTATCTTCTGCTGATGGCCTTCTCGGTGGTGTTCAACTATATCACCGGCATTCAGATTTCCGCATACCGTCAGCAGGAGCGGGCCGTCGGCGCAAAGGTCTCTATGATCTGCGCCGTGGTGGTGAATCTTCTGGTGCTGGGCTTCTTTAAGTACCTGGGCTTCCTGATCTCCACGGTGAATTCCATCACCGGACTGAGCCTCCAGGCCCCTGAGCTTCCCCTGCCCCTGGGCATCTCCTTCTTCACCTTCTCGGTTCTCAGCTATGTATTCGACGTATACCGTGGCCGCGCCGAGGCACAGAAGAATTTTCTGGACTTCACCGTCTATGTGACCTTCTTCCCCAAGGTGATCTCTGGCCCCATCGTCCAATATAAGGACATGGCCCCTCAGCTCCGGGAGCGCACCATGGCCCCCGCCAAGTTCGGCGCGGGCATCAGCATGTTCCTGGTGGGCCTGGCAAAGAAGGTCCTGCTGGCAGACAATCTGGGGGCCACCTTTACGGTGATCTCCGGCATGGAGACCATGTCCGTGGGCACCGCCTGGCTGGGTATGATCCTCTACTCTCTCCAGCTGTACTTTGATTTCTCCGGCTATTCCGATATGGCCATTGGTCTGGCAAAGCTCTTCGGCTTTGACTTTGACAAGAACTTCGACTATCCCTATCTGTCCTCCAGCATCTCCGAATTCTGGCGGCGCTGGCACATTTCCCTGGGCGCCTGGTTCCGGGACTATGTGTATATTCCCCTGGGCGGCAACCGCTGCTCCAAGCCCCGGCAGCTGCTGAATCTCAGCGTGGTATGGCTGCTCACCGGCCTATGGCATGGCGCGGCCTGGAACTTCGTGCTCTGGGGCATCTATCACGGGATCTTTGTGATCCTGGAGAAATTCGTGCTCAAGGACATACTCGAAAAAATCCCCAAGGCCGTCCGGGTCATGGTCACGGTGCTGCTGGTGTTCCTGGGATGGGTGCTGTTCTTCTCCCCCAGCCTCGGCGGAGCCATCCACTACTACGGCCAGATGTTCGGGGGCGGCCATATGGGCCTCTTTGACAGCACCTTCCGCTACTACTTCTTCGGCGTGCTGCGGCTGCTGATCCTGGCAGTCATCGGCTGCGGGCCCCTGGTCCACAACCTGCATCAGCGGCTGTGCTACGGCAAGGGCGGCAAGCTCATCTATGTCTCCGTGGCATGCTTTGCGGTGATGCTGCTGCTCTGCGTGGCCTATATGATGAGCGCCACCTACTCGTCCTTCCTCTACGTTCAGTTCTAAAGAAAGGAGGAACAGAATATGGATCCAACTACTGATTATATCCCCCAGGACGCTCCTGACCAGGAGCCTGCCCCGGCGGAGCCTATCCAGCCCCAGCAGGAGCCCAGCGCCGCCCCTGAACCCCAGGAAGCCCAGGCCCAGCCCGGGGATGATGCGGCGCAGAAGTCGGTTGTCGGTTG
>CAKTEB010000140.1 GCA_934546685.1 uncultured Oscillospiraceae bacterium
GTTTGCCATGGATCCGCCGTATTCGTCGGTACGATGGTTGAACTTGGGGGAGATGAACTGGTTCAGCAGCCAGCCGTGACCGCCGTGGAGGTTGATCATCTGGAAGCCCAGGGACTTGGCCACCCATGCCACCTCTGCCCACTGTGCAGCGGTCTTTTCCATCATCTCAACGGTCATTTCCTCCACCTGCACGCCGTCGTCACGGACATAAGCGGAGGGGCCGATGGGGTTCTTGTGGCCGGGGATGGCGTCGGGATGGTTCATGGCGCCCACATGGTTGAGCTGAATGGAGGCCACAGCGCCGTGGGCCTTGATGCCCTCGGTGAGGGTCATGATGGACTCCATGTGGAAGGTGGTCATGGGCTTCTCCCAGAGGTTCAGGCCGTGCTCATGCCGCCAGGAATACTCATGGTCGATGAAGGACTCAGTGAGGGTGACCTCAGCAAAGCCGCCCCGGGCCTTGGTCTCATAGACGTCGATGCCCTCGGGGGTGGGGTAGCCGTGATCCACGATCCGGTTGGTGGTGATGGGGGAGGCGAACACACGGTTCTTGAAGGTGACGCCCTTGATGGTCATGGGCTCAAACATATGGGGGTACTTGGTGCAGGACATAAGTAAGACATCCTTTCTTTGATTTCATTCGGGGTTTTTTTCGATATCTAAACCTTACCACGTTTTTGACGGTTTGTGAAGAAGGCACAAGAAAGTAAGAGGGTTACCTGAAGGTAAGCCGTAGGTACAACAGCAAAGACAGGCCTCCAGATAATCCTCTGGAGGCCTAGTTCCTGTTATTTTTTGCGGAAGGGCTGATCCATGATCTCGTCCTCCGGCTCCCGGTAGCCATGCCACATTTCGCCCAGGGAGTCGATGGGCATGCCCTCCTCCCGCATCACATGCCAGCCCCAGTCATAGACCTGATCCAGCAGGGGGATCAGGCTCTTTCCGCGCTCCGTGAGCCGGTATTCCGTCCGGGGCGGGGTATCGGGGATCACCGTGCGGACCACCAGGCCGTCCTGCTCCAGGGCCTTGAGATTCTGGGTCAAAACCTTCTGGGTGATGGGCAGCTGCTTGCAGAACCGGGAGAAGTTCGTGACCTCATCGGTATCCATGGCCTGGAGAATAAAGGGCTTCCAGCGGCAGAACACCACCCGCATCACATAATTATAGGGGTCCTTGGCAATGTCAAAGACCATATCTTTTTCCTCCATGGTAGCTCCGGCCTTTCTGGATCAGGAATTCATCTTGGGCCTGGGGACGGCTTTCAGATCCTCAGCGAAGCGGTGCATGAGATCGGGAATGGCGATGTGCTGGGGACATCTGCTGAGGCAGGCCCCGCAGGCGATGCACTCGTCCGGCTTATGGGAAAGCTCGTCCACATCCATATGGATCATGGGGCCCTTACTGAGGGCGAAGCGGTTGACCAGCCGCAGAATCTCGGGAATATCCAGCTCCATGGGACATCCGTCGCAGTAGTGACAGGCGGTGCAGGGGACGATGACCTGGGCGCGGAACTGCTCCAGAGCCTGGCTGAGCACGGCGGCCTCCGCCTCGCTCAGGGGCGTATCATCGGAGAAGGTATGGACGTTGTCCTGGGCCTGATCCAGCTGGGTCATGCCGCTGAGCACCACGCCCACGTTGGGAAGGCTCATCACATACCGGAAGGCCCAGGAGGCGATGGAGCGGTCCGTGGCGTGGGCCTTCAGCAGCGCGTCGGCCTCCGGAGTCAGAGAGGCCAGTCTTCCGCCTCGGCAGGGCTCCATGACCCACACGGGCGCGCCGTAATTGGTGACGATCTCATACTGCTGCTTGGCGTCCTGCATGTCCCAGTCCAGATAATTGAGCTGGAGCTGCACGAACTCAAAGAAATCGTACTGATCGAGGAATGCCTTTAGGGTTTCAGGCTTGGCATGGCTGGACAGGCCGAAATGGCGGATGCGTCCGGCCTTTTTCTGCTCCAGTAGATAGGGGATCACGCCCTTTTCCGGATCGGTGAATACGGGGACGCTGTCCTCACAGAGATTGTGGAGCAGATAGAAGTCAAAGTGATCCACGCCGCAGCGCATTAGCTGCTCCTCAAAGATCTCCTGAGGGCTCCGGCCCTCCTCCAGGGGATAGGAGGGCATCTTGTCCGCCAGGAAATAGCTGTCACGGGGGTACTTGCTGAGGGCCCTTCCGATGAAGCCCTCGGACTTGCCGCCGTGGTACATATAGGCGGTGTCGAAGTAGTTGACGCCGGAGGCCACCACATAGTCGATGATGGCCTGGGCCTTTTCCTCGTCGATGGGGCCGTTGCGGCCATCCTTGGTGGGCAGACGCATATTGCCCATGCCCAGCCGGGATAGCTTCTCGCCGCAGAGTTCCTTGTAGGTCATAGTCCATTCCTCCTTCAAGTAATGGTTAAATCCATTTTATTATATCATGGGTCAGGCGGACTGTCAAAACAGGACTTGTTGACAGTCCGGCCTATCAGCCGGTATAATATAGCCAGAGAAAACTGGAAGGAGCGCATATTGTGGTCAACATACTTCTGAACATATACGAATTTCAGGCCCCTTGGGCCATGGAGCAGCTGAAAGACCTTCTAAAGCCCGAGCGGCGGGTCTGCATCCTCACCATGAGCCATGGGGACGAGATCCCCAACGGGGACGCCTGGAAGCGCCTGTACCGCCCCGGCGGCGAGATCTATCGGGTGCTCACCGGAGCCTATGGTGCCTACGGCATCCCGGAGGAGAATATTCAATTTGTGAGCTGGTATCACGATGCCGCGGAGACGGCCCTGGAGAAAATCGGAGAGGCGGACGTGCTGTTCCTCACTGGCGGACTGCCGGACGTATTCTATGACCGCCTGAACCAGTGGGGCCTGGTGGAGCCTATCCAGGCATTCCCGGGGATCGTCATGGGATGCAGCGCCGGGGCTATGATGCAGATGGCGGAATACCACACCACTCCGGATGAGGATTACAATGCCTACGGCTATTATCCCGGTCTGGGGCTCCTGGAGGGCTTTGAGCCGGAGGTGCACTACGCGGCCTCCCAGGTACAGCGGGAGAGCATCGCCCGGTATCTCAGGGAGCGCGGGAAGCCCGTCTATACCATGACCAATCAGGGGGGACTCCTCGTCCGGGACGGTGAGATCACCCCTATCGGCGAGGTCACAAGGTTCGTATCCGATGATCTGGATCAGCTGGAGGCGGAGCGTTGAAAAAGAAACGACTGGACTTTGAGCTCATGCGGATCCTGGCCATCTTCCTGGTGG
>CAKTEB010000141.1 GCA_934546685.1 uncultured Oscillospiraceae bacterium
AGCGGGCCAGATACCGATCCAGCGCGTCCTGGTAGATCTCCACGCAGCGCTGGGCATCCATAGCCTTCATGTCCTCCACAAAGGCATCCCAGTCCTCCATGGGCTCGTCGCCGATGATGAACCGGATCAGCTTCTCAGAGATCATGGTGGACAGGTCGGAGTAGATGGAGCTGAGCTCGTTGTTCTCGTCCTCCGTCATGGTGATCTCCGGCAGCACATAGGCGTCGTCGATATTGGAAGACCAGATCTCCTGGGCCTCCAGCTGGGCGTCGCTATAGAGGCTGAAGGAAGCGGTGGTATCCACCACCGTGGGCACCATGACCATGGTGTAGAGCAGCTGGCAGGTCTTAAAGGTGTCGCCGTCGGGATTGGCGGTCATCAGCTCCGTGTACTGAGGCTTGCCGTTTTCGTCCAGGGTATAGCTTTGGCCCTCGATACCGTAGTTGGCCAGGGTCACGCCCTCATCGGTGAACCAGTAGTTGACCCACTCCATGACGGTCTCGGGATCTTCGCAGGTAGCCGCCACGGAATAGCTGGTGAGGCCCGTGCGGTCAGAGTCGAAATGGGTCTTATCTCCCGCCTTCTGCACCGGGTCGGTAATCGCCACGCAGTGGAAGCTGTCGTCGTTAGCGTTGTCATCATAGGACTGCATCTGGCTCACGTCGCCAAACCAAATGCCGGTCTCGCCGGAGGTCACATAGCCCGCCAGATCTGGGCCGTTGGTATCCGCCTCACAGCTTACAAAATCCCGGCTGATGAGGCCCTCGGAATACCACTGGTTCAGCAGCGCGATATAATCCCGGAATTCATCCTCCAGCAGGGAGAACTTCACTTCCCCATCCACCTGATAGAAGGGATCGGTGACGCGGCCCCGGGCGTTGGCGGTATAGCTGAGCACCCCAAAGCCGGAGGCAAAGTAGTTGTTCTGAGCGGAGATGGTGTTGGGCAGCAGGAAGGTATAGGCCGGATCATAGGCGTCCTTAAAGGCGGTCAGCACATCATGCCAGTCGTCATAGGTCACGGGGGTATCCAGCTTCAGGGCATCCAGCCAGTCCTGGCGGATCATGGGGCCGGTGGAGGGGCCCAGGTCCTCGCTGAAGAAGGAGGTCAGCTCCACCACATAGCCGCTGTCGGTGAGGGAGTCCTGCTCGTCTTGGGCGGTGCGAGTACGGTAGTAGTCGTAGTCCGGGGCATATTCCAGATACTGTGATACATCCATCAGAATATCGTCGGCCACAGCCACCTCTCCGCCTCCGGGATAGTTGGCTGCCGCATTGGGGATCAGATCCGGCAGCGTACCGGCAGCGGCCCACAGGGTCAGCGCTTCCGCGTCCCCCATGCCGCCGGCGGATACGAATTCCACATGGACGCCGGTGCGCTTCTCCACCGCCTGGAACACGGGATGCTCGTTGAAATCGGCAAAGCGGGTGCCCACGCCGCCGGGCATATCAAAGGACATGGTGATGGTCAGGTCATCCCCGGAGAGCGGATAGGCGATCGTCGCCCGGGGCGCTTCCTCCTCTGCGGAGGCTTCGGCAGCTTCCGGAGCAGAGTCTTCAGCCGCCTGAACAGGCGCCGCGGCAGTCTCGGCCGGGGCCTCCGGGGTACTCTGGGCGGATTGGGCCGCACTGCTGGCCGCCGCGCCGGTCTCCCCGCCGCAGGCACATAGGGACAGCGCCATAGTGAGGCTCAGCAGCGCTGCAAGGGTCTTTTTACATTTCACAGACGTTTCCTCCTGTCTTTTCTGGTATGCTTCCAGTATATCGAACAGGAATTCCTCCGTAAACCGGCAGAAAGTGACGGTCACCCGTCACTTTCTGAACCTTGCTTTCTGCTCTCCCGATATGCCGAGGGGGTATTGCCCGTAACGCTCTTAAAGGTGCGGGCAAAAGTCTGGTCGCTGAGATAGCCCACCTGCCGGGCGATCTCCCGTATCCTCAAATTGGTATTGCTGAGCAGTACCATGGACTGGGTGATCCGCTTATGCTGCAAATAGGGCAGCACACCGGTGCCCTTCTCCCGCTTAAAGATCCTGGACAGATAGGAGGGGCTGATCTTGAACATGGCCGACAGGGCATCGATGCTGAGATCCGGGTCTGCATAGTGGCGATCCACATAGTCCGCGACCCGCAGGGCCCGGCTGGCTCCCAGATCCTCTTGGGCGTGAGAAAAGTAGCCGCAGAGCCCCAGCGCCACCGAGCGGAAGGTGGCAGTCAGCTGCTCCGCCGCCGGTGCGTCCATGATCTTCCGGAAGGCGTCCAGCTCCGAGAGGAAATCTTCGTCCCCGCCGCTGGTGATCTCCGCCGTCATCTGGTTCACCAGGCCCAGCAGCCGCCGTTTTTCCAGCATCAGCGTATTCCTGCTGTCCAGTGCTCCGGAGGCCGACTGCAGGGCCAGGGCCTCCAATACGCCCTCCCGGTCTCCTTCCAGCACGCAGTTGATCAACCGGCGATCCCGCTCAAAGGTGGTGTCCATGGCCTGGTAGGTGGCCGCATCCAGCTGCTCATAGGACAGCGCCCGGTTTTCGATCCGCTGCATATCGATGATGCCCAAAACCTCCAGCACCTCATAGTAGCCGTCATTGAGGCCGCCCAGCCCCTGCTTTTCCCGGCTCACCGCCACGGATATTTCATGCAGCGGCGAAAGCCGCTGTACCAGCTGCTGTCCCAGTTCCAGGGGTGATGCTCCATCTGTGCCGTCTCGGCACAGCACCGCAAAGAACACGTCGTCCTGAAACAGCCACCATGCGTCCCAGCCTGGGGCATCCCGCAGCAGCGCCGCCGCCAGCCCATGGATATCCGGCTCCGGCGGCGGTGCCCAGGTCTCCTGCTCCTGCCGGGGGCCGCATAGCCGCAGTCCCAGCACCGCAAATCGCTCAGACCGAAAGCGCAGCCCAAACTCCCGCAAAAGCGCCGGGAGCTCCTTCACCTCTCTGGCCCGCCCCTGCAAAAGCCGCTGGAGCAGGGTGTCCCGCACCGCTTCTTTGATAAACCGCTGCCGATCATCCATGCGCTCTCGCCTCCCACCTGCCGGATCTTGTCTTGCACTTATTAGGATACCACACAGAGGCATTCCCCGCAATCACTTTAATCTGCGGCCTTGGTAAAGCTCCCATATTGGGCCGCAGCCTGAAAACAGCCCCGAAACGCTCGGTTTCGGGGCTGTTTCATTTTACCTGATGCTTACTTTACAGCATAGGTGCTGTTGA
>CAKTEB010000142.1 GCA_934546685.1 uncultured Oscillospiraceae bacterium
CATATAGTCCTCAATGGGCTTCTTTTTCTTGGGCTCATAGGTGAGCCGCCACTCCCCATTCTCCACCTCATACATGGGCCACAGGCAGGTGTCCACTGCCAGCTGGCAGATGGTGGGCAGCAGGGCCGTGTCGTACTGCCAGCCTCTGGGGCAGGGGGACAGCACATTCAGGAAGCAGGGCCCCTGGGTGTAGATGGCCTTCTTGGCCTTCTCGTGGAGATCCCGGAAGTTGCCGATGAAGGTGGACTGGGCCACATAGGGGATGCCATGGGCCACCATAATGGCGGTGAGATCCTTCTTGTCCTGCTGCTTGCCCTGAATCTCCGTGCCCACCGGGGCGGTGGTGGCATCGGCGAACCGGGGCGTGGAGGAGGAGCGCTGGATACCGGTGTTCATATACGCCTCATTGTCGTAGCAGACGTAGACCATGTCGTGGCCCCGCTCCATGGCCCCGGACAGGGACTGGAAGCCGATATCATAGGTGCCGCCGTCGCCGCCGAAGGTGATGAATTTGAAGTTTTCCTGAACCTTCCCCTGCTTTTTGAGAGCCTTGTAGCAGGCCTCCACGCCGGAGCAGGTGGCTGCGGCATTCTCAAAGGCAGAATGCACATAGCTCTCGGTCCAGGAGGTATAGGGATACATAAAGGAGGAGACCTCCAGGCAGCCGGTGGCGTTGGTGACCACCGCCCGGTCTCCGGGTTCCAGGGCACGCATAACGGCCCGGCAGGTGATGCCCGCGCCGCAGCCCGCGCAGAGGCGGTGTCCGCCCACAAAGCGCTCCGGTTTTTCTAGCTCTTTCTTAAACTGATATGCCATGTTTTACTCCCCCCTGACGCCCATATGGGTATAGACTTCACCGACGTTTCCGGTGTCCGCGATGTTCTGGAGCCGCTCATACAGCGCCTCGATATCTCCCGTGGACACGTCCCGGCCGCCCAGGCCATAGACGATGTTGATGAGCTTGGGCCGGTTATCGAGATCATACAGGGCGCTTCTGGTCTCGGCGAAGATGGGGCCGCCGCAGCCGCTGAAGCCCTCGGACTTATCCATCACCGCCACGGCCTTGCAGTGAGAAAGGGCCGCGGCCAGTTCCTCCGCCGGGAAGGGCCGGAACACCCGCAGCTTCACAAGGCCCACCTTTTTCCCTTGGGCCCTGAGCTGCTCCACTGCCGCTTTGGCTGTACCGGCGGTGGAGCCCATGAGCACCAGAGCCAGCTCGGCATCCTCCATGCGGTATTCCTCAAAGAAGCCATAGGTTCTGCCAAAGGTCTCGCCGAAGCGCTTGCCCTGGGCCAGAATGGCCCCCTTGGCCGCCTTCATGGCCTCGGCCTCCTGCTTTTTGTGCTCGAAATAGTAGTGGGTCACGTCGTAGGGGCCCACGGCCATGGGTTCCCCCTCCTTGAGCAGAAAATGCTCCGGATGGTACTCGCCCACAAATTCCTTGACCTCGCCGTCCTCCAGCAGCTCGATGTTCTCCACCGCATGGGAGGTGATAAAGCCGTCCATGCAGACCATCACTGGCAACCGCACGGCCTCGGCAATGGGGAAGGCCTGGACATAGTTGTCATAGACCTCCTGGTTGTTCTCCGCGTAGATCTGGATCCAGCCGGTATCTCTTGCGCCCATGGCGTCGGAATGGTCGTTGTTGATGTTGATGGGCCCGGACAGGGCACGGGTGGACACTGCCAGCACGATGGGAAGACGACTGGAGGCCGCCACATAGAGCATCTCATACATAAGCGCCAGGCCGCAGGAGGAGGTAGCGCTGATGGCGCGGCCGCCCGCTGCCGCCGCGCCGATGCATACGGACATGGAGCTGTGCTCGGATTCCACGGTCACCAGCTCCGTATGTACCTTGCCGTCCGCCACATACTGGGCGAAATACTGCGGGATCTCCGTGGAGGGGGTGATGGGAAACGCGCCCATGACGTCCGGATCGATCTGGCGCATGGCCACCGCCACAGCCTCATTGCCGGAGAGCCGGTCTAGATGTGCCATTATGCTTCCTCCTCTTGAAATTTGATGGCGTCAAAGGGACATGCGGTGATGCAGATGCCGCAGCCCTTACAGTGCATAAGGTCGAATTCTCCCCGCCGTCCGTCCTTCACCGGAATGGCGCTGTCAGGACAGTAAGGCACGCACAGGAGGCACTGCTTACATTTGTCCGCCAGGAATACGGGAGTCTGGGTGCGCCAGTCGCCGGTGTTGAACAACAGAGAGGTGGCGGGCTCATAGATCTCGCCGCCGGGGGTCAGCTGCTGCCACGGGGCATTTTCGTGAATATCCTTTGCGTAGATCATCCCTGTACCTCCTCCATAGAAATGCTTAAAACCTTCATATTGCCCGCAATGACCTGGGGCTTGGTGGCGAATTTGTGGTGGAAGGACTCCTCCATATCTGCCTTGAACTTTTCCGGATCCACCACGCCGCTGACCTTTACCGTGGCCGCCAGCATAGGGGTGTTGGGGAACACCTTGCCCAGGATCTCCTTGGAAATGCCGTTGGCGTCAATGGTGCATATCCGACCCTGATAGCCGCCCAGCAGTGGCCGGATCTCCTCGGGGCTCTTTTTCGTGTTAATGATGATGGCACCGCTCTCCTTGAGGCCCGCGGTCACATCCACGCAGTCCATGAGCCCCTCGTCCACCACCACCACATAGTCCGGCTCGTAGATATTGGAATGGATACTGCACCGCTGGGTGCTGATGCGGTTATAGGCAGTAATGGGCGCGCCGCTGCGCTCCGGGCCGTACTCCGGGAACCCCTGTACATACTTGCCGGAGGAAAAGGCTGCGTCCGCCAGTAGCAGACAGGCCGTTTTGGCCCCCTGGCCGCCCCGGCCATGCCACCGGATCTCCACCATATCCTGATCGTTCATTGTATAACCTCCCTGTTTTAAGCAGTCGGGGATAAAAAAACAGCCTCCGTCCTCTGTAAAGGGACGAAAGCCATCACGCTTCGCTATACCACCCGTTACTGCATACCAACATATGCCTCCCCGAATAACGGTGGGGTGCCGTCAGCGCCTACTATCAGTTTGGGCTGCTGTTCAGAAGTGATCTTCAGATCGCCGCTACTGTCACCGGGCTTCCACCCTCCCCGGCTCGCTTTGGAGTTCGCATTGCGTCCTACTGTCTTCATC
>CAKTEB010000143.1 GCA_934546685.1 uncultured Oscillospiraceae bacterium
CCGTAACGGTCCGTTTCCAGAATGACCTGCCGGGCCTCATTGGTCCGAGGATCCACCACCACGGGGCACTTGAGATTGACCGTGCTGGCGGAGACGGGGTTCTTCACCGCGCAGAGCACATAAAAGCACAGCGTTGTGATGTCCTCCGCGCCGAACTGCTCCAGCTCTGCCGGGGTCAGCTCGGGGCAGTACTCTCCATCCAGAGAGAAGGGGTCCAGCAGCACAAAGGCCAGCGGGCCGGTGGCAGTGCTTTGCAGACAGAGCATGGTTCCGCCGCTCCCCTCGAAGGGAAGAAGCAGAAAGCTCCGCTCCTCCTCGAAGCCGAACAGCCCGTTGGGGAAGGTCAGCGCTTGGGACGGCTCATAGTCGATCTCACCGAAGTATTTGGTCTGAAGCTTCATATTGCTCCTTCTCCCAATCAGGCGTGTACATCCACCGGCTCATAATCCGGGTCGGAGGACGGCGGAACATAGATCGGTCCGCCGATGTATTTGATGATCACGTCGGGGCGCTGCTTCACGGAGATCTCAATGTCGCCGGGGACGAACTCGAAGTTCCCCTTGGACTGTCTCCAGTCAAAATTCAGCTTATCCATCTCAAAGCGAATGTTCATCTCGCCGGGATCGCAGGAGATCTCCGGGCCGACGGTGGGCAGAAACTCAATACCCACGTTGGTCTTCAGATCCTTGTTCATCGCGTCCTGGGCGAACTGCGTCACCAGCTCCTCGCCCACCTGGGCCTTCAGCAGAAGCTGGCCCTGCTGGGCATAGGTGGCCGTGGCCTGATAGGCCGCCTCCTGTCCCCGCTGGGCGTTTTGCTTGGTGGCCCGCATAGGTGAGGGTACGATGGAATTGCGAGCCTCAAAGGTATCGATGTTCAAGCGAATGGGTCTGCTCTTGATGCTCAGTCCGCCCTTGGCGCGGGAAATTTCCAGATCCGCCGTGGCCCGGGTATATTCCAGCCGAGCGTGAGAGACCTTCATTTCGATCTCGATGGGTACGCTCTGTATCTCGATCAGTGGCATCATGGCCGTCGCGCATCTCCTTCCGATCGTCAAAAATATTTATCCTTCGCTCCGGCGCTCCGCCGGAAAAAGAAGTTGAAATTAGGGAAATCAGGTGTTGATATAATCCATCAGGCTCTGAGAGAGGATGCTGTTGCCCACCTTGATGGACATGTTGTAGCAGTACTGCGCCCAGGAGAAGGAGGTGATAGCGTCCGCCAGGTCCACTTGCTCGATGCCCAGAATCTGCTCCTGCAAGGTGTCGGTGTTGGCCTTGAGCTGATCCTGATTGCTCTTGATAAAGGCGGCCTGGGTGTCCATCTCCGTGTGCTTGTCGGTCAGCTGCGAGGCGGCATCCTCGAATTTTTTGGCCAGACGGGAAAACTCCTCTTTGTCCTCCGGGCTGGCCCAATCGCCGCTGTCGGAGTCGCAGCGGCGGAGCAGCGTGCCGAGCCGGTCGGCGATGGAGACGATGTTCTTGGGGTCGCCGTCCTTGTCCACGCCATAGCCGAGGAATGTGATGCCCTGAAGGCCCACGTTGGCCACGCTGGAGCCGATGATGTTGCCGTTTTCGTCCTCCTGCATACCAAAGCCCAGGTCGGCGTTCTTCCGCTCGCCCTTCGCCATGTATTCCAAGGCGTCCCATTCTTTTTTCTGCTTGTCGTAGTCCGCGATCTTGACCATCTCGCCGTCTTTGGTCCTATAGGAGACGGCTTTGGCGGGGTCTGTCGTCTCGGCCCCGGCGGCGTTAAACGTCTTGGGCGTCTTTCCATCGGCGCCCAGTTCGATCACCGGCGGCTCCTTGGTGTCCACGGGGATGCCCCGGTAGCAGAGCTTGCGGTCATCGCCCTCGCCCTGCCATTCAAAGGGGACGTTCAGGCCGTCCGCCCCGGCAAAGACGAAGTTCTCGCCGTACCGGCAGTTCATGCTCTGGACGATGCCTGTGGCCAGGGTCCGCATGGACTGGCCCAGCGCCACAGCGCCGGAGCCGATGGTGTCGCTCTTGCCCTGTAAGATCATGGCGAAGGCAGAGTCGCTGGCGCGGTTGTTCACGTCCTGCGTCACGGATTCCAGCGTGTTCCAAGCCACCTCGTACTTGTGCTTGACGGAATCGCCCACGTTGTACTGGCTGTCGGTCCGCAGGAGGGATCGGCGCAGCTGGAAGGCCTTGGCGGCGGCGGCAGGGTCCTCGGCGAAGGAGTTGAACTGCCGCTGGGTCTGCACGGTCTCCCGGGCCTTATTCATGGTGTAGCTTGAGCGCTGCAAATTGTAGCGATAGGTTTTCAGAGTGCCGTTTGTGGTTGAACGGATCATCGGAGCGTTCCTCCTTCTTTATCAAGCACCCGTGCCGTTGATGAGCTTATCCAGCACCGAGTCGATGGTGGTCATCAGGCGGCAGGCAGCGCTATAAGATTTGGAATATTGCATGAGATTCATGGCCTCGTCGTTGAAGTCCACGCTGGAAACGGAATCCCGACTGGTATCCAGCGAGACGGAGGATGCGTAATAAGCGTCCAGCAGCGTGGAGGTCACCTTCATATCGTTGCCCAGCACGGAGCCGATGTTGGACCACATCTCCTGGAAAGAGCCGGTGAACATGGTGGTGTCCTTTCCGGCGGCGTCGGGTTTAACGGTGCCGGGCTTGTAGTCCTGCTTCTTTTCAAAGAGGTAGATCATGTGGTCGATGTTGCTGCTCTCCGTGGAGGGGATCTTGTCCATCGCGTTGGGCAGCCGGAGGGAGCAGACGATCTGCGGACCTTCGGCCCACGAGGCGGAGATGGAGATGTTGGCGGCGGTGATGTCCTTCGTATCGTCTCCGTCGCCCCGGTTGCTGAACAGGACCTTGCCCGGTCTGATGCCGCCGTTGTCTCCGATATACGCATTCAGCTTCTCCCGGTATTCATCCATGGTGACCTTTTTGGGGTCGGCAAAGCCCAGCTTTTTCTTGACATCATCAGGAACCTTGTCAATGGTGTCGTTCCGGTTGGGGCGATAGCCGTCGATCTCAATGATCCCTTCCTTCTTAATCGTGCCGTCGGGATTCAGCGTGCCCTTGATATAGTTGCCGTCCTCGTCGTAAACA
>CAKTEB010000144.1 GCA_934546685.1 uncultured Oscillospiraceae bacterium
ATCCAGGGGGACTTCACGGAAGCAACCCGGGTGGTGCAGTAGCGGCTCTGATGGCGGCCAATGAGGTTATAGGTCAGGGTGGGGCACTGATCGCTCATGGGAACGATCTCGCCGAAGGGCACCAGACCCAGCTTGATGAGGGCCTGGAAGCCGTTGCAGATGCCCAGCATCAGGCCGTCCCGCTGCTTCAGCAGATCATGGATGGCGTCGGAGAGCTGGGGATTCCGGAAGAAGGAGGCGATGAATTTGCCGGAGCCGTCGGGCTCGTCGCCGCCGGAGAAGCCGCCGGGGAGGATCACCATTTGGGCAGACCGGATGGACTTTTCCAGAGCGTCGGCAGTCTCGGCCAGAGCGGTGGCGGTGAGGTTCCGTACCACGATGATCTCAGGCTCGCCGCCGGATTTTGCCACGGCCCGGGCGGTATCGTATTCGCAGTTGGTGCCGGGGAACACGGGGATCACGGCCTTGGGCCGGAGGTGCTTGTAGGCGGGAGCCTTGGCGTTCCGCTCGGTGTAGGAGACGGTGGCGGTGGTCTTAGCCTCGCCGGCCTTCATGGGGAACACGGACTCCAGCTTGTTCTCCCAGAGCTTCTCATATTCCGCAATGGAAAGGGTCTGACCCAGCTGGAGCGTCGCCTCCTCGGTGGTGTAGCCCAGCAGCGTGCCGCACTCCAGAGGCTCCGCGGCCTCTGCCAGAATGGAGCCGTAGCTCTGAGCAAACAGGCTGTCCGCGTCCACGCCGTCGGCCAGACGGAAGCCCACCCGGTTGCCCAGGCTCATCTTGAAGATGCCCTCGGCAGCGCCGCCAGCAGTGAGGGACCAGCCGGAGAGCAGCTTGCCCTGATCGGCCAGGGTATGTACCTGACGGAACATGGCCTTGGTGCCCTCCAGATCCCGATAGCCCGGGGCGGTGAACAGATACACCGGATGACCGGCGGCCTTAAACTCGGGAGACAGGACCTTGCCCGCCTTCTGGGCCGCAATGGCGAAGGAGACCAGGGTGGGGGGCACGTCCAGCTCGTTGAAGGAGCCGGACATGGAGTCCTTGCCGCCGATGGCTGCTACGCCCAGACCGATCTGGGCGGTGAAGGCGCCCAGCAGGGCGGCGAAGGGCTTGCCCCAGCGCTGGGGCTCGGTGCGGAGCCGCTCAAAATACTCCTGGAAGGTGAGATAGGCCTGGTCGGGATCACAGCCAGCGGCCACCAGTTTGGAGACGGACTCGATGACGGCAGTGGCAGCGCCGGCAAAGGGGCTCTGGGAGGAGATATTGGGGTTGAAGCCATAGCCCATCACAGAGCAGGTGGCGGTATCCTTGGTGCCGGAGGGCAGCAGGGCGGCCATAACCTGGGCGGGGGTGGACTGATGGCGGCCGCCGAAGGGCATCAGCACGGAGGCGGCGCCGATGGAGCCGTCGAACCGCTCGGTGAGGCCCTGCTGGGAGCAGCAGTCCAGGCTTGTGACCATGTGCTGGAGCTTTTCGGCCAGGGTATCGCCGGAGACGCTGTGGCTGACCTCCGGCAGCGCGGGAACTGCCACAGTGATATGCTTGTCCGCGCCGTTGCTGGCCAGGAAGGCCCGGCTCAGATCCACAATGGCCTTGCCGTTCCAGCGGAGCACCATCCGGGGCTCCTGGGTGACGGTGGCCACCAGGGTCGCCTCCAGGTTCTCCCGGGCGGCGGCGGCCAGGAAGGCCTCCACATGCTCCGGAGCTACTACCACGGCCATGCGCTCCTGGGACTCGGAGATGGCAAGCTCGGTGCCGTCCAGGCCGTCATACTTCTTGGGTACGGCGTTCAGGTCGATGTCGAGACCGTCGGCCAGCTCGCCGATGGCAACGGACACGCCGCCAGCGCCAAAATCGTTGCAGCGCTTGATCATCCGGGTCACCTGAGGATCCCGGAACAGCCGCTGGAGCTTCCGCTCCTCGGGTGCGTTGCCCTTCTGGACCTCGGCGGAGCAGGTCTCCAGAGAGACGGAGGTGTGGCTCTTGGAGGAGCCGGTGGCGCCGCCGCAGCCATCCCGGCCCGTGCGTCCGCCCAGCAGGATCACCCGATCCCCGGGGGCGGGGGTGAGCCGCACCACGTTGGAGGCAGGCGCCGCGCCTACCACAGCGCCGATCTCCATGCGCTTTGCGATGTAGCCGGGATGGTAGAACTCGTGTACCAGGCCCGTGGCCAGACCGATCTGGTTGCCGTAGGAGGAATAGCCCGCGGCGGCAGTGGTGGTGAGCTTCCGCTGGGGCAGCTTGCCCGGGAGCGTCTCGGAGATGGGAACCGTGGGATCACCGGCGCCGGTGACGCGCATGGCCTGATAGACATAGCTTCTGCCGGACAGGGGATCCCGGATGGCGCCGCCCACGCAGGTGGCCGCGCCGCCGAAGGGCTCGATCTCCGTGGGGTGGTTGTGGGTCTCGTTCTTGAACATCAGGAGCCAGTCCTCGTCCTGGCCGTCCATATCCGCATTGATGTGAACAGAGCAGGCGTTGATCTCCTCAGATTCGTCCAGATTCTTGAGAATGCCGCGCTTTTTCAGAGTCTTGGCGGCCAGGGTGCCCATGTCCATGAGGGTGATGGGCCGGGTCTTTGCCTTCTCGCCGTAGACCTCCTGGCGGCACTGGAGATAGAGCTCATAGGCCTCCCGTACCTCCTGATCCTGGATATCCGCGCTGTCGATGTGGGTGGAGAAGGTGGTATGGCGGCAGTGGTCAGACCAGTAGGTGTCCACCACCTTCAGCTCGGTGATGGTGGGATCCCGGCGGGCCTCGTTCTTAAAGTAGTCCTGGAAGAAGCTCAGGTCGTCCACGTCCATGGCCAGGCCGTACTGGGCGATCAGGGGAGAGAGCGCCTCCTTGGGGAGCGTGGTAAAGCCCGCGAGGGTGGCCACCTCCGTGGGAATGCTGTAGGTCTGCTCCAGGCTCTGGGGCTTAGCGAGGCTGGCCTCCCGGCTCTCCAC
>CAKTEB010000145.1 GCA_934546685.1 uncultured Oscillospiraceae bacterium
GAGCCGAAGAGCCGCATCAGGTCGTCCTCCAGGGAGATGTAGAACCGGGTCTCGCCGGGGTCGCCCTGACGGCCGGACCGTCCGCGGAGCTGGTTATCAATACGCCGGGATTCGTGGCGCTCGGTGCCGATGACGAACAGACCGCCAGCGGCCCGGACCTTCTCGGCCTCCTGGGAGGTCTCGGCGTGGTATTTGTTGTAGAGCTCGGTATAGGCGGCCCGGGCGGCGAGAATTTCCTCGTTGTCGGTGTCGGCGTAGGAGTTGGACTCGATGATGAGCTCCTCGTCCATGCCCTGCTTCCGGAGGTCGTTCTTTGCCATGAACTCCGGGTTGCCGCCCAGCATGATATCGGTACCACGGCCTGCCATGTTGGTGGCGATGGTCACAGCCCCCAGCTTGCCGGCCTGGGCAACGATCTCGGCCTCCTTCTCGTGGTGCTTGGCGTTCAGCACGTTGTGGGGGATGCCCTCTTTCTTGAGGAACTTGGAGAGCACCTCGGACTTTTCGATGGAGATGGTGCCCACCAGCACAGGCTGGCCCTTCTCGTGACACTCCTTCACCTGGGCGATGACGGCACGGAATTTTCCAGCCTCGGTCTTGTAGACCACGTCCGGGTGATCGATTCGGATCACGGGCTTATTGGTGGGGATCTCGATGACGTCCAGATTGTAGATCTGGATGAACTCGTCCTCCTCAGTGAGGGCGGTACCGGTCATACCGGAGAGCTTATTGTAGAGACGGAAGAAGTTCTGGAAGGTGATGGTGGCCAGCGTCTTGGACTCGTTGGCAACGTCCACGCCCTCCTTGGCCTCAATGGCCTGATGGAGGCCCTCGGAGTACCGGCGGCCATACATCAGTCGGCCGGTGAATTCATCCACGATGATGACCTGACCGTCCTTTACCACATAGTCGATGTCCCGCTTCATAACGCCCCGGGCCTTCAGCGCCTGGTTCACATGGTGGGCGATGGTGGAGTTCTCCGCATCGGACAGGTTCTCGATGCCGAAGAACTGCTCGGCCTTCTTGATGCCGGAGGCGGTGAGGGTGGCGATGCGATCCTTCTCGTTGACGATGTAGTCGCAGTCCAGGTCGTCCTGGGCCTCCTTGTCGTCGGTGTCGGCGAAGACCATCTTCTTCATCCGGGCCACCAGGCTGTCCGCCTGGGCATAGAGCTGAGAGGAGGCCTCGCCCTTGCCGGAGATGATCAGAGGGGTACGGGCCTCATCGATGAGGATGGAGTCCACCTCGTCCACGATGGCGAAGGCATGGCCCCGCTGGACCATTTCGGACTTATAGGTGGCCATGTTGTCCCGGAGGTAGTCGAAGCCCATCTCGTTGTTGGTGCCGTAGGTGATGTCCGCGGCATAGGCTTCCTTCCGCTGCTGATTGGTGAGGCCGTGGATAATGAGGCCCACGGACAGGCCCATGTAGTGGAAGACCTTGCCCATCCACTCGGAGTCACGCTTGGCCAGGTAGTCGTTGACGGTGACGATATGGACGCCCTTTTCCGTCAGCGCGTTCAGGTAGGCGGGGAGGATCTCCACCAGGGTCTTGCCTTCGCCGGTCTTCATCTCGGCGATGCGGCCCTGATGCAGGATGATGCCGCCGATGAGCTGCACCCGATAGGGGCGCATGCCCAGGACCCGGTCCGCGGCCTCACGGATGGTGGCAAAGGCCTCGGGGAGGATATCGTCCAGCGTCTCGCCCTTAGAGAGGCGATCCTTGAGCACCTGGGTCTGGCCCTTGAGCTCGGTCTCGCTCATGGCCTTGTAGGTGTCGCCCAGAGCCTCGATCTTGTCCACGATGGGGGTGATGGACTTGACCTCACGCTGGGAGTGGGTGCCAAAGAGCTTGTTCATGGTGTTGGAAAATAAACCCATATACTATAATGTCCTTTCGTACAGTAATTGCTATGGAGGGGATGGGGACACAATTACCCCATCCTAATTTTCACATTATAACACACCGAGAGAGGCTTGAAAAGTCCATAGCGAAAAAAACAGGAGATGCCTCCGAAAAAGCAGCTCCTGTTTCTGCGTTACAGCTGAGAAAATACCTGCCCGATGGGGTCGCGGATCACAAGATCCGCCTCCTTGTCGTAGGGCGTTTCGTCCCGGTTGATGAGCACCAGCCGGTTGCCCCGGTAATAGCGGATCAGTCCCGCGGCGGGGTAGACGGTGAGGGAGGTGCCGCCGACGATCAGCACATCCGCCTGGGAGATGGCGAGAATGGCCCCCTCCAGGGTATCCTGATCCAGGCCCTCCTCATAGAGCACCACGTCGGGCTTGACCACGCCGCCGCACTGGCAGCGGGGGATGCCCTGGGCCTCCTTGATGAACCGGGCCCCCTCCAGGCCGTCAAAGCGCTTTCCGCAGCGGAGACAGCGGTTCTGGTAGATGGAGCCGTGGAGGTTATAGACCTTTTTGCTTCCGGCCTTTTCGTGGAGGCCGTCCACGTTTTGGGTCACGACGGCCCGGAGCTTACCCTCCTGCTCCAGCCGGGCCAAATACAAATGGGCGGCGTTGGGCGCTGCGTCTTCCGGGGGCATCAGCTGGTTCCGGTAGAAGTCATAGAATTCCTCTGTGTGGGACTCGAAAAAGCTGTGGGACAGCATGGTCTCCGGGGGATACTTGAACTTCATGTGATACAGGCCGTCCACGCTGCGAAAATCTTTGATGCCGGACTCGGTGGATACCCCTGCACCGCCGAAAAATACGATGTTGTCGGAGCAGTCAATCCACTGTTTCAGAGTTTTTACCGCTTCGTTCATGACAATATTCCTCCCATTCGGTTTCCAGCTCGTGAATAAATTTCTTTTCCGCCCGGGTTTTGTGGGGCAGAGTGATCTTTTCGGCCAAATCCGGACGGCGCTCCCGGGTGCGGAAGATGGACTGCTTTTTCCGCCAGCGATCCACCAGCTGATGGT
>CAKTEB010000146.1 GCA_934546685.1 uncultured Oscillospiraceae bacterium
ATCGGGATGTATCCCGATACAAGGGAGTACTCCCTTGCGTTTGTCGATGCGGTTATTCTTTCGTGAGCTCTGGAGGCTTCGGCAGCGAGAACTCGAAGCGCATGGCCAGGGCCTTGAACAGCTCCTGCATGACCCCCTCGGAGATGGCGCGGATGTCCAGGCTCTCCACAAATCGGATGGCCCCCTCGATCTCCTGGGGCGGAACATTGTATACCCGCAGGCTCATGGTGAGAAACAGCCGCAGCTTCTTCTCCAGGGTCAGCTCCCCATTGCAGGGGTGGGACATGTAGCCGCGCATGATGCCGGCCGATCCAATATCCATGTTGTAAAAGTCCTGGAGGGTGAGCCCCGGCTGATAGGGGCCGAAGATCTGGTAGAGCTCCTTGGCGGTTTCCCGGAGGATGTATTCGGAGGCCTCCTTCTGGGTGTAGGCCTCGATGTAGATCTCCCGGAGGTTTTCGTTCAGCTCCGTCAGCGTCATCTGGATGGCTGTTTCCACCGCGTAGACATAGACCGGCGGCAGCTTTTCACTGGCCGCGCCCCTGGCCATGGCAAACTGATTTCCGAACATAAACTCCACCAATTCCGTGAGTACGCCGTCCTTGGCCCGGAAAATGTTCTGGAACGTGCTGTAGGACACATCGGCCTTTTCGTTGATTTCCGCCAGGGTGGTCTGCTTGTAGCCCTTCTCCAGAAACAGCTTTACGCAGACGGTGAGGATCCGCTTTTTTGCGGGCATGCTAGCGCTGGTCAGCGCCATTGGAATCACGTTCTTTCTGCTTTGGTGTGTGCACCAGTAGTATAGCATAGAAATGGGCCGGATGCAAGAGGTGCAATCAAATTGCCGCCTCTTTTCCGGCCCATTTCGTTTTTCAAAAACGACCTTATATTGCTTAGAGCATCTTTGCCGCGCTCCATCCGGCAGCGACCGCCTTGTGTACGTCCCCTGCCCGGTTGCAGTCTCCCAGGAACCGCACCAGGGGTGCCGTGCCGTAGAAGGCCATGGCCGCCTGATGCCGGGGCGCTGTGCCCGTGGCGCAGACCACCAGCGGTGCTTCCGCCGTTTTGGTCTCGCCCTCCGCGTCCACATAGGTCACGCCGGTCTCCGTGATCTCCACATAGGACTTCACGCCGGTCTCGTAGGCAAAGCCCTGCTGATGCCGGTAAGCGTCCTCCAGCATGGAGATATAGTGGGCGTGAGGCGCGTCGGCGGCCAGCATCCGCTGCCGGGACAGGAGCTTCACCTGCTTACCCTGACGGCAGAGATACATGCCGGTCTCCACGGCGGTCTCGCTTCCGCCCATAATGACGATCTTCTCGGGCAGCTCCTCAGCGTGACCGAAGACCTCCATAGGTACCTTAACGTTCTCCCCCAAGGCTCCGGGCAGTTCAGGCCGCTTAAACACAGGCCCAATGGCCACAAATACCGCATCGGCGTTCATGGCCGCGATCTGCTCCGGGGCCGCCTCGGTATTCAGCCGCACCTCCACGCCGCTTTGGTAAAGCTGGCGAATCAGATAGTTCTTGTAGTCCTCCAGGGGCCACTTGAAGTCCGCATAGTCCGCGTGGAGCAGCTGGCCGCCCAGCCGGGATGCCTTCTCGATCAGGGTCACCTGATGGCCCAGCTTGGCCGCCGTCACCGCTGCCACCATACCCGCCGGGCCGCCGCCGATGACCACCAGCCGCTTGGGAGTAGTCTGCTGGGGGAACAGCCGCTCCAGCTTGTCCTCCAGGCCGATCTCCGGGTTCACGGAGCAGTAGGAGCGGAATTTATCCGTGTCGTTGGGCACATGGCACTTATTGCAGCGGATGCAGGGCCTTACGTCCTCGCCCCGGCCCGCGTAAAGCTTTTCACCGTACTGGCTGTCGCAGATAAAGGCCCGGGCCATGCAGAGCATATCCGCCTGATTCTCTCGGATGATCCTGTCGCAGAGGGCCGGATCCTGAAGTCCTGCGGACACGCCCACCAGGAGCTTCCCGCCCCGGGCCATGACGTCTGCCTTTACTGCCGCAGCGGCCTCCAGGTTGGGGCACGGGTTCTGTCGAGTGGAGGTGAAGCCGATGGGATGCTGGGGATCCTGCTCCCCCTGCCGAATGGTCAGGAGGTCTATCTTCCCCTCTGCCAGCCGGGCCAGCTCAATGGTATCCTGAATGGTGATGCCGCCGTTCTCCGTTCCGCTGACCAGGCATTCCAGTGGGAAATCCCGTCCCAGGGTCTGCTTCAGCGCGTCGATGATCTCCAGCAGCAGCCGGGCCCGGCCCTTGACATCGCCGCCGTATTCGTCCGTCCGATGGTTGCACAGTGGGCTCAGCAGCTGGCTCACCGGGCCATTCCGGTAGGCATTGTGGAGGGAGAACATCTCAAAGCCCAGCTTTTTCAGGAGCACCGCCTCCTCCACCACCGAGTCAATGTGGGTCTGCATATCCTTTTTCGTCAGATCATCGCAGACGGGCTTGGAGCCCGGGCCACCCTCCCCCGGCTTGGGGGTAAAGGGCACATCCATATGGGGCCGCAGCTGGAGCCCCATGGGGCTGGTCATGGCCACGGAACCATAGAGCCGGATGGCGTCGATCATCTGACAGAGGTAGTTGTGGGTGGATGGGTCGCCGATGTCCAGGGTGGAGAAATGGGCCGGTGTCATATCCACCAACTTGAGATCCGGCTGCATGGGATGGGGATGCTCCAGGTGGTTGATATGGATCACCGCCGCGCCGTTTCTGGCCCGGTTTGCCATCAGGGTGATCCACTTCTCCGTGGGGAAGCTCTCGGTGCCCTGGATAAAGTGCGGGGTCGCCGCCGATGACAGCAGGCGGTTCTTCAGCAGCACATTTCCCACCTGCAAGGGAGACAGCATAGCGCTATAGCGATTTATCATAGGATTCACTCCTTAATATTGGATGGGGATATGGG
>CAKTEB010000147.1 GCA_934546685.1 uncultured Oscillospiraceae bacterium
CTTCACCGTGGGCAGGAAGATGGTGTCCATGCAGGTCTTGGCCAGCTCCGGGGTATAGTTGGGGCAGGGGGAGATGGCGCCCATACCGCCGGTGTTGGGGCCCTGGTCGCCGTCATAGGCCCGTTTATGATCCTGGGAGGACGGCATGGGGACGATGGTTTTGCCGTCGGTAAAGGCCAGCACGGTGACCTCGGGGCCAGTCATGCACTCCTCGATGACCACCTTTGCTCCGGCCTCGCCGAAGGCCTTGTTTTCCATCATATTATGGACGGCCTCCTTGGCCTCCTCTACGGTCTGGGCCACCACAACGCCCTTGCCCAGGGCCAGGCCGTCGCACTTCACCACAATGGGAGCCCCCTGGGCCTCCACATAGGAAAGCGCCGCGTCCATATCCGTAAAGACCTCGTAGGCGGCGGTGGGGATGCCGTATTTCTTCATGAGCTCCTTGGAGAAGGCCTTGCTGCCCTCGATGATAGCGGCGTTCTTCCGGGGGCCGAAGGCCCGAATGCCCGCCTGCTCCAGGGCGTCCACCATGCCCATGGCCAGGGGATCGTCCGGGGCCACCATCACAAAGTCCATCTGATTGTCCTTGGCCCAGGCCACCATGCCGGGGATATCCGTGGCCTTTACGTCTACGCATTGGGCAATCTCGCTGATGCCGCCGTTGCCGGGGGCACAGTAGAGCTCTGTGACCTTGGGGCTCTTATGCAGGGCCCAGCAGATGGCATGCTCCCGTCCGCCGGAGCCGACTACTAATACTTTCATAGCGCTACTTCCTTTCCTGGGAGATCAATGATGGAACAGCCGGTTGCCGGTGAAGCACAGGACGATGCCGTACTTGTCGCAGGCGGCGATGACGTTGTCGTCCCGGATGGAGCCGCCGGGCTCGGCGATATAGCTGACGCCGGACTTCCGGGCACGCTCCACGTTGTCGCCGAAGGGGAAGAAGGCGTCGGAGCCGCAGGAGACGCCGGTCTGCCGGGCGATCCATTCCTTCTTCTCCTGGGCGGTGAGCACCTGGGGCTTTACCTTGAAGGTCTGCTGCCAGACGCCCTCGGCCAGCACGTCCTCGTATTCATCGGAGGTATAGACGTCGATGGCATTGTCCCGGTCCGGGCGGCGGATGCCGTCTACAAACTGGAGGCCCAGCACCTTGGGATGCTGGCGGATCAGCCAGTTGTCGGCCTTGTTGCCTGCCAGACGGGTGCAGTGGATGCGGCTCTGCTGGCCTGCGCCCACGCCGATGGTCTGGCCGTTCTTTACATAGCACACGGAGTTGGACTGGGTGTATTTCAGGGTGATGAGGGCGGTGACCAGATCAATCTTGGCGCTCTCGGGGAGATCCTTGTTCTGGGAGACGATGTTTTTGAGTTCGTCCTTGGTGATCTTCAGATCATTCCGGCCCTGTTCAAAGGTCACGCCGTAGATCCTGCGGCGCTCTAAGGGATCGGGGGTATAGCTGGGGTCAATCTGGATGACATTATAGCCGCCCTTTTTCTTGGTTTTGAGAATGGCCAGGGCCTCGTCGGTGTAGCCGGGGGCGATGATGCCGTCGGATACCTCAGCCTTGAGATAGGAGGCAGTGGCGGCATCGCAGACGTCGGACAGCGCTGCCCAGTCGCCATAGGAGCAGAGACGATCCGCGCCCCGGGCCCGGATATAGGCGCAGGCCAAGGGGGTCAGCTCCTGGGTGTCCTCCACAAAGTAGATCTGCTTTTCCACTTCGGACAGGGGCAGACCCACGGCGGCACCGGCGGGGGAGACGTGTTTAAAGCTGGCGGCGGCGGGGAGACCGGTGGCCTCCTTCAGCTCCTTAACCAGCTGATAGCTGTTGAAGGCATCCATAAAGTTGATATAGCCGGGGCGGCCATTGAGCACGGTGACAGGCAGATCGCTGCCGTCCTCCATGAACAGCCGGGAGGGCTTCTGGTTGGGGTTGCAGCCGTATTTCAGTGCGAGTTCCTTCATGTTGATCCTCCTTGGCTCAGTTGTTTTTGTTGACGATCTTGTCGCTGACAGTGCCGGTGGCCAGGTCGATATACCGGACGAACAGGGAGACCTTGTTGTCCTCGTTGAGATTTGCCCAGAGCTCCTCCGCCAGCGTCTCGGCGTCCGGAGCGGTAATGGCCACCCGCCGGGGCTCGCCCTCAAAGGAGGGCAGGGGATCCAGATTCTCCTGATAGGTGTGGATGAAACGGCCCTCACCGGGCAGGGGGTTGTCGTAGCCGTAGAAATAGCGGTTGTTGCAGCTGGGATCCCCGTCGGCGCTCTTGAGGATGGACAGGGCAAAGGCGCCGTTCTTGTGGACAAGGCCGGAGATCCTGGGGGTGTAGTTGGGGGGATCCGGCTCAAAGCACCGGACCCGCAGGGCCTGGGCAAAGGCCTTGCCGGCTAGGATCCCGTCCCGGACGGTATCGGTCTGGTCGCCGTTGGTGACCACCGTGTCGCCGGTCTCGGAGAGAAAGCGGACAGGATGATAAATAATGAGACTGGGATCCTCCATCTTGCTGGGATCATAGGCTTCGGTCATGATGCCGTTGTCCTCCGCCACGGGGGTAAATACCCGGTTGCGGCTGTTGGCGCTGCGGCCCATGATGAAATAGGCGATGACGGCGCTCTTGTTGTCGGCGCTGCGGCCCAGCAGAATGCCCCGGCCGGGGTAGGGGTGATCCCGCAGGTACTGGTTTATGTCGATGATCTTCATAAGCATGCTCCTTTTTGTTGGAATCTCCTGTACCGGGAAAACGCAAAAAATGCCGCACTCGTCCCAGGGCAGGCGCCCAGACGGTCGGCATTCAGGGGTCATACTCCATGTGGTTTCTTCCACTTCCGTCAGTTGTATGAC
>CAKTEB010000148.1 GCA_934546685.1 uncultured Oscillospiraceae bacterium
AGCCGGAGGCGGCGCTTTTTCCGGGCGGAAATTGACGGAATGAGGCGGCTATGGTATCATAAGGGCCAAGTACACAAAAGGGGGAGACAAAAATGAAGGGAAAACTGCTCCTCTGGCTGCTGGCCGTACTGATGGCCGGATGCATGGCATCGCCTGCCTGGGCTCTGGCGGACGACGTGGCCCCAGCCCAATATGGGGCACTGTATCAGCCAGAGCTGCGTCAAGAGCTCCAGACGCAGGCTCCGGAGCCTCGGGAGACGGTGCTCCGGGGGAAATCCATGCTCTGCGTGGGCGACAGTATTATGGCGGGCTATGGCCTTTCTAACAAAGCGGATTCCTGGCTCTCTATGCTGCAAAGCGTCTATGGCATGGAGATCACCGACTGCTCTGTCAGCGGCTCTACCCTCACGACCTCAGAGAAAAGGGAATACGCGCCGGGAGGATGCTTTGAGCCCTATGTGGAGCGGCAGCTGCCGGAGGGAGACTATGACCTGATCCTGGTGGAGGGCGGCGGCAATGACTGGTACTGTGCCGCACCCCTGGGAGACAGCCTGGACAGCCGGGATCCGGGGACCTTTATGGGAGCGGTGAATCTGCTGATCGACCAGCTCCGGGAGAAGTATCCCAAATCGGTGCTGCTGTTTATGACGCCCTGGAGCCCAAAGGACCGCCCGGAATCGGAGCTTCGCCCTGAGGGAGACTACTACGAGGCCATGAGCCAGGTCTGCGCCCAGCGGGGCATAGACTGCTATGAGGCCCGGGATCCGGCAGTCAGTGGGATCTATGCCAATCTGGAGGACTTCCGGGAGACCTTTTTCCTGAGCACCACCGACGCCTGGCACCTGAACAGCGCGGGCCATGCTCGGTTCCTGACTCGGATCGCCCAATGGCTGGAGCAGCAGACCAAGGCGCGGGTGCTGACGGCGGGTTTCCTGGACGTAAAGCGGCAGAACTGGTATTCGGATACGGTGCAGTACGCCTATGATCAAAAGCTCATGAATGGTATGGCGGAGGACCGGTTCGGGCCGGAGGAGAATATGACCCGGGCCATGCTGGTGACGGTGCTCTATCGGGCGGCGGGAGAGCCGGAGCTGGGGGACATACTGTGCCCCTTTGAGGATGTGCCGGAGGACAGCTATTACCGCGAGGCTGTGACCTGGTGCTACCAGCAGGGAATGATCTACGGCGTGGACGATAATCATTTTGCCCCGGATCAGAACATCACCCGGGAGCAGATGGCGACGATCCTGTACCGGCAGAGCGACATGTCGGAGGAGCCGGAGGTCGGCGCCCTGGAGGTCTTTTGGGACGCAGGCGACATCTCTGGCTACGCAAGGGCACCTATGGCCTGGGCGGTCAGCGGGGGCATCCTCAACGGCATGGGCGGCGGCCAGCTGCTGCCCGGCGGCAGCGCCACCCGTGCCCAGGTGGCCGCCATGCTCCAGCGCTATCTGGAACGGGACGCTTAAAAAGGAATCACTGCACAGGCCTAATGTGCAGCGATTCCTTTTGGGAAATGAGGGGTTCAAGCAAAGGGAGGGGGAGAACGGCGGAGGCCATTCTCTGGTAGTTGACATTGCAACCAACTGTATGATACATCAACTATCTGGGGCTGTCAAGTACCTTTTTGGAGGAAAGGCGACAGAATGCTGGTTGACGGAGCAAAAAGGGTGTGGTATCATCTAATCAGATAGGAGGTGCCGGAAATGGACGAGACTAAACGGCAGATCACGAAGATCGCCCGGGAGGCCAGTAAGCTGGCAAGCCGGATGCTGCGGGATCAGGGCGTGGGCTCCGGGGAATTTGATGTGATCCACGCCATCCGGAAAAAGCCCGGCATCACCCAGGCGGAGATTCGGGAGAGCCTGGGCATCGACAAGGGGGCCATGGCCCGGCAGATCGCCAGCCTGGAGGCCAAGGGATTCCTGATCCGCAGGGAGAACCCCAAGGACCGCCGGAGTCAGCTGCTCTATGCCACGGAGAAGGCCGATCTGCTGAAAAACTCCAAGGCCTACATCGAAAGCAGCTTCTACGCCTACCTGCTGGAGGGCCTGGAGCCGGAGCAGCGGAAGGAATTCGCGGCGCTGCTGGATGTGCTCTATCAGCGCTCTAAGGCGGAGGGGGTCAACGGCTTCCAGGAGACGCTGGCGAGATTATAAAAGAGATATAGAATGGGTGTGCTGCAAAATTCCGCGCAGCACACCCGTTTTCGCTTACTTGTAGGAATAGAAGCCCTCACCGGCATTGACGCCGGTCTTGCCCTGATCCAGATAGTTCTCCTTGAGCATCTTTGCCAGCTTGCCATGGAGGGTGGTGGGATCGGAGGCGTCGGGGTAGTTGGAGATGATATTGTAGGCGGTGGTGATGCCCACGATATCAAGGATCCGGAAGGGACCGAAGGGTGCGCCGGTGGCCAGCATCCAGGTCTTGTCGATGGTCTCCACGTCCGCAATGCCGTCGGCCAGCAGAGCCTGGGCAGACATCAGGAAGGGCACCAGCATGGAGTTGAGGATGTACCCGGCCTTCTCCTTCTTGAGTCGCATGGGGATCATGCCCATCTGGGCGGCAAACTCCGCCACGGCCTCATAGGCCTGGGGAGCTGTACCGGGATGGCCCATGACCTCGGCGATGTTCTGCTTCCAGATGTTGTTGGCGAAGTGCAGAGACAGAAACTTCTCCGGACGGCCGGTGGAATCCGCCAGCATGCTGGGCAGCAGTGTGGAGGAGTTGGTGGCGATGATGGTCTTCTCCGGCAGCAGCGGCTGGAGCTGA
>CAKTEB010000149.1 GCA_934546685.1 uncultured Oscillospiraceae bacterium
GGGCATAGGTACCGGTCTGGTCATAGCTGTTGCCGGAGTCCGTGGAAAGAACGCCCCAGCCAGAGGAGACGATCAGCGAGTTGGAATAGATGCCCTGGCCCGCCCCAAGCACATTGGTGGCCCGGACGGTGCCCTCCAGGCCCAGAGCGAAGGGCGTGCGCTTCATCATGGGCACTACCAGGGCGTCATACTGCGCCTGGGTGTCCCCGGTCTCCTCGGTATAGATGACAGAGTTCTTGATCCTGAGGATGCCGGAATCCTTGGCCGCCGCTGCGGTGCGGATGGTGCCGCGAGTGAGCACCACGGAGTTATGCAGGGTCACGTCGGCAGTGCCCTGGGACAGCACCATGGCGCCGGCGCCCTGGAAATCATTCGCGCCGTCACCCTCGCCGGTGATGGTCACATGGCCCACCTCATAGGGAGCGGAGTCCACGATGATCCCGTTGAAGAAGGGCCCGTAGGAGGACAGCGTGCCGCCTCGAAGGCCGTATTCGTCATAGCTCTCCACATGCTGGAGCAGAGCCGGGATGGTCTCCTCGGCCACAATGCCGCTCTCCCCTACCTTTAAGGCAGAGCGGTAGGTGTACTGGGCAGTCTGGCCGGCCATATTCATAAACTTTCCCATTTCCGACCAGGCCTCGGTACCGGCGGTAGTCTCAAAGGAGAACTGGCCCTCCGGCAGCTTCTTCCCGCTGTGGTAGTAGTCCGGGATGTCGTACTGGTCGCCGTCGATGACCAGGGTCAGGACGCCGCCATGTTCCGCGGTGACCTCGGTGCCGTCGGAGAGGGTCACAGCGGAGACATTGGAGGAGGCGGATGGGCTATTAACGGTATCGTCATCGGTCGCAGCGGTCTCCACATAGCTTGCCCCATAGGTCACCGCCGTAATGGTGGGGCCCTGAATCTCCAGCTCCTCGGGGGCCTGCGTCTCCTCAGCCACAGAGTTCTCCTCCTCGGGAACAGAGTCCGCGGGAACGGGCGCGCCAGGCTCCGGAGATGGGGCCGGCGCTTGGGTAGGGGCCACCTCGCCGGTGGTGGATGCAGGTTCCGCAGAGGCGGTCTTTCCTCCACAGGCCCCCAGGCTCAGCACCAGAGACAGGGCCAGGGGGATCGTCAGCCATTTTTTCATAACACGGTATCTCCTTTCTTCTCCTGCCAGGGAGTCGGATTTCTGCTTCCATTCTATCATTGTATGCGAAGATGTCAATGCAGAATGCGCAATTCGGAGGCGAAACAGAGCATGCAATTTGTGCAAGCTGTGACAATTTGCGCCGCCATGCCGCTTCCCGCCCCCGGGTGCGGAAATGCCCCGGCAGCCTGAGCCGCCGGGGCGTTATCGATCATTCCATTTCCAGCCGCTGAAGCTCGGCCTCCAGCTCCCGAAAATACTGATACATAGGGGTCAGCTCCCGGAAGCGCTCTGCCAGGAAATCCGGCAGCCCCAGGGAAAACAGCTGATCTCCCACCGGAATTTCCATGCCGAAATAGCAGTTTTTCATCTGATACCATTGCTCTGACTCCGCAGCGGCCCCGGGCTTGGGGCGCTTATAGCGGGTGGACTTGTCCAGATAGCCCTGATCCAGCAGACGTCCGGCGATAGCCTGGAATTCCCCGGGCATTTCCAGCAGCCGCTTCCGATGCAGGTTCATCAGTGCCGCCTTGGGGGCATAGTGGATAAAGCCCAGGCTGCCGCCCTCGGGCTCGATCTGAAAGTACAGGGAAGGGTGCTCGCTCCAGAACACGTTGTCCTGGCGGATGCAGAACCACAGGTGCTCCTTATAGGGGATGCCGCCGGAGTAGCGCACGTCCCGATAGATCCGGGCGGTTTTCAGCACCGTGTTTTCCAGGGTGAAGCGCTCCTGCACCGCATCGGCCAGGGCCAGCATGGGCCGGTACAGATGCGCCTGATACTCGGCCTTATGTTCCTGAAACCAATCCCGGTTATTGTTGAACCGAATGCCCCAGAGGAAGTCGATGGTGGCGGGAGAAAAGCCCTCAAACATAGCGCACCTTTTCTTCCAGCGGCTTGCGCTTGGGCGCCTTGGGAGTCTCGGCGGGGTAGCCCATGGAGACAATGGCAGTGACATACTGATCCTCCGGCACCTCCAGCAGTGCGGGGACCTGATCCTCATCATAGATGCCCATGATGCAGGTGCCCAGCCCCTGGGCCCAGGCCGCCAGGCACAGAGTCTGGCAGGCGATGCCCGCGTCGAACATCTCCCAGCGATCCTCCTTCTTCGTGGTGAAGCTGCCGTCGCGCTCATAGGCACAGCGGCCCTTTTTCGTGGTCATGACCACTACCACCGGGGCGGTGGAAACGTTCCGGGCGTTATAGGAGGGCAGGGCTTCCATGAGCTTCTGCTTCATCTCGGGGGTCTCAATGACGATATAGCCGGGGGTCTGAGTATGCTTCCAGGTGGGGGCCATTTGGGCGGCAGAGAGCACCGTATTCAGGGTCTCCCGGGTCACAGGCCGATCCTCATAGACCCGGACGCTTCTTCTAGTTAAGATATTTTCCATTGCTTCCATGGGATTACTTCCTTTCCAACGATGTTAAACGGGGACGGATCACTCCGTCCCCTATCGTATTATTCTACGGTCACGGACTTTGCCAGATTCCGCGGCTTATCGATATCGCAGCCCCGCAGCAGGGACACATAGTAAGAAAACAGCTGCAAGGGAATCACGGACAGGCTGGGCTGTAGGATCT
>CAKTEB010000150.1 GCA_934546685.1 uncultured Oscillospiraceae bacterium
TTTTTCGGCACATCCTGTACATATACCGGCTGATGCTGCCGGAGCATGTCCCAGGGCTCCCGGGTCCCCTCGGGGGCAAAGAGGGTATAGAGATCCGCCGCCCGGGATTCCAACCCAAAATATTCCATGGCCTCCTGGGTCTTCGGAATAGCCCCGGAGATCAGCGGGATCTGGCTGTCCTTCCGAACGCCGGACAATACCTGCCGCCCCCGGTCATTGAAGGCCAGCACCCGGAGATAGGGGATCTCCCGGTCCATGTCCTGCTGGCTGAGCCCCAGGAACAGGCACATCAGCGTCCGGCGCAGGCGGCTGTAGGCAAACCGCCGGGATTTGCAGGCGGCTAAGATCCCGTCTATGCTGTTTTCCTGGTGGCAGGCCCGGCGCACCTTGCTGAAGATCCCCTCGGACTCAAAGGCCATCTGCTCAAAGGCCGCATCCGGCAGGCTCCGGAGCACCGCCAGCATGGCCTTCTCGCCGTACTCCATTTTGTGCAGGGCCGCGCCCCGGTAGATCCCCTCCCAGGGGAGCTCCCCCTGGATGCTCTCCCGGCCCATTTTCTCCCGGAGGGCGCTGGCCGTGGGGATGGACTGGTCCCGCTGATACGTCCAGGGCCGGATGGGACTGTCCAGGGCCCGGAGCGCCCGGATATATTCCACGCCCAGAGCATTGTTGGGGCTCTCCAGCACCACGCCGGGGATCCCCAGAGCCGTCAGGGCCTTGGTTCTGGCGGCGGCAAAGGAGCAGCCAGAGGACAGGGCCTCCCGGAGGGCGCTGTCAAACGCCGGGGTGCCGATGGCCCCGGCGGCCCGCTCCAGGGCCTGGAGGTTGCCCCACTCGCTGCCGAAGGACAGCATGGTGACGCCGCCCATCCGCTGGAAGCACTCCACCGCCGTTCTGGCGAAATACCCGGCGGCGTTCACAGCCCCGGTAATGGGCAGCTCCAGCACCAGATCCGCCCCGGACAGCACCGCCGCCCGGGCCCGGAGCTCCGGGGCAAACACCGCGGGCTCTCCCCGCTGGACAAACCGCCCGCTCATGAGGCAGACAATGGCCCCCTGGGGCCCCACCTCCCGCCGGGTTTTCTCCAGCTGAAGCCGGTGCCCCCGGTGAAAGGGATTGTATTCGCAGATGATTCCCGCTGTCTCCATGAAAAATTCCCCCAAAACAAAGAAATTAGGCAAATTAACAGTTGTCCTTGAGCCGATTTTGTACTAAAATGTAGGAGAGTATGGGTTCCCCTGTTTTTTCTCTATTGTACCCGGGGAACGATATATTTGCAACAAGAAATACTTTTAGGAGATGACATTATGAACGTATTAGTTATCAATGCCGGCAGCTCCTCCCTCAAGTACCAGCTGCTGAATCCCGCCACCGGTGAGCTCCTGGCCAAGGGCCTGTGCGAGCGCATCGGCATCGACGGCAAGTTCACCTACAAGCCCCAGGTCGAGGGCAAGGAGAAGCTGGACGCCGTAGACGTTGCCATGCCCACCCATGCCGAGGCCATTGCCGCTGTGCTGGACGCCCTGGTGGATCCCAAGAACGGCGTGATCGCTTCCATGAAGGAGATCGACGCTGTCGGCCACCGTGTGGTCCATGGCGGCGAGAAGTTCGCTTCCTCCGTGGTCATCACCGATGAGGTCATGGCCGCCATCGAGGAGTGCAACCCCCTGGCTCCTCTGCACAACCCCGCCAACATCATCGGCATCAAGGCCTGCCAGGAGAAGATGCCCGGCGTGCCCATGGTCGCCGTGTTCGACACCGCCTTCCATCAGACCATGCCCGCAAAGGCCTACACCTACGCCATTCCCTACGAGTACTATGAGAATGACAAGATGCGCCGCTACGGCTTCCACGGCACCTCTCACCGCTATGTTTCTCAGCGCTGCGCCGAGATGCTGGGCAAGCCCATTGAGGAGCTGAAGATCGTCTCCTGCCACCTGGGCAACGGCTCCTCCATCACCGCCATCGACGGCGGCAAGAGCGTTGACACCTCCATGGGCCTCACCCCCCTGGCCGGTCTGCCCATGGGCACCCGCTCCGGCGACATGGACGCCGGCATCATGGAGTTCATCATGAAGAAATACAACATGTCCATGGCCGACATGATGACCACCCTGAACAAGAAGTCCGGCGTGCTGGGCATCTCCGGTGTGTCCTCCGACTTCCGTGATCTCGACAACGCTGCCGCTGAGGGCAACCAGCGTGCCGCTCTGGCCGTTGAGGTCTTTGAGTACGGCGTTCGCAAGATGATCGCTGAGTACGCTGCCGCCATGGGCGGTGTGGACGCTGTGGTGTTCACCGCCGGTGTGGGCGAGAACTCCGCCGACATGCGTCTGCACTTCGTGGACGGCCTGCAGTTCATGGGCATCGAGATCGATCCCGAGAAGAACAACATCCGCGGCGAGGAGCGCATTGTCTCCCCCGACGGCGCCAAGGTCAAGGTTCTGGTGATCCCCACCAACGAAGAGCTGATGATCGCAAAGGATACCGCCGAGCTGGTGGGCTGATTCCTTTCACAGAAATATTGGGTCTGCCGCGAAAGCGGCGGGCCCTTTTTCTGTGCTATCTTTCTGAGCGCTCCTGTGCTACAATGAAGGGGAAGAATGAAAAGGAGCCCTGACCATGAAGCGATTTTTTCGGCATTTTCTCCACTATGATCTGATCCCTCTGCTGTCCATGCT
>CAKTEB010000151.1 GCA_934546685.1 uncultured Oscillospiraceae bacterium
CCTCCAAGGAGCCCCCTGCCCCCGCCCCGGAATGTCCCGCTCCCCAGGATAGGCCGGAGAACTTATAAATAGTATCGGGCGCGGGCGCATTTCCCTGGGCCCCAGGCCGAATTTCATTGGGGCCGCCGCATTTTGCAGCAGCCCCTTTTTTCATATACATCCCCACTGAAACGTGCTATAATGAGGTATAGAACTTGCAGATATGGGAGGGATCTTCCTATGAACGATATCAAATCGGAGCTCCGGGGAAAGCTGGGCTTTGGCTGCATGCGGCTCCCCATGCTGGAGGGCCAGGTGAACACCGCGGAGTTTTCCCGGATGATCGACGCCTACCTCGCCGCGGGCTTCCACTATTTCGACACGGCCCATGGGTATCTGGAGGGCAAGAGCGAGCTGGCCCTCAAAGAATGTCTCACGTCCCGGTATCCCCGGGACCGGTACTTCCTGGTGGACAAGCTCAGCGGCAGCTTTCTAAACGCCCCCGAGGACGTGGTGCCCTTTTTTGAAAATCAGCTCAGCGCCTGCGGCGTCGAATACTTCGACCTGTATCTCATGCACTCCCAGAGCGCCCAGGTCTTCGAGAAGTTCCAGCGGCTCCGGTGCTATGAGACGGTTTTGGCGCTGAAAAGCCAGGGAAAGCTCCGGCACTTCGGCATCTCCTTCCACGATACGCCCCAGGTGCTGGAGCAGATCCTCACGGCCTACCCGGAGATCGAGGTGGTGCAGCTGCAATTCAATTATCTGGACTACGAGGATCCCGCCGTCCAGAGCAAAAACTGCTACGAGGTATGTCGGAAATTCCACAAGCCCGTGCTGGTCATGGAGCCGGTCAAGGGCGGCCACCTGGCAAATCTGCCCCCGGAGGCGGCCAAGATCTTAGAAGCGCTCCAGGGCGGCAGTCCCGCCAGCTATGCCATCCGCTTTGCCGCTGGCTTCCCGGACATTCTCATGGTGCTCTCCGGCATGAGCACCCTTTCTCAGATGGAGGACAACCTGAGCTATATGAAGGACTGCCAGCCCTTAAATGACCGGGAACTGGCCGCCGTCCAGGCCGCCGCGGACTGCATCCGCGCCCAGAATCTGATCGCCTGCACCGCCTGCCGGTACTGCACCGCAGGATGTCCAAAAAAAATCGCCATTCCGGATCTGTTCGCCTGTATGAACGCCCGGAAAAAATATGAGGACTGGAGCTCTCTTTATTATTACGGCGTCCACACCGCCCAGGGCGGCAGGGCCTCCGACTGCGTCCGCTGCGGCAAATGCGAGGCCATCTGTCCCCAGCATCTGCCCATCCGGGAGCTGCTCCAAGAGGTCGCAAAAACCTTTGAGACAGCCTAGCTGTCCCTTGCATGAGGTTTTTCCCCATGCTATAATGGGAGCACAATTCGATAGATCGAGGTAACCATATGAAAAATCAGTTTCTTGAGGCCGGAGAGATCGTCAACACCCACGGCATCCGGGGCGAGGTCAAGATCATGCCCTGGTGCGACGGCCCGGAGTTTCTAAAGGCCTTTCATACCTTTTATATAGAGGGTACCCCCTACCAGGTGGAGTTCTCCCGGATCCATAAGACCATGCTGCTCTGCAAGCTAAAGGGCGTGGACGATGTGTCCCAGGCCCAGACCTTTAAGAACAAGGTGGTCAAAATCGACCGAAACAGCGCCCCGGTGGCAAAGGATCGGGTGTTCATCGCCGATCTGATCGGTCTTCCCGTCTACGCGGAGGGCCAGGAGATCGGCACCCTGAAGGACGTGTATATCGGCCCCGCCAACGACGTATATATCGTAAAGGGCCAGAAGGAATACATGATCCCCGCGGTGTCGGAGTTTCTGGAGGACGTGAACGTGGACCAGGGCTACATCAAGGTAAAGCTGCTGGAGGGCATGGCCACCGATGAGAATTGACGTACTGACCCTGTTCCCAGACACCATGAACGCCATCTTCTCTGAGAGTATTTTAGGCCGGGCCCAGAAGAAGGGGATTCTGGACCTTCAGGCCCACCAGATCCGGGACTACACCACCAACCGTCAGAACCAGGTAGACGACTATCCCTACGGCGGCGGCCAGGGGGCCATTATGCAGGCGGATCCCCTGTATCGCTGCTGGTGCGCCGTGCAGGACGACATTGGCGGCCATGCCCATACGATCTATATGTCCCCCTGCGGCAGGACCTTCTGTCAGGAGGACGCCAAGCGCCTTGCCAAGCTGGACAACCTGATCCTGGTCTGCGGCCACTACGAGGGCATCGACCAGCGGTTCATCGACGAGTGCGTGGATGAGGAGATCTCCATTGGGGATTTCGTGCTCACCGGCGGAGAGCTGGCGGCTATGACCGTCACCGACGCGGTGTGCCGCCTGGTGCCCGGGGTGCTGTCGGAGTCCGTGTGCTATGAGGATGAGAGCCACTGGAACGGCCTGCTGGAATATCCCCAGTATTCCCGGCCTGAGGTCTGGCACGGCATGGCGGTGCCTCCGGTGCTTTTGTCCGGCAACCATCAGCTGGTGGAGCGCTGGCGGAAAAAGCAGTCCATCTTCCGCACCCGGGAGCGGCGGCCGGATCTGGCGGCCAATATTCAGCTGCCCCACAAGACCCGGGCGGAAAAGAAGTTTATTCACGAGCTGGAATCCGAATGGGAGGAATATTGTCATGAACGAGATCGAGACCCTGAAAC
>CAKTEB010000152.1 GCA_934546685.1 uncultured Oscillospiraceae bacterium
GCCCGCAGGCCCCCTTGGCACGCCTTTCTCCCCCATCTTTCGTCGTGCAACGAAAGATGGGGCCGTCGGAGACCGTAAGTTCTTGCAGAGCGCTATAGAACTCATAGCCAGCTGCCCTTCTACGTCACCCAGGTTCCACGGAGCATCCCCACCAAACCCGCTTCGCTGGGCTTTGGCGGGGGCCCCCGGAGGGCACAGGTCGTCGTAGTGCGCCAAATGCGGGCGATTGCTAATCGCCCCTACGGGTGCGGTGGAAGGAACCCCGCCTTACGCCGCCTTTTTCCGCTTCAAATACCCATAACAGATCACGCAGATGACCACCGACGTCAGGGAGCCCACGGCGGTGGCCAGGCCCATGGGCAGCAGCGTATGGGGAAACCACTTGGAGGTCAGGTACGCCCCGGGCACTCTCACCAAAATGATCGCGAGAATATTGTGCAGGAACGACAATTCCGACCGGCCCACCGCGCAGAAATACCCGCTGAAGCTGAAATGGATGCCGCCCAGGGTGGCGTCCCAGATGTAGCCCCGGAGATACGCGCCGCCGGCCACGGCCACGGCCAGGTCGGAGGTGAACAGCCCCACCATGCCCTGGGCCGCGAACTGCATGACGATCCCGATGACGATGCCGAAGCCCGTTGCCATGAGGATGGCGTAGCGGAGGGTGGCCACCGCGCGCTCCGGCTTCCCTGCCCCGATGTTCTGGGCCCCCAGGGCCGACACCGTGGAGAGCATGGAGGAGGGCACCAGGAACATGAAGCTCATGATCTTCTCCACGATGCCCACCGCCGCCGCGTCGATGAGGCCCCGGTGGTTGGCGATGACGGTGATAATCAGGAAGGAGATCTGGATCAGGCCGTCCTGGACGGCCATGGGCGCGCCCAGCCGCAGGATCTGGCCGGTGACAGCCTTCTGGGGCCTCAGGTCGCCCTTGGAAACGCGGATCCCCGTGTCCTTTTTCAGGATCACAGTCAGGGCCACGATCACGGAGAGGGTCTGGGCCAGGGTGGTGCCCAGGGCCGCGCCCGCCGGGCCCATGTGCATGGCGCCCATGAACAGGTAGTCCAGGGCGATGTTGGCGGCGCAGGCCAGGGCGATGAAGTACATGGGGCTCTTGGAGTCCCCCAGGCCCCGGAAAATGGAGCTGATGATGTTATAGGCGGTGATGAACGGGATGCCCGCGAAGCACACCAGGAGATAGGCCCGGGTGCCCGCCGCGGCCTCCTGGGGGGTGGACATGACGGAGACGATGGGATCCACCAGAAGCAGGAGCGCCGCCGTCAGCACCAGGGAGCCCGCCATAAACATGGTGACGGTATTGCCGATGTGGCTCCGGGCCTTGTCCAGCTGTCCCCCGCCCACGTCCCGGGCGATGGAGACCGTGGCGCCCATGGCCAGCCCCACAATCATCACCGTGAGCATGTGCATGACCTGGCTGCCGATGCTGACCGCCGTGGTGCTGGCCGCCCCCTCGAATTGGCCGATGATGAACAGATCCGCCATGCCGTAGAGGGTCTGGAGAAAGTAGGACAGCAGGTAGGGCAGCATAAAGGACAGGATGTTCTTGAACACGCTGCCGGTGGTGAGGTTTCGTTCCATAGATATGATACGCTCCTTTTTGATTGGGCAACACCACGCAAATACCCCTTCGGATTTCGTCGTCGCAAGCTGCGCATCCCTCGTTTTGCCCTTCGGGGCAAAACGCAGTCGCTTCGCTGTGCCCAACGGAAATCCCCTTGGGGGACTCCTCCTCTCGCCAGACTCTCTCGCTGATTTGCGTGGAATTACCCAGAAGTTCTTTTTGACGTTTTTGCGCAATACTGTGTTAAAGTAATATTCTAACGTCAGCAACCTCGATAGTCAAGGAATTTCGAAGGGCGGGGTTGACATTCGCGGGATACGGCTCTATAATTAGTTCATATTTGAACATTCTATTTCTGAAGGGACGATAGCATGGTACGCAGCATTGAATTCTTCCAGTTGCTGGACACGGCCTACGCCCAGTGCCGGAAGCCCCTGTGCCGGGAGCTGGAGCTGCCCCAGACGGCGTTGGACATCCTCTTGTTTCTGGCCAACAATCCGGAGTACACGACCGCAAGGGATATCGTGGAGGTGCGGCATCTCAAGGCGAACCTGGTGTCGGTGAACGTCACAAGGCTGGTGGACGAGGGATATCTCCGGCGGCTTGCGGCTGCGGGAGACCGGCGGAAGACCCTGCTGGAGCTGACAGAGAAGGCGGAGCCCATTGTGGCCCGGGGCCGGGAGTTCCAAAAGGAATTCTACGAAAAGCTGCTCCTGGGGGTATCCCAGGGGGATCGGGAGGCCCTGAGCCGGATCTTAGGGAATTTGGAACAAAATCTAGAGAAAATCGCCAGGGAGGACGGCTGACATGGAGCTTTTCATCACAATTCTCGTGACATTTTTCGCGGGCATGGGGGCGGGCCTCGGCACCGGCTTTGCAGGCATGAGCGCCGCGGCGGTCATCAGCCCCATACTCATTACGTTTCTGGGCATGGATCCCTACATGGCCGTGGGCATCGCCCTGTCCTCGGACGTGCTGGCCAGCGCCGTCTCCGCCTACACCTATGGGAAGAACAGGAATCTGGACATCCGCAACGGCATCATTATGATGGTGTCGGTGCTGGCGTTTACGG
>CAKTEB010000153.1 GCA_934546685.1 uncultured Oscillospiraceae bacterium
GCGGGGTGGTCAGGGTATGGATCTGGAGGCGTCCGCCGCCCATGCTGGGGGGACCGGCAGGGCCCTTGGGGCCTTCGCCGCCCTCACCGGGAGGGGGGCCCAGCTTCTCCTCCCCTTCGCCGCCCTCGGGAGCGGGCATGGGGCCGCCGGGGAAGCCGCCGAAGGCGCTCTTGCGGACGGCGTCGATGCCGATGTACTTACCGCCGGGAACCTCGGCGGAGGTGGTGTCGCTTTCATAGAACAGCTTGCCAATGGCCTTGTAGTCGCTGACCGTGTAATAGTACTGGAACTTTGCCATGATGTTCTGCACGGCGTTGATGCCCAGCAGCTTTTTAACCTGCATTTCAAGTGTCATATTGCATGCTCCTTTTCGATAGTTCTTTTGGTTGCAAGGCCCCGCATCCGCTTGGGATCCCGGGGCGTGGGCTGTGTCGTTCGAACTTGAGGCCATTATAAAAGCCGCTGAGCATATTGTAAAATTACGATTTTATCAATCTAGCATAACTTTTTCGTAATACATATTGCGGCGCAAGGCCCTTGGGGCTATTATGCCGATTCGGTTATGCTAGACCTCATAAATTTGAATTTTACAGAAATATTAAGCAGTTATTATAATCGAGCCATCCAAATGTATTCTATACTAGAAAGGAGCAACCCTATGAAACGATTCACCGCGCTGCTCATGAGCCTGTGCCTGCTGCTGGGGATCCTGTCCGGCTGCGGCTCCGGCGCCAGCTCGGCATCCAACGCTGCCCCTGCCTCGGAGTCCTCCGCCCAGGAGAGCGCAAAGGCAGCCCCGTCCGCCGCTCCGGCCCCGGCCTCCGATACGGCGGATAGTGCCCAGGAGCAGGAGGCCTCCATCCAGGAAGAGACCGCCATTGAAGAGTATGTCCGCCCCGCGGCCGTGCTGCCCCTGGTGGATGAGACCGCCACCCTGTCCGCCTGGCTCCCCTTCACGGATATCGCGGGGCTGATCTCCGATGTGAGTCAGCATCTGTTCTTTACGGAGATGGAGAAACGCACCGGCGTCCATCTGGATATCGTCCAGGTGAGCACCTGGGTGGCCACGGAGCAGTTCAACCTGATGGTGGCCTCTGAGACCTACTATGACCTAATCTCCAGCGCCGTCAATTATTACGGCAGCGGCCAGCAGGCCATTGAGGACGACGTGCTGATCTCCCTGAACCCCTACATGGAGGACTGCGCCCCCAACTATACCGCCATCATGAATTCCGATCCCTCCGTCTATCCCCAGTGCGTGGATGACGAGGGCAACATCGCCGCCTTCTATCAGTTCAAGGACAAATATATTGAGTCCAACGGCTTCGCCATCCGCCAGGATTGGCTGGACGCCCTAGGACTGGAGATTCCGAAGACCATCGACGAGACCGCCCAGGTGCTTGAGGCCATCAAGGGCAGCTATGACTGCGCCGCCCCCATCTTTGTGGGCTCCAACGGCGTGGCCAGCCAGACCGGACTGATCTGCGCCTTCGGCGTCCCCGGCTACACCGACGATGATCCCGACTCCCATCTGTTCCAGATCGACGGGAAGGTCACCTCCAGTCTGCTCACCGATGCATACAAGGACTACATCACCATGATGGCCGACTGGTATCAGCGGGGCCTCATCGACAAGGACTTCACCTCTATGACCAGCGCCAACATCAACGGCGCGGAACCCACCATGTTCGCCTCCGGCAACATCGGCATGCTCTATTGCAGCCCCCGGCAGCTGGATCAGTACCCCTCCGCCACCGGCGATGACTGCGACCTGGAGCCCATGGCCCATCCGGTCTTGAAGGAGGGCGACGTGATTCACATCGGCTATGACGACAGCCTGGTGCAGACCGCGAAATCCATGTCCATCTCCACCTCCTGCGCCGATCCGGAGCTGGCTGTCCGCTGGATGGACACCTGGTACACCGAGGATATCTACGCGCTGATGAACTACGGCATCGAGGGCGAGAGCTATGTGAAGAACGACGACGGCACCTATTCCTTCACGGACGCCATCGTGAACGCCCCCGAGGGCTGGAGCCAGGCCGTCCGCATGACCGCCATCTCCGACGCCTTCATCGGCATCTACTGCACCTCCTCCACCAAGCAGATGTGGAGCGACCTGGGCGTGAAAGCCCGTGAGGTCTGGGGCCAGGAAGGCACCCCCAGCGACGGCGCCTACAACCTGCCCACGTCCATGAGCCTCACCGCCGACGAGATGGAGCGGTTCAGCCTGCTGTCCTCGGATATCAACACCATGATCTCCGAAAACATCGTCCGGTTCATCGACGGCACCCGTCCTCTTTCCGAGTGGGATTCCTTTGTGGATCAGCTGAAGGGCATGGGCATTGAGGAGTGCTGCGACATCTATCAGGGCGCTTTGGACCGCTACTATGAGCGTACCGCCGCCTGATCGATCCCAAATAAGCGCAAAAATCCCCCGGAATCAAACGATTCCGGGGGATTTCGTATACTGTGTTATTCGCCTTGAATGAGATGCTCGCCGCAGGTGGGACATTGGAAGCCCTTCATCAGCGACTGCTCGTCCACCGCAAACTGATCTCCGCACTGGGGACATTTGACCTGATACAGGGGGCGCTCCGAGCCGTCAAAATACTCGTCCACGCCCATGC
>CAKTEB010000154.1 GCA_934546685.1 uncultured Oscillospiraceae bacterium
CTCCTTCACCATGTTTACGGTCATCATCACGCCGATCTTGTCCACACTGCAATGGATCTCATCGGACTCCACGGTGCCGCCATCCGCGTCAACCAAGGTGTAGGACAGGGAATCCGAGACGGTCTTGCTGAGGTTCGTGCGCTCCAGCACCACCTCCGCATGATCCACTGTGGACACGATATCCTGGGGGCCGCTGATCTCCAGGGTGTCATACTCCAGCTCGATCGGATCCTGTACGTAGCCATCGGCCACGCTGCCTTGGAACACCGCCTGCACCGGAATCTCCCGAACGCTGAGCAGATCCACCTTCACGCCCACATCATAGGCGCTGCGGGATTCAATAGAAATGTCATTGTCACTGACGGTCTCGGGCATTTCCACAGTATAGCGGAGGGCCCATTCGCCGGGGCCCAGCACGTCGGAGAGATCCGCAGTAATAGTAATATTGCTGCTGTTTAGCTTCAGAAGATCCTGGCGCTTGCCGTAGAGCTTCAGATCCACCGTGGCGTCACGGCCCTTGGTGAGGGTCAGATTCCGGTCAGAAAACAGGCCGTCCTCATTGGCGAAGGTCACAGGGATATTTCGGATCCACTGGCTGTCCTCGGGGGTCACAGTGGTCACCACATAGACCCATAGACTCAAAGCAATCACAACAGACAGCAGCAGAGATAAGATCTTATTTTTCTTCATGGCTGTCCTCATCCTGCTTTTTCTTGGATTTTTGGAAGATCCCGCGGACTCTGTGATGGATGGGCAGGGCCTCCTCCGGGATCAGCTCAGTTTTCAAGAGCTTTGTCAGGGTCTCCGCGGTGAGATACCGCCGGAGATTGCCGCCCACCACGCAGGAGATCACGCCGGTCTCCTCAGAGACCACCACCACCACCGCGTCAGAATGCTCGGTGATGCCGATGGAGGCCCGGTGGCGGGTGCCGAGATCACGGCTCAGATCCGGATTCTCAGTGAGCGGCAGAACGCAGCCCGCTGCCGCGATGCGCTCGCCCCGGATCACCACCGCCCCGTCATGGAGCGCTGCCTTGGGGAAGAAGATATTCTTCAGCAGCTCCGCGGACACCGCCGCGTCCACAATGGTGCCGGTCTTGAAATACTCCTCCAGATTGGTCTGCCGCTCAAAGACGATCAGCGCGCCGATCTTCTGCCGGGACATGCTTCGACATGCCGCGACAGTTTCCGCGATGGTCTGGGACATATCCCCCATCTGGGGCTTTGGCACAAACAATCCCTTGATGCTGCTGCCGCCCAGCCGCTCCAGCAGCCGCCGGAGCTCCGGCTGGAACACCACCACCAGGGCAATGAGGCCCACCTCAATGGTCTTGCTGATGATATAGTTGAGGGTGTTGAGTCCCAGCGCGTTAGAGGCATAGCTGACCACCAGCAGCAACACCACGGCCTTGACCACCTGATTGGCGGTTCGGGATTTCGACAGGTTCAGCAGCTTATAGATCAGCAGCGCCACAATGGCGATATCTAGAATGTCTGTGGGAAAATTTATGATCGTTACAAACCGCAGGATCTTGGTCCATAGCAGGCTCAGTGCATTCAATAACGTACATCTCCGTTCCGTGCGGATCACGCAGGTTAACATATTTATTATAATGGAACAGCCCATAAATCGCAAGGCTGGGTGCCACTTTTTTTCAATCTTCACAGAATATTTACACCGGAAACAGTGCCCCAGGGGCATCTTTTGCTTCCGCCAGCAATTCTCCCACCGCATCCAGGAATGTATCCGCCTCCGCCCTTGTATTTTCGGGGCCAAAGCTCACCCGGACAGTACCGGATTCCAGCGTTCCGGCAGCTCTATGGGCCAGGGGCGCGCAGTGGAGCCCGGAGCGGAGCGCAATATCCCATCGGGCCGACAGGGCCTCCCCGAACAGCACGCTGTCCTGATGCTCCGGCACAAAGGAGACGACCCCGGTCTGGGGACTGCCGGAGAATACCCGCAGTCCATCCATGTCCATCAGCCGCTGCTTCGTATAGTCCGCCAGTCCCTGCTCCCGCCGGAGAATCTCCTCCGTCCCCAGCCGCCGGATCTCCCGGAGCCCCGCCAGCAGTCCCGCCGCACCGGGCATATTGTGGGTGCCGGCCTCCAGCCGATCCGGCAGGAACTCCGGCATCTCCGGCCTTTTTGACAGACTGCCGGTGCCGCCCTCCAGCAGCGGCTTTGTCTCGTGATTGCATAGTAAAAGTCCGGTGCCCTGGGGCCCCAGCAGTCCCTTGTGTCCCGGCATAGCGATAAAAGCCGCGCCCAAATCCTTCATGGAGACCGGCAGACAGCCCGCCGCCTGGGCCGCGTCCAATAGAAACGGGATCCCGCGCTCTCGGCACATCTCCGCCGCTTCCTCTACGGGCAAGACCCAGCCGAATACATTGGATACATGGGTCATGACGCAGAGCCTGGTATCCGGCGTCAGCAGCCGGTCCAGATCCCGGAGCATGCTTTCCCAATCAAAGGGCCCCTTCCCAGCGATCTGGAGATCTGCCCCCAGGGCATAGAGCGGCCGCAGCACCGCATTATGCTCCATGCTGGAGATCACCACCCGGTCTCCGGGGCCCACAATAGACT
>CAKTEB010000155.1 GCA_934546685.1 uncultured Oscillospiraceae bacterium
ACCCCAGGGGGATGCAAGGGGCCGAAGCCCCTTGCCACGCCTTTCTCCCCTATCTTTCGTCGTGCAACGAAAGATGGGGCCGTCGGAGACCGTAGGTCTCGCAGAGCATTAAATGCGAAGCAAATTCTCCGCCTTCTATCTCAACCTACAAAAAGTGCGGTACATATCACATGCGCCGCACTTCGTCTATTCAATATTCTTTTAATCCTCTAATTCCAGCATGCTCTCCGCCTCCGGCTCCTCCAGCTGCTGGACCTGCTGGAGCTTCCGGTTGATGGCCCGGGTCCGGACTCCCATGAGCTTCTCCAGGTCGTCGCTGGTCTGCCGCAGGTGCCCCTGCATCTTGGTCATGACGGTCTCGAACTTCTCAAACTCCGTCTTCACCGCCCCCAGCACCGTCCAGACCTCGTTGGAGCGCTTCTGGATGGCCAGGGTGCGGAAGCCCATTTGCAGGGAGTTGAGCAGGGCCGCCATGGTGCTGGGCCCGGCCACATTGATGCTGTACTCCCGCTGGAGCACCTCGATCATGCCCATGTTCACCACCTGGGCGTAGAGCCCCTCAAAGGGCAGGAACAGGATGCCGAAGGTGGTGGTGTAGGGGGGCTCCACATACTTGTCCCGGATATCCTTGGCGGACTTCTTGAGCACCGCCGTCAGGGCCTTCTGGGCCTCGGCCACCGCCGCGGGATCCCCCGCTGCCTGGGCGTCCTGAAGGTGCATGTAGGCGTCACCGGGGAATTTGGAGTCGATGGGCAGATAGACCTGGCCGCCGCTCTCGCCGGGGAGCTTGACCGCGAATTCCACCCGTTCCCGGCTGCCGGGGATGGTGGCCACGTTGGTGTCGTACTGCTCCGGGGCCAAGATCTCTTCCAGAATGGCTCCCAGCTGGATCTCGCCCAGGATGCCCCGGGTCTTGACTCCGGAGAGCACCTGCTTCAGGCCCCCCACGTCGCTGGCCAGGTGCTGCATCTCGCCCAGGCCCTTGTAGACCTGCTCCAGCTGCTGGGAGACGGTTTGGAAGGATTCGGTGATCTTCTTTTGCAGGGTGTCCTGGAGCTTTTCGTCCACGGTGCCCCGGATCTCGTCCAGCTTTTTGGTGTTCTCCTGGCGCATGTCCTGGAGAGAAGACAGCATGGCCCCCCGCAGGGCCTCCAGCTTCTGCTCGTTCATCTGGTCGAGATGGGTCAGGCGCTGCTCCATGGCCTGCATCTGCTTCTCCACCACCGCGTTCATGGCCGCCTGGTTCTGGCTCACGGCGGTGTTCATGGCGGAAAGACTGCTCTTCATCTCGCCGCTCATGGCCTTCACATGGTCGCCGAGAGAGCCGGAGAGGGTCTGGAGATTGCCGGTGATGCTCTGGCCCAGGGTGCCCACGGTGGAGACCACCGCCTGCTGGGTGCGGTCTCCCGCGGCGGCGATCTTCTCCTCCAGACGGGCGGACTGCTGCTCCATGGCGCGGCGGTTCTCACTGGACTGCTCCTTTAGCTGAACCACGGTGTTCTGGAGCTGGGACAGGGTTTGCGCTGTGTCGTCCCGATCCTTCTGCATCCCGGAGAGCTTCAAAATCAGATATCCGGACAGGGCCAGGGAGAGCACCAATAAGATGAGAATGATAACGTCCATGTCCGCCTCCTTATACGGTCAGCCGCTCCACGGCGGTGCATTTGCCGGTGGCGGGATCCACGGTGAACACTGCCCCGGACAGACAGCAGGGGCCGTCGGCGGCCTGATAGCGGCTGTAGAGCCCGCCCCGGAACTTCTCGATGGACAGCTCCGGGCGGATGCCGATGACGGACTGGCTGGGGCCGGTCATGCCCAGATCGGTGATGTATCCGGTGCCCTGGGGGAGGATCTGCTGATCCGCCGTGGGCACATGGGTGTGGGTGCCCCAGACCGCCGAGACCTTGCCGTCCAGCATGTAGCCCATGGCCAGCTTCTCCGAGGAGGCCTCCGCGTGGAAGTCCACCAGGATGATTTTGGCCTCGGAGAGCTGGGGGAGGATTTTGTCCATCAGCAGGAAGGGGTTGTCCGGGCCGTAGTCCATGTTCACCCGGCCAATGAGATTCACCACGGCGATGGGGCCGAATTTGGAGTCGAAGACGCCCCAGCCCCGGCCGGGATTCTGGGACGCGTAGTTGGCGGGCCGCAGAATGTAGGGGACGTCGTCCAGGTAGTCTAAAATGGAGCGCTGCCGGAAGGCGTGGTTGCCCAGGGTGATGACATCGGCCCCGGCGTCCAGCATGTCCTCGGCCTGCTGGGGGGTCAGCCCCACGTTGGAGGCGTTTTCGCCGTTGACCACGGTGAAGTCCGCGGCGTACTGCTTCCGCAGCTGGGGCAGCTTCTTTTGCAGGTACCGGAGCCCCTGGGGGGCTACCACGTCGCCTACTGCCAGAATATTCATGTATCGTTACTCCTTGTTGTGTTTTCGTATCTTATATTATAGAGGGTGGAGGCGGGGAATGCAAGGTGGTGACTTCTTTTTGGGCGCACTGTGATGACCCACGCCCTCCGGGGGCCATATCTTTCTTTGCGTGAAGAAAGATATGGAAGAAAGACAC
>CAKTEB010000156.1 GCA_934546685.1 uncultured Oscillospiraceae bacterium
GTCCCTGATAGCTTACCAGCATACGCGTTTTGGGGTGACGGAACGTGAGCCGCACAGACCATAATGCCGGATCACCCTTTCCGCCGCCGTACCGGCCATCCCCCGCCAGGGGCATTTTTCTGGAGGCGAACTGCACACGAATTTGATGGGTGCGCCCGGTGTATAGCCGCACCTGCACCAGGCTCTGCGCCTGGGTCTGCGCCAAAACCAGATAGGCAAGACGCGCCTTTTTCACCCCGCCCCGCATGCGCTGCACCACAAAGGACTTGTTCTTCCGGGCATCGTGGAGCAGAAGATCCTCCAGCTCCCCCGATCTCTCCGCCGGAGCACCCAGCACCGCCGCCAGATATTCCTTCTTGAAATTCCCCTGCTGAATATCCTTCCCCAAAGCCCCGGCCGACGCGGAGGATCTTGCATAGACCATCACGCCGCCCACCTGCCGGTCCAGCCGGTGCACAGGATAGAATTCCCCGCCCAGCTGACCCGAAAGGGCCGTCAGCATGGTTTCCTCCCCGGGCTTCCCCGCCTGGGAGAGGATGCCCCGGGGCTTGACGCAGACCGCGATATCCTTGTCCTCATAGAGGATCTTGATGGATTCCATAGTACCTCCTGACAGAAAAGTAACATTGCGGCGGCGCCGCAATGTTACTGCGTTGATATTCTTATTCGGTGCGCTCGTCGCCCCAGAAGAACAGGGCCACCGTGCCCGGGCCCGTGTGGCTGCCGATGGTGGTGCCCACGCTGTTGATCTCCACCTTACCGGAGAGCTCCGGGAACCGCTGCTCTACCAGATCCGCCACTGCTCTGGCGTCCTCATAGCAGTCGGAATTGGAGATATAGCACTTGCCGCTGTAGTGGAGGCCGTCCTGGGCGTGCTCCGCCATCTTGTCCACAATGGCCTCGATGACCTTTCTCTTGCCCCGAATCTTGTAGCGGGGAATCAGGCGGCCCTGATCGTCCATGTTCAGCAGAGGGCAGATCTTAAGCTTGGTGCCAAACCAGCCGCTGGCCTTGGAGATCCGACCGCCCTTTACATAGAAGGTAAGATCCGTGGAGAAGAACCAGTGGTGCAGCTGGAGCCGATGGGACTTCGCCCAATCGTAGAGCTCCTTCAGGCTCAGTCCCGCGTCCCGCAGGTCCGCCAGCTTATCCATAAACAGGCCGTAGCCGGAGGATGCCCCCAGGGAGTCCAGCACCAGAATCTTCCGGTCCGGATACTGGGCCTCCAGCAGCTCCTTGGCGGCGTTGGCGGAATTGTATACGCCGGAAATACCGGAGGACAGGCACACATGGAGAATATCCAGCCCCTGCTCCAGGAAGCCGGTAAAGTAGGCCACAAATTCGTCTACATTGACCTGGGAGGTCTTTGTATCCGCCCCCTGGGCCATGGCCTTATAAAACTGGTCAAAGGGCAGAGACTGCCCAAGATCGTCCGCATACTGGACGCCGTCCAGCTCATAGTGGAAGCAGACATAGTGGATATCCCGTTCCAGAAAATGCTCCCGGCTCAGATCCGCCGTGGAACAGCAGCTCAGTACATAGCGCATGGCGCTTCCTCCTTATATGGTCGGCCCATGGCCGAATTAGATTGCATATAATTATTATAACCATATCCATGGGGAAATGCAACAAAAAACTAAGGATCCGTGTGGATTCCTGGCGCAAAGCATGGTATACTCTAGGTACATCATCCAGCTTAAAAGGAGCTTCGTTATGCAGCAGCCAGTTATGAACATCATCGCCCGGATCCACACTGACTTTCCCACCAAATTCGGCATCCCCCGGCAGAGCGGCCTGGTGGAGGAGCTCACGGCCCGGATCGTCTTTGAGCCGGAGTACCGGGTGCCGGAGGCTCTCCGGGGATTGGAGGATTTCTCCCACCTCTGGCTGCTGTGGCAGTTCTCTGAGGCCGTGCGGAAGGACTGGTCTCCCACGGTGCGGCCGCCCCGGCTGGGGGGCAATACGAGAATGGGCGTATTCGCCACCCGTTCCCCCTTCCGTCCCAACTCCATCGGCCTCAGCTGCGTAAGGCTTCTGAAGGTAGAGCTCAGCACCCCGGAGGGCCCCGTGATCACCGTGGGCGGCGCGGATCTCATGGACGGTACCCCGATCTTTGATATCAAGCCCTATATTCCCTATGCCGACTGCAAGCCCGAGGCCACCGGAGGCTTTACGGACGGGGCGGGAGATTTCCTATTAAAAGTAGAGTTCCCTCCGGCGCTGATGGAGCGGATCCCCGCGCCCAGCCGTGAAGCCCTGATGGGCGTGCTGTCCCACGATCCCCGTCCCTCCTATCAGCGGAGCCCGGAGCGGGTGTACGGCATGGCCTTTGGGGACTTTGATGTGCGGTTCCGGGTGGTGGAAGATACTTTGCATGTGGTCGATGTGCAAACCCGTAAATGACCCTTCCAAAACAGCCGGAAGCGCCCCGCGCTCCCGGCTGTTTCACTTTAATTGTCGCCAACAGCGACGCCTCAATTATTCATTTCTTTCTTCTTCGAGCCGCGCTTGTGCGGCGTTACTC
>CAKTEB010000157.1 GCA_934546685.1 uncultured Oscillospiraceae bacterium
GCATACGGCATCCCCAAAGAGAACATCCAATTCGTCGGCTGGTACCACGACACCCCGGAAACGGCGCTTATGAAGATCGGTGAGGCGGACGTGCTGTTCCTCACCGGCGGCCTTCCGGACGTGTTCTATTCCAGACTGGAGGAATGGGGCCTGGTGGAGCCGATCCGGCAGTTCCCGGGCATCGTGATGGGCTGCAGCGCCGGGGCCATGATGCAGATGACGGAATATCACATCACCCCCGACGAGGACTACGATACCTATGGCTACTATCCCGGCCTGGGCCTTTTGGAGGGCTTTGAGCCGGAGGTACACTATGCCGCGTCGGAGGTGCAGAAGGAGAGCATCGACCGCTATCTCCGGGAGCGGGGGAAACCCGTCTATGCCATGACCAATCAGGGCGGCCTTGTGGTGCGGGACGGCGAAATCACCCCCATGGGCGAGGTGTACCGCTTTCCCCGGGAGGCGGCGCTGTGAAGGAAAAACGCCTGGACTATGAGCTGATGCGGATTCTGGCGATTTTCCTGGTGGTGTTCAACCATACGGATACCCGGGGCTTCTTCCTCTATCAGATGCCCGGGGGCAGCGGGGTGAACTGCGCCGTTTCTCTGCTGCTGGCGGTGATCTGCAAGGCGGCGGTGCCCCTGTTCTTTATGATCTCAGGGGGACTGCTGCTGGGCCGGGAGGAATCCCTCAGGACGCTGCTTCAGAAGCGGATCCTCCGAATGGCCGCTGTGCTGGTGCTGTTTTCCGGGATCCTGTATCTCTTTTGGATCCACTGGGGCTTTGTGCCCCATCCCGGGGTGAAGGACTTCATCAAACGTCTGTGGGGAGAGGGCATCTCCATTCCCTATTGGTATCTCTATGCCTACCTGGGCGTGCTGTTCCTGCTGCCGCTGCTGTCTCCGGCGGCCAAGGCCATCCCGGATTGGGGCTATCTCTGGCTGTTCGGCATCCAGCTCTTTCTCAACGGCGCGGTCAGCATTCTCAGCGGCTTTACGGGCCTGGGGATCCTGAATCAGTATTTTGTTACAGGCCTCACCATGGGCGCAGCCAGCCAGGGCACCCACTACATGGCGGGGCAGGCGGTGTTCTATATGCTTATGGGCTATTACTTTGTCCACCGGTTTCATTGGGAGAAGCTCACGGGAAGGCGGCTTTTTGGCATGGGCATCCTGGCTGCCGCATCGGTCCTGCTGATGGCGGGGCTGTGCTGGTATGACTTCCGGTATCATGGAAACGCCTCCGGCGGATATATGGGCAGCTTTTTAAGCATCGTGGTGTTCTTCCTCTACATGGCCCTGCATCGGATCGGGGAGCGGATCTCCGCGGACGGGAAGCTGGCAAAGCTCATCGAGACCCTGGGCGGCCTGGTATTCGGGACGTATCTTTTAGAGGGTATCTATCGGCGGCAGCTGGACGGGGTGTATCTGGCCCTGGAGCCGAAGATCCATGTATTGCCCGCATGCCTCATCTGGGTGGCGGCGGTGGTGGTCTGCGGTATGGCTACCACCTGGGTGCTGAAAAAGCTCCCGGTGCTCCGGAAGCTGCTGTAGATGCGGCGAAAAGCCTCTGTTTTCAAGGATTTCTGCGGAAAAATACTGGACATTCCGGGACGATTCTGCTAAACTGGAGGAAATGACTGATTGAGAGGCAGGGATCTCTATGAAATGCCCATTTTGCGGGGACGAGGAAAGCAAGGTCGTGGACTCCAGACATTCTGAGGACGGCACCTCCATCCGCCGCCGCCGGGAATGCCTGGGCTGCGGCAAGCGCTTTACCACCTATGAGACGGTGGAGAGCCTTCCCATCGTTGTGGTGAAGAAGGATGGCCGTCGCCAGACCTTTGACCGGAATAAGGTATTGAACGGTATGGTGCGGGCCTGCGAGAAGCGCCCGGTACCGGTGGCTAAGCTGGAGACCGCCGCGGCGGAGATCGAGCAGATCGTTCAGAACTCCCTGGAGCGGGAGGTCAAGAGCGACTATATCGGCGAGCTGGTCATGGAGCGGCTCAAGCCCCTGGACGAGGTCAGCTATGTGCGCTTTGCCTCGGTCTACCGGCAGTTCAAGGACATCAACAGCTTTATGAACGAGCTTACGAAGATCCTGGCGGAGAAATAACAAACGGCGCTGCGGTATTGGTTCCGCAGCGCCGTTTTATGCGTTTATTCGCCGTCCTCCAAATGCGGGGCTGGATAGCTGATGCTCCCGGTGAGCAGATCGAGAAATACGCTGGTCTCATAGCCGAAAGCATGGGCCAGCGCGTAGAGATTCCGGGTGGAAATGGTATCCGCTCTGCCGCTTAGAAGCTTCCGGAGCACCGTCACGGAGATCTCCGTCTTCTGGCTCAGGGACTCGGTGGTGTAGCCGCAGCGGGACATCTCGGCCCGGATTTTATGGCAGGCCTCCGGTGGGATGTTCATTCCTCCTCCGCCTTTCTCTTTTTGGCGGGGCCGGTGGCGCAGTCCATGGCGGTCTTGTAG
>CAKTEB010000158.1 GCA_934546685.1 uncultured Oscillospiraceae bacterium
GCCCGCAGGCCCCCTTGGCACGCCTTTCTCCCCCATCTTTCGTCGTGCAACGAAAGATGGGGCCGTCGGAGACCGTAGGTCCTCGCACTGTGCCAAAGCAGACGGTTGATAACCGCCCCTACGAGTCGCCGCAGAAGAATGGGGCCGCCGGAGGCCGTTATTTCTTGTAGTGCGGCAAGAGAAAACGGATTGCCGCACCAGTCTGCGGCAAAGAGAAGAGAGAAGAACGAATAGTGAATAGGTAATTAGCCGCGAAAAAAGCACCCCCGTGGGGGTGCCAATTTTCGTCCTTTTTACGGAAGCATGGGGAACGCCGACATCAGCAGCACCGCCAGGATGTTGCCGATAAAGGTAAACAGCATGGTGGTCATGGCGATGGGGGGATAGCCCTCCTTATACTTGATGCCGGTAATGCTCATCATGGCCACGATGGCGCCCGCAAAGGGCAGGGAATCGAGAACCGTGGTGGACATGACCAGGGCCCGGAAGGCATTGGTGGCATTGACGTGCAGCACGGGAATAAAGGTGGTGCTGGCGGCAATGGCGGCGATAATCATGCCGGAGGCGGAGGCCGCGGCGCCCAGGAGCATGATGGCCATGATGGACAGGGCGATCAGAGAGGGGCCGGGCATATTCACAAAGAAATTGCTGATGGTCTCAAAGGAGGGGGCGGCCTCGATGGCGTAGCCCAGGGTGAAGTTCAGCAGGATAATGGCAGGGACACCGGCCACGGTGACGCCGTCGTTCATGCTGTCCACAATGGTCATGACCCGGCTGACCCCGTCCTTCTTGGGGATGTACACGCCGTAGCAGATGATGCCGGCGATGCAGCCCACGGCCATGGACACCCAGGCGGCCTGGGAGAACCAGAGGGTGTAGCTCACGGGGATGATGACCAGGGGGATGATGGTCAGAATCACATGGGGCAGATGGGTCTCATCCACCTTGGCGGGCTCCAGAGGGCCGTACTCGAACTTCGCGCCGTTCTGCACGTCCTTGGCCATGCGCCGATTGATGTAGAAGGTGGAGGCGGCCAGCACGAACAGCACATAGAGGAAGCCCACGATGGTGCTGGACCAGGAGGTCACGCCGAAGTCCTTCAGAATGTTCTGGCAGAGGATGTTGGGGGCGGCCAGGGAGCCGGGGACCACGTTGCCCATGGAGGAGCCCAGCACCAGCATCACGGGCATGTACTTTCTGGGGATGTCCGCCTCGTACATGACGCCGGTGGCAATGCCGATCATGGTGAACAGGGAGGCGAAGGGATCCACGCCCACATAGTTGAAGACCATGTTCATGAACACCACACAGATGAAGCCGAAGATCCGCTTGGTCTGGGGCTTGGCGTCCTTGCCCAGGAGGCCCAGCAGGAACCGGGACAGGGAGTGGGCCGCGCCGGAGTCGATGAACATTTTACCGAAGATGGCGCCAAAGAGGTACAGGGGCAGCAGGGTGGCCGCCTGTTCGCCTACCTTGGGCATGATGGTTTCGTTGAAGGTCTGGATCAGGGGCATGTTGTTGGTGACCAGCACCACCAGACAGGCCACGATGACCACATAGGCCAGATGGAAACCCTTGTAGGTAAAGTAGATGACGATGAAGAACGCCACCAGAATACCCAAAAGACCGATGATTTCTGACATACTCGTGAATGTCTCCTTTCAGTTTGGAGGGCGGCACCGCACAAATGCCGCCCAAAACCGGGCCGTAAAAATGGACTCAGGCCCAGTCGTTTCATACCAATATTATGGAGCTCGGAGGGGAAACTGTCAACGGACAGAATCCGCTTGAATTCAACCAAATGTGACTTTTGGTCGATTTGGATACAAATGCGTCAAGGTTTGTTTATATGTTACGGAGACGGAGGCACAAACGTTTTGAGGAGAGGGCCTTTTTCTGGAAGAGTTTTCCCGGAGCAATGGACGATTTGTTGCGTTACCTGGAGGAAAGGGTACAAATTGAATGAAATGCGGCGACAAAATGTGTTTTTGCACAAAGAAATAGCGGGGTTTTTGTGAATTCTGTACGGAGGAATTGTGGAGGGATGGTGAAGGCGAAGCGAGGGGATGGCGGGGGGCAACGTTGTGCGGCAAAGTTGGGCGCGGTGCATTGCCCCAGGCCCTCCGGGGGCCATATCTTTCTTTGTGTGAAGAAAGATATGGAAGAAAGACACACCAAGGGGGCCTGCGGGCCCCCGTTGGATCCCCCGGACCTTATATGCGGCTTACGCCTTCCATGTCGGCGAATCGGATGTTACGAATTCGCATTGGTACTCCGCCCGAATTTTAACCAGGGGGCGGCGTGCCACGTCGTCGCAAGCTCCGCATCCTTCGTTTTGGCCTTTGGGCCAAAAGCTCAGTCGCTCCGCTACTCCTCCTCTCCCCAGCGAACCCGCTTCGCTGGGCTTCGCCGGGGCCCCCAATTCTTGCTTCCGCCCCCTTCGTGCCTACTGCGGT
>CAKTEB010000159.1 GCA_934546685.1 uncultured Oscillospiraceae bacterium
CAATTCCAGGACCGGCGACGTGACTCTGGAGCTGGCGTATCCGGTGCTGGATCGGGCCGATGCACTCGCTGACAAGGCACTTACCCTGCTGGTAGACGGGGAGCAGGTGCGGCCCACCTATGGAAGCAGTATGGCTGTAGTGGACGGCTCGAATTGGAAGATCGTTCGGGATCTCCTCACCGATGAACAGGACAAGGCACAGGCCATGAGCGGCAAGGGCCTGGGGACAGATTCGGACGAGCATCTCTACTATGCCCGGTTCCAGGTGACCATTCCGGCCCATGGCACGCTGAATGTGTCCTTCCAGATGAAAAAGGGCGGCAGCTGGTTGATAAGCGGGGGCAACAACGCGGAATACCGGGGTTATGAGATCCTGCCCACCCTGGGAAGCCAGCTGCGCTTTACGGAGGTTCGGGCAACGCTTATTAGCTATGACCGCATTGGGATTGTGGATCAAAGCTGCGGCTTTGACCTGGAGAAGGGCATATCGTCCGTGCGGCTGCATACCAAGCAGCCGGAATACTATTTCAACGTAGAACGGGATTAAATATGGGGGTGCGGAGAAGGAAAGACTCCGCACCCCTTTGACAAACGGCGGCAAGGTGCTATAATGGTGGGACAAAAAGCATCAGCAGGAGACAAAGCCATGAACAAATCTAATAAGACCAACGCCATGCGCCTGATGGACGCCGCAAAGATCCCCTATCGGGCCGTGGAATATGAATATGACGAAAGCGACCTGGGCGGCGAGCATGTGGCCGCCGTCACGGGGATGAATCCGGATCAGGTGTTCAAGACCCTGGTGGCCCGGGGGGACAAGAAGGGGATCCTGGTGTTCTGCATTCCCGTGAGCTGCACCCTGGATCTGAAAAAGGCGGCCCAGGCGGCAGGGGACAAGAAGGTGGAGATGATCCACATGAAGGAGCTGCTGGGGCTCACCGGCTATATCCGGGGTGGATGCAGCCCCGTGGGCATGAAGAAGAAGTACCCCACCTATATGGATGAGACCGCCGCTCTCTACGATGAGATCGCCATTTCCGGAGGCGCCAGAGGGCTCCAGATGGTACTGGATCCCCAGCAGCTCATGGAGTATGCAGAGATCACGGCGGCGGATCTGGTGGAATATTGATTCTTTTCATCGAATGTGATACCATAGTGAAAAAGAGTAGGAGGTCATACCATGGATTTCGAGTATAAAACCAAGGGCGTATGTTCCAGAAAGATCAATTTTTCCGTTGAGGACGGCAAGGTGCGCAATGTCCGTTTTGACGGCGGCTGCAACGGCAACGGCAAGGGCGTAGCAGCCCTGGTGGAGGGGATGGACGTGGACGAGGCCATCTCCCGGATGTCCGGCATCAAGTGCGGCATGAAGAATACCTCATGTCCTGACCAGCTGGCCCGGGCCCTGGCTGAGGCAAAGAATTCCTGACTGAATACGCCAACAGCGCACTGCATGCTTCCTTTGCAGTGCGCTGTCTTTATCCATTTTGCTCGAGTCCCAGGGCCGCAATGCCCTGCTTCCATATCTTTTTGTCGTAATTATAGAACCGCAGACGGCCCTCCGGCCAGGTGATCTCCGTATAGGGATACAGAAAACGGTTTTTCTGCTGAAAGCCGGTGACAGACTCTTGGGGGATCACCGCTAGGATCTCTCCAACGGTGCCGTCGGTCTTGGCCTGGAGCAGGATGAGCGTGCCCGATAGAAAGGCGGCTCCCACCAGATTCTGATAGCTTTCGCCCCGGATGGTTCCGGCGGCGGTGGCGTAGGAAAACAGCTGCCGGTCATCGAGCTGCCCGCGCGCTTTCAGCTGCTCCTTGACCTTAGACAGGCGCATACCGATCAACTCCTTTACAGATGGATTATACCATGCCCGGGAGTAAGAGGCAAGAAAACGTTCCTTTGGAGCCTTTGTACAAAATCCAGGAGGGATCCCAAAGAATTCCGCTGTTTTACATAAAAAAGAGTTTTCATGTTGACAAAGTAGGTTATAGGAAGTATAATACCCTCAACGATTCCAATGGAAGGGAGAAGCATTCATGAACGCTGGCAGCAGAACCATGATGAACATGATGATGATGTGCATGGGCTCCATGTGCATGCGTTGCCGCGCCGATTTTAGAATGCTTTCTCGCTGATGGGCTGGGCCCAGGTAAGATGATGTGCGGGGAGCGGGTGGCTTCTCGCATTTTTTTGACCGGAGGGATCTTAGATGAAGACGCTGAAAAGACAGCTTCGATGTACAAACTGGAATGAGCGAATGTGAAGCCCGTTCCATGCTTCAAGAACCGAATCATCACACAATATGAAATTGTAAGAAATAGAAAAGGAGTCAATTACCATGAAGAGTAAGAAGATCGTTTCCCTGGTTCTGGCCGCCGCCTGCGTGTTCGGCCTGACCGCCTGCGGCAGCAATGACGCCGCATCCACCGC
>CAKTEB010000160.1 GCA_934546685.1 uncultured Oscillospiraceae bacterium
GTCCATGGCGGTCTTGTAGATGGTGCCGATGCCGCGCTTCATATTCTCGGCCATGACCCTTCCAATCTCCTGACTGGGGGCCATCAGGGATACGCTCATCATGGGCATGTCTCCGTCCCGATAGTGGACAGCTGTGATCCAGTGGCCCTTTTCGTCCTGACGGATCTCGGCGGTGAGCATGCTCTCCCGGTGCAGCTGGTTGATCTTGCCGGCGATGGCGGCGGAGACCTTCTGCACCACCGGCACGGCCAGGGAATCCTCCACATAGCTGCCCTGGGTGCGGCCCTTATCCGTGATATAATATCGGCCCTCGGTATCGGCGGAGATGTGGCCGGAGCTCTGGAGCTCATTGAGGCTCTCCACCAGGGTGAAATAGTTGAGGCTGTCGTCCTGATAGGCCACCTCGTAGAGATCCTCCAGCCGCAGGGGGCTGTCAATCCGGGAGAGGATAAACAGAACAAGCACCTTTACGTCCATTTTATTATGCAGATAGCCAAGTGGTTCCATGGACCCACGCTCCTTAAAGTTCTAGGTTTCTCCCTACATTATAGCCTAACCCCGAAAAAAATACAAGTCCGGGAAGGGAGAAGCAGGCGAGAGCTGGGGATGAAACAGCGTTTTTTGAAAAACGGAAAACTTTTTTCATTTTTTCCTTGACAAATAGAAAAAATCCTGTATAATAAGCCATGCGAGTTGCGGGTGTAGCTCATCTGGTAGAGCGCCACCTTGCCAAGGTGGAGGTAGCGAGTTCGAGCCTCGTCACCCGCTCCAAGCGCCGACATTTATGTCGGCGCTTTTTTTCTTAGCGCCATCACCATATTAAACAGTTGCGGCCTTCAGCTGATCTTTTTTGCCAGTAATTCGCCAGCTTCCCTTGAAATACACAAAGTATTCCTGCGGAAACCTGGCTTTTCCTAACAAAAAATCTCGAGCTGAATGCTCTTGCTGTTTTGTATGGTAATGACGACTTTCCATGATTATAAAATGTCTATAAAAATGATCTGCCGAAATAGGAGGGGCGTACATGAACAGGATGCTTTCGGAATTTTTAGAGCTGGCGGCCTATTCGGTACCGTCGAAGCATGAGGCGGAGATCCGCCAGTGCCTGATGGAAAAGCTATTGTCCCTGGGGTTCTCTGTCTCCATCGACGATGCGTTCCCGGAGAACGGAAGCGGCAGCCTCTACGGCTTTTTGCCTGGGACGCTACCCGGCACGCCGATCCTGTTTACGGCCCATATGGACACCGTGACGCCCTGTGAGAACAAGAAGATCACCGTGGAGCCGGACGGCACGATCCACACTGATGGCACCACGATTCTGGGCGGCGACGATCTTACCGGCGTGGTGGAATTCCTGGAGGCTGTCCGGCAGCTCCGGGCGGAAGCGCTTCCACACCGGGATATCGAGGTCATCTTCACCGCCTGTGAGGAGTATTTTGTGGAGGGGGCCAAGCGTCTGGACTACAGCCGCATCCGCTCCAGGGAGGCCTATGTGCTGGATACTGATGGGGAGATCGGCACCGCTGTTTTGGCGGCGCCCACGGGAATCCGTGTTATGGCCTATCTCACCGGAAAGGCCTCTCACGCGGCCCTGAAGCCAGAGAACGGCATCAATGCTGTGGCCATCGCTGCGGATGCCATCTCCCATATGCGCCTTGGGAGGATCGATGGGGATACCACTGCCAACATCGGCATTATTCAGGGCGGCGACAGCGGGAACATTGTCCCGGAGCGCTGCTTTGTGGAGGGGGAGACCCGATCCCTGCTCCACGATTCAGCCATTGCCCAGCGGGATCATATGTCCGCCTGCTTCCAGGAGGCCGCAGAGCGGGCAGGGGGTGCCTGCCGGATGGAGAATACCACGGTCTATGAGGCCTGGAGCGTGGAGGAGTCCTCGGCCCTGTGCCAGCGGTTCGCCAGAGCCGCAAAGGCGGCAGGACTTACTCCCAGCTTTCAGCGGGCCTGCGGCGGCAGCGACGCCAGCTTTTTATCAGCCCATGGGATCTCCTGTCTGGTGCTGGCCACCGGTATGCACGAGATCCACTCTGTCCGGGAATATACCACCCTGGGGGAGATGGAGACCATGACCCAGGTAGTCAAGGGAATCATGTGTGCCCCCAATTAAATAGGATCGCCGCAGCGAACCGATGCAAGGTCGGAACGCTGCGGCGTTTTTCTAGCGTGTTACAGCTGCATGATGGCCGCGTAGGCGGTGTTGTTGCAGTTACGGATGCCCTCGGGATAGAAGCAGTCGCCGATGGGAACCACCTTGGGGGCGATGCCCCCAAAGGCAGAGGCGTCCAGGGCCTTCCGGCCGCCGGAGATCACCACGCTGTCGCAGGTGAGTGTCCGGGTCTCGTGGGGCAGCTTGGATTTGTCCACCTGGGGCATAGGGGGAGGACCGCCGGGGCCCTGGTGGCCCTCGCCG
>CAKTEB010000161.1 GCA_934546685.1 uncultured Oscillospiraceae bacterium
CTCCTGACGGCCCAGAATCCCATAGACAAAGTTGGTGAAGCCGCCCTCCTCCAGCCGGTCTACATCGGCCTGCTCCGCCCGAACGGATTGCTCCAGCTCCGGGAGCATGGATTCCATGGTGTCGATGCGCTGGGATACCTCATGAAGCTGGGAGATCAGCGCGTCCCGCTGGACCATGCGCTGGCGCAGGGCTTCTAGCTCTCGTGACATGGTGCTTGCACCTCCTGTTGGAGTTTATTATAGCGTATTGGCAACGGCCTGTAAACATGCGGAGTTCAAAATTAAAGGATATTTCATCTTTCCGGCGCATAGCGGACGGGCCCGGACGGTATGATGAACATACATGGAACATTTCCGCGCCGTTTAAGTCTATTATAAAAAGTGGTTTAAGAAAAAATTGATTTTTAGCATTGCCTTTTGTATAATAATGTCTACTTAGAAATGCAGGAGAGCGCCCCCCAGTACCCTCCCCTGCCGGATGAAAAAGGAGAACCCCATGGATCACGAATTTGATGACCGGAAGGACATCCCGGAGACCGGCTCCGGCTATGTCCCCTCCGTTGATTTAGAGGATCAGACGGAGACAGACGTGGAGCAGCCCGACCAGCCCTCCACTCCGCCGGATACGCCCCAGGAGCCCGTGCCTGACCCGGCGCCCGACCCGGAGCAGAACCAGGAACAGAATCAGCCGGAGCCCACAGAGGATAAACCCACAGAAAAGTCCTCGGAGCCCGTTCCGCCTGGCCCAAAGGAAGAAAAAAAGCCGGAGCCGGAGCAGCCTGCACAGCAGAAAAAGACGAAGCGTAAGCCCCGGAAGCTCTTTGTAGTGCTGTCCAGCATCTTTATTGCCCTGGCCGTCTGCGCCATCGGAGCCATCAGCTATGTATATTTTGTCATCGAGCCCTATGAGAGCTATGATAAGATCATGCCCAACGTCTACTGCGCCGGAGTGAACCTGGGCGGCATGACGGTGAAGGAGGCCCAGAGCGCCATTGAGGAGGCTCTGAGCCGCCCCTCCAACCGGGTGACGGTGGTGCTGCCGGACGTCAGCTTTGAGTTCTGCCCTGCCCAGGAGGGCGTGACCCTCAACGGCGAAAAGGTGGCCCAGCGGGCCTATGACTATGGCCGGTCTGATCCCACCGCCTTCGGCATGTATCAGGCCTACCGGCGGGCAAAATCCACAGAATACCGCCTCTCCGCGGAGACGGAGCTGCGTTTTTCCGCCGAGGACATCGAGGCCAAGGCCCAGGAGATCTATGAGGAGACCTATATCGCCCCCACGGAGCCCACGGCCCAGTTCGACGCGGAAAACCACACCGTGACCCTGGCTCCCGGTGCGGCCGGACGGGAGATCCCGGCGGAGACCATCGCCCAGGCGGTGGAGGATGCCTTTGAGCGGCTGGACTTTTCGGACATCCAGCTGGAATATGACCCCATCGACGTAGATCTGGTCGCTCTGCGGGAGCTCACACGACAGTGCGCCCAGGAGGACAGCTCCGAGCCGGTGGAGCCCGTGGAGACCGCCAACGCGGAAAATCATACCATCGACGTGACTATGGGTATGCCCGGCTATACGCTGGATGACGTGGCACTGTTCAGCCTGGCCAAGGCCCAGGTGGAGTCCGGGGAATACCAGCCGGTGACCCTGGCCCTCACCGAGGTGCTTCCCAGAGACGTGGATATCACCGGCGCCTATCATGAGCTGGCCTGTGATGCCACGGAGCCCTATTACTATAACGGAGACGTTCAGGAGGGCTCTGACGGCTATACCCTGGATTGGGAGATGGCGGTGGATGCCATCGTGAATACCCCCTGGGGTGAGACCGTCAGCGTTCCCATGACCGCCATCCCGCCCCAGAAGACCGCCGAGGAGGTTCGGGCCGTCCTGTTCCGGGATCAGCTCTCCACCTTCTCCTCTCCCCACACCGCCAACGCGGACCGTACCACCAATCTGACCCTCTGCTGCAAGGCCATCAACGGTACGGTCATCAACCCCGGTGAGACCTTCTCCTTCAACAGCGTGGTAGGCGAGCGCACTGCCGCCAAGGGCTATAAAAAGGCCACGGTCTATGTGGGCAATGAGTCTGTGGGCGAGACTGGCGGCGGCATCTGCCAGGTGGCCTCCACCATCTACGACGCGGTGCTCTACGCGGATCTCCAGGTCACGGAGCGCGCGCCCCATACCTTCTTTGTCACCTATGTGAGCGGTGGCCTGGACGCCACGGTCTACTGGGGCTCGCAGGATTTCTGCTTCAAGAATGACACAGAGTACCCCATCCGGGTGGACGCCTGGGTGTCCGGCGGCTATGTGAATATTTCCATCTATGGCACCAAAACCAACGACAACTATGTAAAGCTGGACTACACCAAGCTCAGCACCACCCCCTACAGCACAGTCACCGAGTATACCAGCTCCCTGC
>CAKTEB010000162.1 GCA_934546685.1 uncultured Oscillospiraceae bacterium
CCTTACACCTTGGAACGGCCCAGGTACTCGCCGGTGCGGGTGTCGATCTGGATCTTGTCGCCCTCGTTGATGAACAGGGGCACCTTGATCTCAGCGCCGGTCTCCACGGTGGCGGGCTTGGTCACGTTGGTGGCGGTGTCGCCCTTGAAGCCAGGATCGGTCTTGGTGACCTCCAGGGTCACGAAGTTGGGGGCCTCCACGGAGAATACGTTGCCGTTGTAGCTGAGGACGGTGCACTCCTCGTTCTCCTTGACGAACTTAAAGCCGTCGGAGAGCTCAGACTCGTTGACCGCGGTCATGTCGTAGGTCTCCATGTCCATGAAGTAGTAGATGCCGCCGTCGTTGTAGGAGTACTCCAGCTTCTTTCTCTCGATATAAGCGGTGGGGTACTTAGCGGTGGGGTTGAAGGTAGTCTCGGTCACAGCACCGGTCATCACGTTCTTCATCTTAACGCGGACGAAGGCAGCGCCCTTGCCGGGCTTTACATGCTGGAACTCGACGATCTGCATGACCTTACCGTCCATATCAAAGGTAACGCCATTTCTGAAATCGCTGGCTGAAATCATAGTTTTTCCTCCCTAGTTTCTATATACCGCCTGAGCGGCATAGTATCATGAATTATAGGCTTATTTTATCCTATTTGCGCTGTAATTTCAAGTGCCCCGTACCAGAATACGCTATCTTTTTCGTTTTTTACGGCCCAGCGCGATAAAGGGACGCTCGATCGCATAGCGAATCCGCTGGAAGGGGTTACTGAAATACAGGGGATAGACCAGGATCGAGGTGACCCCCGCCAGGTTGCCTCCCAGCACATCGGTAAAGGTCTGATCCCCGGCCATGGCCGTATGCTCTGGGATCTCACCCATGCGTTCCATGGCCCTTCGGATGCCCTTGGGATTGGGCTTGCCCGCATGGCGGATCCAGGGAATACCCCAGGTCTCGCAGAAGTCCGGCACCCTCCGGCTCTTCCGGCTGTTGGATACCACCATGATCCGGATTCCAGCCTGGCTGAGCTGATCCCGCCACCGGAGGAATTCCTCTGTGGGCTGGGAGCTGGTATAGGGTACGATGGTGTTGTCAAAATCCAGCAGCAGAAGCGTGATCCCGCGGGCCTGGAGCCACTGGGGCGACAGCTCCAAAATTGTCTTGGCTTCCACATCTGCCAGCAGTGAAAATCCCATAGCTACAACTCATTTCCGTATAGTTTTCCGCCCCGTCGCATAGCATTTCTGGGGCCACATTATCTTAACAGGAGGGACCTTGGTTGTCAATTACCGTTTATCGGCGGCCCGAGGAGCTGCCGGAATCCTGCCTTCTGGCGGACTGCGCCGTCTCCGGGGGCACCCTAGAGGCGTTTATCCGCGGGGCCATGGAGGCCGCCCACGGAAGGCTGTGCCTGCGGATCCTTCCGGTGTACGCAGACTTTCCCCTTCCCTGCTCGCCAGGGCAGGAGCAGATGCTTGCCAGAGACGCCGCAGCGACTCTGGGACAGTCTCAGTCCCGGCACTACTCCCAGGCCCTTGGCACGGAATACTTCACCTATACGGAGCATGGACGGCTCCATGCGGTGCTCTACGACACCCAGGACACACTCCGCGGAAAGCTCCGGCTGGCGGATTCCCTGGGCGTGCCCTGCGCACTGGTGCCTCAGGACTTTCGGGCAGAATGAAAGCGCCCCGCACAGCGGGGCGCCTAAACGCATTAGGAAAAAGATCAATAATACTTTCTCTTATTGTTCTTCCGGGCGGCTTCAGACTTCTGCTTACGCTTCAGGCTGGGGCTTACATAATGCTCTCTCTTCTTAACCTCAGCGATAACGCCATCCTTCGCACAACTGCGTTTAAATCTCTTGAGCGCGCTCTCCAGAGACTCATTTTCTTTGACGCGGATCTCAGACATTGTTTTCCCTCCCTCCGATGCATTCCCCGATGGAAATGCTTTAAGGGCCATTCGATGGCTTTTCTTATTATATGCAAGGATTACGGAAATGTCAAGTAAAATTTTTTCTGGTTACTTGATAATCAGATTGATGAGCTTGCCGGGAACCACAATGGTCTTTCGAACCTCGCCTCCCAGATTTGCCATCTGCCGCTTCACAATATCCGTCTCCAGGGCCGCCGCCAGCGCTCCCTCCTGGGACACGTCTGCCGCAACCCGCATGGTACCACGGAACTTGCCATTGACCTGGATGGCCATGTCAATCTCCGCATCCACGGTCTTTTTCTCGTCATAGGCAGGCCAGGGAGCCACGGAGCAATAGCCTTCAAAGCCGTGGTTCTGCCAGATCTCCTCGCAGATATGGGGCGCGAAGGGAGACAGAAGCTGCAGCAGGGTTTTGAGCTCTGCCCGGT
>CAKTEB010000163.1 GCA_934546685.1 uncultured Oscillospiraceae bacterium
CTGTGGCCGAGACCCTGTTCGGCGGCTGCCATGTGGACGGCTTCTTCCTGGAGTACGATTCCGAGCGGGCAGGCGGCTTTGAGCCCCTGCGGTTCATCCAGGATCAGAAGGTGGTTCTGGGTCTGGTGACCTCCAAGGATGCGGCACTGGAGAACAAGGATCAGGTCATCGCCCGGATCCACGAGGCAGCGAAATATGTGCCCCTGGAGCAGCTGCGGCTGAGCCCCCAGTGCGGCTTTGCCTCCACCGAGGAGGGCAACCTGCTGACGGAGGAAGATCAGTGGAACAAGCTCCGGCTGGTGAAGGAAATTGCCGAGGAAGTTTGGGGCTAAAGCAAGCAGGTAGGCTGCACCTCTCTACGCGGTCTTATGATCACAAATAAAAACGCCGGAAACCGCTGCCCCTCAACGGTTTTCGGCGCTTTGTCCTCTCTATTCTACCCCTTTTGTATCCCCACGGTTCCGCTTTTATCCTTCGTCACTATGTACGAACTCCACCCCATTCTTTTGGCTAAATCCTCCATAGCAAAGCAGAATCTTTCCCACTGTGCCAATGTCATCTGTAACGGGTCGCCCTCGCGGATCCGCAGGGTCCGCCGGATCTCCTTGGGAATGACGACCCGTCCCAGGTCGTCGATACGCCGGACAATTCCAGTTGCTTTCATATAGGAACTTCCTCCAATTTCTTGTGTCGTCAGATGTATTATCTGCCTGAGGAGGTTTTTTATGCGAGATGTGGAATGGGGGTTATTTCCTAAAACGAATATGGTGCAGCTGCAATCACGCAGGCCTCCATTGCTTATGATCCGGCATAGGTTGATCCTGAGAAAACTCAGTACGTCTGTGCTGGTACAGTATCTCGTTGGGGACACGTTGCGCCCGCGATTTCCTGTCTTGCGCATCTTGACATCCCAGGGTATAATAAAGAGAGTAAACCCAACTAGATTGGAGGCCTTGCAGCATGTCTACAGTTCCAGAAGCGGAGATCTGCGAGCTGGTCTGCGTCCATCAGGACGCCGTGGACCAGGTAAAAGCCCATACCCCCACCGAGCAGCAGGTCTCAGACATGGCTGCGCTGTTTAAGCTCTTCGGCGATGCCACCCGGATCAAGATCCTGTGGAGCCTCAGCCAGCATGAGCTTTGCGTCTGCGACCTGGCTGCGCTGATCGGCATGAACCAGAGCGCCGTATCCCACCAGCTACGGATCCTGAAGCAGGGCCGGCTGGTGAAGAGCCGCCGAGAGGGGAAGTCCATCTTCTATTCTCTGGCCGACGGCCATGTGGAGACCGTCCTGGCCCAGGGCATGGAGCATATTTCGGAGTAACATCGCAAATTGAGCGCCGGGATCGCTGTTCCGGCGCTTTTTTCTATCAAAACCGTGGAAATACACAAGGCCGCGCCGCCAATTCCACAGGTTTTTCATAGGATTCTTCCTTGTTTCTCCTCTCCGCCGGACGTATAATAGTGAGGTTGCGCTTGCGCAAATTTCTGCAAAAAGGCGGTATCATTATGCTTTCCTACCTGATCGTCTGCCCCCTGGTATTCCTGGCAGGCTTTGTGGACGCCATCGCCGGAGGCGGCGGGCTTATCTCCCTTCCGGCCTATCTCATCGCCGGTCTGCCCACCCATACCGCCATCGCCACCAATAAGCTCTCCTCCTGCACGGGCACCTTCGTATCCACGGGCAGGTTTCTGAAAAACGGCTATGTGCCGGTAAAGCTATCCCTCTGTGCCGCCGCCATGGCGCTGATCGGCTCCACCATCGGCGCCAACATCTCCATGCTGCTGCCGGAATCCATCCTCCGGGGCATGCTGCTGGTGGTGCTGCCCATCGTGGCCTTCTATGTGCTGAAAAACAAGTCCATGGGTGAAAACGAAAACACCGGCACCCGCACGGGCGGGGCCCTATACGCCGTGGCCATGGGGGCGGGCCTGGTCATCGGCATCTATGACGGCATCTACGGCCCCGGCACCGGCACCTTCCTGCTGCTGATCCTCACGGGCCTGGGCCGCATGGATCTGAAATCCGCAGCCGGTACTACAAAGGTCATCAATCTGGCCTCCAACGTGGCGGCACTGATCACCTTCATCCTCCACGGGCAGATCTACTGGGCCCTGGGTCTGACGGCCTCGGTGTTCTCCATTGCGGGCCACTACACCGGCGCGGGGCTGGTGGCCAAGGACGGGAAGAAGATCGTCCGGCCCGTGGTGTTGACGGTGCTGTGCATTTTATTTGCCAAGGTCATCGCCGGATTCTAAATATCGTTTTACGCCATGCTGCAAACCTATGCGG
>CAKTEB010000164.1 GCA_934546685.1 uncultured Oscillospiraceae bacterium
ACGCCGAACTGACCAATGATGTCCACGGCCTGGTCGGGATTCTCAGCCTTCTTCATGTCCTCCTTAAACTGGAGGGAGCCGGACTTTGCGATGGTGCCCAGGTTGGTCTCCAGATCCTTCTCGTCCATGCCGATGCCGTTATCGGAGATGGTCAGGGTGCGGGCGTCCTTGTCGGCGGTGATCCGGATCTGGAAGTCTCCCCGGCTGAGGCCCGTGTCCTCCGTGAGGCTCAGATAGGCCAGCTTATCGATGGCGTCGGAGGCGTTGGAGATGATCTCACGCAGGAAAATCTCCTTGTGGGTGTAGATGGAGTTGATCATCAGGTCCAAAAGGCGCTTGGACTCCGCTTTGAACTGTTTCTTTGCCATAATCAAAAGCACATCCTTTATCAAGAATTATACTGTCGTATATAAAACAGGGTTAGCACTCTTTTCTCTCGAGTGCTAACCCTATTATAGTCCTTTTTTCTCATATTGCAAGGGCTAACTATGAATAAATTATGAATTTTTAGCAGTCATCTATCCAAACTGCTAAGTGTCCACACAACCGCCCCTCTCTCCCCCGCCTTATTTTTGTGAAAATTCACTGCGAAAAAACGCTTACGAGAATGATGTTCCTATGCTATAATGACTCCCGAAAAATCAATGTCGCAGTGAACCAACGCAGAGGAAACGAGACGCTATGCTTCGTTTCCCCTGCGTTTTTTTGCGCGGAAAAGGAGTTATTACAAATGCCAAAGACAACATTTCAGAACGTGATCTTCACCGTCATCATGGCCTGCATCATGGTATACGGCATGATCGTCTACAACGTGGCCATGAATACCGGGGAATTCACCGGCAGCACCTTCGCCATGGCCCTCCACGAAATGCCCATTATGGTGCCCATTGCGGCGCTGCTGGAGTTCTTCGTGGTGGAAAAGCTGGCGACCCGGCTGGCCTTCTCCTTTATGAAGCCCACAGATCGGCCCCAGTTCATCACCTACGCCATCTCTTTGATGATCGTCTGCATCATGTGCCCGGTCATGAGCCTCATTGCCACCCTGCTGTTTAAGGAGCCCAGCTTTGCCGTCTGGATCAAGACCTGGGCGCTCAATATGCCCATGGCGCTGATCTGGCAGCTGCTCTACTGCGGCCCCCTGTCCCGGCTGATCTTCCGGACGATTTTTCGCAGCGCAAAACAATAAATAAACGTACAGCCTGACGCAGTGTCCTTTGCGTCAGGCTGTTTTGTAGTTATTGCTTGGAATGCTCTCCCGCCAGCTTCTCCACCAGCTGCACCGCCACCCGGGGTGTTCTGCCCCCGTGCTGGAGCTCCCAGCGGTTGGCCTCCACCAGGATCTGGCTGTCCGGGATCTCCAGCCCCAGCCGATGGCACAGACTCAGCACCATGTCCTGATACTTTTTCTTATCCAATGCCAGATAGGAAAGCCGCAGGCCGAAGCGCTCAGAGAGGCTGCTGCGCTCCTCCAGGGTCTCCCGGGCGTGGACATCGTCTCCCTGTCGATCCGCAAAGCTCTCCCGGATCATGTGCCGCCGGTTGGAGGTCACATAGATGGCCACGTTGTCGGGCCGCCGCTCCAGGCCGCCCTCCAGGGCCGTTTTCAGTGCCGAGAAGCCCTTGTCCTCTTGCTCAAAAGACAGATCGTCGATATAAATAATGAACTTCTGGGTGTGGTGGGACACGACCCGGATCAGCTCCGTGAGCTCATCCAGAGAGTTCTTGGCGATCTCGATAAGCCGCAGGTTGTAGAACTCCGGCATGTTCACCAGGCTCTTTACCGTGGCGGATTTGCCGGTGCCGCTGTCGCCATAGAGGAGGGCGTTATTGGTGGGCTTTCCGGCCATCATCACCCGGGTATTCTCAATAACCGCATTGCGCTGGAACTCATAGCCGATCATGTCCCGCTGGTCGATGGGGTCTGGATGCTTCACCTGGGTCAGCCGCCCCTTCTCCCAGTGGAAGGCCCGGCCAAGGGCAAACTGGCCGCAGCCCTTCTGACGGTAGCTCTCGAAGATCTCCTCCTCCGTGAAGCCCCGGCCCATGGGCAGCTCCGCCAGGTTCTGGATCACCGAGGCATACTCCTCCCCCATTTTCGCGCAGGCCGCCGCCAGATTCCGCTTGAGGCCGGAGCAGGACAGCATGGCCACGCTGGAGAGCCGGCGGATGTCCATGGCCGCCGCATCTAGCATAAAGTCCT
>CAKTEB010000165.1 GCA_934546685.1 uncultured Oscillospiraceae bacterium
GCCTGCGGGCCCCCGTTGGATCCCCCGGACCCTATATGCGGCTTACGCCTTCCATGTCGGCGAATCGGATTTTACGAATTCGCATTGGTGCCTAGCCCGAATTCTAATCGCAAGGGGCGCTCCGCTTATCCCCCCTTGCTCGTGCCTACTGCGTCCACGCTCTGAAATTTGTGTAGGCATTTGTGCAACCTCCGCACCCCCCCTCCTCCCCTCAAAAATCCTCTCCCGCGAAATCTCCTATTGACATAGTAGGGAAGTAGGTGTATCATACTCCCCAGGAGGGAACGCTATGCTCATATCCACCCGCGGCCGCTACGCCTTACAGGTCATGTGCGACCTGCTGGCCCACAGCGCCTGCCCCTATGTGCCGCTGAAGGAGATCGCGGCACGGCAGGACATCTCCCTAAAGTATCTCGAAAGCATCACAAAAACTCTGGTAAAGGGCGGCCTGATCTCCGCCACCAGCGGCCGGGGCGGCGGCTACCGCCTGTCCCGGGAAAATGGCGACTACACCGTCGGCGAGATCCTCCGGTGTACCGAGGGCTCCCTGGCCCCGGTGGCCTGCGTGGAGGAATCCACCTGCGCCCGGCAGGAGGCCTGCATGGCCTGCTCCCTTTGGGAGGGGCTTCAGGACGCCATCGACGGCTACCTGGACGGCATCACCCTGAAGGAGCTCTCTGCCAGGACCCATAGAAAGGAACAAGACCATGGAAAAAACACTGCTGCAAGTCGATAACATCTCCGTCCGGGTAGAGGACAAGGAGATCCTTCACAACGTGGATCTATGTATCGCCCCCGGCGAGACCCATGTGCTCATGGGCCCCAACGGCACCGGCAAATCCACCCTGGGCTACACCCTGGCGGGCAATCCCCGTTACACCGTCACTGAGGGCAAGATTTGCTTCCACGGCCAGGATATTACGAATGAGGCCCCGGACGTCCGGGCCCGGGAGGGCCTGTTCCTGTCCTTCCAGAGCCCCCTGGAGATCCCCGGCATCACCGTCAGCGCCTTTATCCGCTCCGCCCTGGAGCAGCGCACCGGCAAGCGGGTCTCCCTCTGGAGCTTCAAGAAGGAGCTGGGGAAGGCCATGGAGGTGCTCCAGATGGACGCCAGCTACGCGGACCGGGACCTGAACGTGGGCTTCTCCGGCGGCGAGAAGAAGAAGGCCGAGATGCTCCAGCTTCTGATGCTGAAGCCCGACCTGGCCATCCTGGATGAGACCGACTCCGGCCTGGACGTAGACGCCGTCCGCATCGTCTCCGACGGCATCGCCCAGTACCAGAAGCAGCACGGCGGCAGCCTGCTGATTATCACCCACTCCACCCGGCTTCTGGAGCGGATTCAGGTGGATCAGGCCCATGTGATGGTGGGCGGCACCCTGGTGGATCAGGGCGACAAGACCCTGGTGGACCGCATCAACGCCCAGGGCTTCGCCGCCTACGAGAATCAGAAAGGATAAGGCCCCATGGAAGAGAAAACCTATGTGGATGACATCGACAGAAGCGTCTATGACATCCGGGACGACGAAAAGGACGCCTACCGCATCGACGCGGGCCTGACCCCCCAGATCGTCACCCAGCTGTCCCATGAAAAGCACGACCCCGCCTGGATGGAGCAGTTCCGGCTGGAGTCCTTGCAGATCTATCACGAAACCAAAATGCCTAATTGGGGCCCCCCCATCGAGGGTCTCGACATGGACCACATCGTCACCTATGTGCGGCCCAACACCAATATGAAGGCCAAATGGTCCGACGTGCCCAAGGACATCAAGGACACCTTTGAGCGGCTGGGCATTCCCCAGGCGGAGCAGAAGTCCCTGGCGGGGGTGGGCGCTCAGTACGATTCCGAGCTGGTGTACCACAACGTAAGGGACGAGGTGGCCGCCCAGGGCGTGGTCTATACGGATATGGAGAGCGCCCTGACGGGCCCCTATGCCGACATGGTGAAAAAGCACTTTATGAAGCTGGTGAGGCCCACGGATCATAAGTTCGCCGCCCTCCACGGGGCGGTCTGGTCCGGCGGCTCCTTCGTGTATGTGCCCAAGGGCGTGAAGGTGGAGATCCCCCTCCAGTCCTATTTCC
>CAKTEB010000166.1 GCA_934546685.1 uncultured Oscillospiraceae bacterium
CCTGGCCGGATCATCGCCGGTATGAAGTCCGCTGGCAGTAAGAACCCTGTGCTGCTGCTGGACGAGATCGATAAGCTGGGCAATGACTACCGGGGCGATCCCGCATCGGCACTGCTGGAGGTGCTGGACGGCGAGCAGAACAAGACCTTCCGGGACAACTATCTGGAGGTGCCCTTTGACCTGAGCCGGGTTCTGTTTATCACCACGGCCAACACCACCTCCACCATTCCGGCGGCGCTGCTGGACCGTATGGAGGTCATCGAGCTGTCCAGCTATACCGACGAGGAGAAGCTCATGATCGCTAAGCATCATCTGCTGCCCAAGGAACTCCAAAAGGTGGGCCTCAAGAAGGGCCAGCTGACCATCTATGACAACGCCTGGAGGGAGATCATCGACGGCTACACCCGGGAGTCCGGTGTACGCCATCTCCAGCGGGAGATCGCTACCATCTGCCGGAAGGCGGCGCTGAAATTCGCTGAGTCTGAGGACGGCAAACGAGTATCCATCACAGCCCCCAGGGTGGAGGAATATCTGGGGGTCCGGAAATATCTCAAGGACGTAATGCCGGATTCCGACCAGGTGGGGCTGGTCACTGGCCTGGCCTGGACCTCTGTGGGCGGCGTGACCCTAGAGGTGGAGGCCAATGTGGTAGAGGGCAGCGGCAAGCTGGTAATGACCGGCAGCCTTGGCGACGTGATGAAGGAATCCGTCTCCGCGGCCATGAGCTATATCCGCTCCCGGGCCGCCTGCTACCATATACCCGCGGATTTCTACAAGACCAAGGACATCCACGTCCATTTCCCGGAGGGGGCGGTACCCAAGGACGGCCCCTCTGCCGGTATCACCATCTGCACGGCTTTGGTGTCCGCGCTGACCGGCGCGCCGGTGCGCCGGGATATTGCCATGACTGGTGAGATCTCCATTCGTGGCCGGGTCATGGCCATCGGCGGCCTGAAGGAGAAGACCATGGCGGCCCTGAGACACGGGATCAAGACCGTCATTATCCCGCAGGAGAATGAAAAGGACCTGGAGGAGATCGACCAGACCGTCCGCAGCCGCCTGAACTTCATTCCTGTGAAGGACGCGGATACCGTCATCTCCACAGCGCTGGATTTCAGCAAGGTGCCAAAGGCTGAGCAGAAGCTGGAGCTGCCGGTGCCGGAGCAGAAGTCGGGCGCGGTGGCCCTGAGACAGTGAGGAAAGCATGAATTATCAGAAGGTAGAATTTAAGCTCTCTGCGGCCAAGGCCAACCAGTTCCCCAGGGACGGCATTCCGCAGATCGCCTTTGCGGGCAAGAGCAACGTGGGAAAATCCTCCGTCATCAACCGGGTGCTTCAGAGGAAGAATCTGGCCTATGTGGGCTCGTCCCCCGGAAAGACCATTCATATCAACTATTTTCTTGTGGATGAGACCGCCTATCTGGTGGATCTGCCGGGCTACGGCTACGCAAAGGTGTCCCGCAGTGAGAAGGAACGCTGGAGCCGACTCATGGAGTCCTACTTCGCCCTGCCGGAGCTCATCACCCTGGGCATCCTGATCGTGGATTCCCGGCACGCGCCCACCCAGAACGATATCACCATGGCGTCGTGGTTCCAGCAGACCGGCTGCCCCTTCGTTGTGGTAGCCAATAAGCTCGACAAGCTGAAAAAAAGCCAGATCGAGCCCAATCTGGCGGTGATCCGGCAGGATCTCGATCTGTCCGAGGACACCATCCTGCTGCCGTTTTCCGCGGAAAAGGGTACGAATCGGGATAAGCTCATTGGCATCATCGAGCGGGCCGCGGCAGGCCAGGATATCCACGAGGAAGCATAAGATACAGTATCGCGGCAGCAGTGCCGCGATACTTTTTTCACCGGGAACGGCGGCATCCAAATTGACGGTAGGCGGTATCTGTGATAAAATAAACGGATGAATGAACGTATCAAAGAAGCGGATAATATAAAGGAGAAACTATGAATCAGCGTGATGAACAGCGGTTTTTGCAGGCCCGGCGGGCTGTGATCGAGGGCTGCTACCGGAACCTCAATGATATGCAGCGCCAGGCTGTAATGACCACCCA
>CAKTEB010000167.1 GCA_934546685.1 uncultured Oscillospiraceae bacterium
GCCGGTGAGTCCGTGGTATTTGACCAGGTTCTGGCTATCGTTGACGGCGAGAACAGCAAGTTCGGTACCCCCGCGATCGAGGGCGCTAAGGTCGAGGCCAAGGTCGTTCGGAACGGCAAGGGCAAGAAGATCACCGTCTTCAAGTACCGTCCCAAGAAGGGCTCCGCTTCCAAGAAGGGCCATCGTCAGCCCTATACCGCAGTCCAGATCGAGAAGATCTCCGTCTAATGACTACCATTCGGTTTTATCGCAGCCAGGACAGGCTTACGGGATTTACCTGTCAGGGCCACAGCGGCTATGCTGAGGCTGGCGAGGACATTGTATGTGCCGCCGTCACCTCGGCCCTTCGGCTGGCAGAGTGTACCATCAACGATGTGCTCATGGCCGGCGCGGAGGTACAGGTCCACGAAAAAACCGCCAAGATCCAGCTTACGCTCCCCTCCCCCTGCCCCAATGAGGTCGGCTGTCAGGCCGTACTCCAGGGCATGGAGCTCTATATGCGTGAGCTTTCCGACGAAAATCCCCACCATTTAACGGTTTTGGAGGTGTAATTCATGCTTAAGATTGGTATTCAGTTCTTCGCTCACCACAAGGGCGGCGGCTCCACCAAGAACGGCCGTGACTCCGAGTCTAAGCGTCTGGGCGTAAAGCGCGCCGACGGTCAGAAGGTCGAGGCCGGCAACATCCTGGTTCGCCAGAGAGGCACCCATATCCATCCCGGTCAGGGCGTGGGTATCGGCAGCGACGACACCATCTACGCTCGCGTTGACGGCGTGGTTCGGTTCGAGCGCCTGGGCAGAGACCGCAAGAAGGTCTCCGTCTATGAGGTCGCCGAGCAGTAATTTTGCTGAAGACTAGAGGGTGCGATTCCGCACCCTCTTTTTCTTCCCCAGCCGCTCCGGATCACCGGAAGCACACAAAAGGAGTTTAGATATGGCACAATTTGTCGATAAGGTAAAGATCTTTGTGCAGGCCGGTCACGGCGGCAACGGTTGCATGTCCTTCCGGCGTGAAAAGTATATTGCGGCAGGCGGCCCCGACGGCGGCGACGGCGGCCATGGCGGCAGCATCGTTCTCCGGGTGGATACCGGCATGACCACCCTCATGGACTTCCGCTACAAGCGCAAGTACACCGCCATGCCCGGCGGCAACGGCCAGGGCAGCAATATGAAGGGCCGCAACGGCGAGGATCTAGTGATCTCCGTCCCCCTGGGCACCGTGGTTCGGGACGCAGAGACCGGCGAGGTCATCCACGACATGTCCGATCAGAAGGACTTTGTCCTCTGCAAGGGCGGCCGGGGCGGCTGGGGCAACCAGCGGTTCGCTACCCCCACCCGTCAGGCTCCCCGGTTCGCCAAGGCCGGTCTGCCCGGCGAGAGCCATGAGGTGGTGCTGGAGCTGAAGCTGCTGGCAGACGTGGGCCTGGTGGGCTTCCCCAACGTGGGCAAATCCACACTGCTGTCCGTGGTATCCGGCGCCCATCCCAAGATCGCCAACTACCACTTCACCACCCTGTTTCCCAATCTGGGCGTGGTCTATCTGGGCGAGGGCGAGAGCTTCGTCATGGCCGATATCCCCGGCATCATCGAGGGCGCCTCTGAGGGCGTTGGCCTGGGCCACGATTTCCTCCGGCACATTGACCGGTGCCGCCTGATCGTCCACATCGTAGACGTGTCCGGCAGCGAGGGACGGGATCCCGTGGAGGATCTCATCACCATCAACCAGGAGCTGGGACAGTACTCCCCGGAGCTGGCAAAGCGGCCCATGATCGTGGTGGCCAACAAGATGGACATTCTCCAGGATCCCGAAAACCTGGAGCGGCTCCGGGCCTATAC
>CAKTEB010000168.1 GCA_934546685.1 uncultured Oscillospiraceae bacterium
TTAGCAGGGATTTTTCTTCATCGCCATAGGCTTTTTTGAACCACTCGCTTAGCGAGTGGTTTTCGTTATACAAAAAGGGCGCCGCTGCGTTTGGCAGCGGCGCCCTTGGTGTGATCTGGCCTATAAGCCGGGTTCTGTTATCGACAGCCATCTATCTTGGCGCACCGTCGCCGGTACGCTCCAGCCACCTAAGCGGAGACAGCCGGGCCGGCCTTGTCTCCATTGCGGTGTTGCTCCGGATAGAGTTTACAGGGCTGCGCGCTTTTACACGGCAGCCGGTGAGCTCTTACCTCGCCTTTCCACCCTTACCTCAGGCGCGCCAGTGCACTATCATGCGAGCTTAGAAGCTCAGAAAGGTTGACATAGTGATGGCGTTCACCTGGGGCGGTATATCTCTGTTGCACTTTTCCTGTAGTCGCCTACGGCGGGCGTTACCCGTTATCCTTGCCCTATGGAGCCCGGACTTTCCTCACAGGGGGCCTTTCGGCGCACCCTCCGCGGCTGTCCGGCCAGGTCACGCCCCTTATCATACTGTAATTTCTGGGCGTTGTCAAATGCTTTAGTAGATAAAATATGCCGGTTTCCCGTTTCCTGAAGGGATAATTCGCTGCAAGGAATGCCCCGACTGCGCAAATCCGTTGCAAAATATGGTGTTATCGTGTACAATATAGCATTGGCTATATGAATGAACAAAAGGACTGATCGATATGACAGTAAACGAATATTTTGAAGCCCTCCGGGGCAAGCGGGTCTGCGTCATCGGCCTGGGCATCAGCAACCGGCCCCTGGTCAAAATGCTTCTGGACCGGTGCATTCCGGTGGAGTGTCGGGACAAGACCCCCAGAGCAAAGCTCCTGCCGGAGGTCCTGGAGCTGGAGCGCCAGGGGGCAAAGCTGACCCTGGGCGAGGACTATCTTGAAAACATCCAGGCGGACGTGGTGTTTCGCACCCCTGGCCTTAATGCCTTCTGCCCCCAGCTCATGGCGCTCCGAGAGCAGGGCTGCGCCGTGACCTCGGAGATGGAGGCCTTCTTTGCGGTGTGCCCCTGCACCATCTTCGGCGTCACCGGTTCTGACGGCAAGACCACCACCACCACACTGATTGCAAAACTTCTGGAAGGTGCGGGGAAAACCGTCTACTGCGGCGGCAATATCGGAACGCCCCTGCTGCCCCTGGCGGAGCAGATGGGGAAGGACGATGTGGCCGTGGTGGAGCTGTCCTCCTTCCAGCTTATGGGCATGACCCAGAGCCCTCATGTGGCGGTGGTCACCAACCTGTCCCCCAACCATCTGGATATCCACAAGGATATGGAGGAGTATGTCGCCGCCAAGGAGAACATCTACCTCCATCAGAACGCCCAGGATACCGTGGTGCTGAACCTGGACAACGACATTACAAACAGCTTTGTACCCAAGGCCAAGGGCGGCGTGCTGCAATTCTCCAGAGTGTCCCGCCCAGAGAAGGGCTATTATCTGCGGCCCGACGGCATGATCTGCCGAGTGGAGGGGCAGGTGGAGCAGGAGATCTTCCCGGCATCCGAGATCCTGATTCCCGGCGTTCACAACATTGAAAACTATATGGCTGCCTTCTGCGCGGTGGACGGCCTGGTGCCGGTGGCGGTCATGGAGAATCTGGCCAAGACCTTCGGCGGCGTGGCACACCGGATCGAGCTGGTGCGGGTAAAGGACGGCGTCAAATACTACGACAGCTCCATCGATTCCTCCCCCAATCGCACCAGGGCGGCCCTGCGGAGCTTCCGCCAGAAGGTCATTATGGTGGCTGGCGGCAAGGACAAGGGCATCGGCTACGACGACCTGGGGCCGGAGCTCCGGGAG
>CAKTEB010000169.1 GCA_934546685.1 uncultured Oscillospiraceae bacterium
CCTAAGAATCCTCCGATGAGATAGGGGATAGAGAACGCAAAACTGAGGCTCCCCTTGATGGCGTAGATCACGATGGATGTGAGGCACATGGGGGCGATGATGCTGATGGAGGTGGCAAAGGCCTTTTTATCCTCCAGCTTGGCCCACCTTGTCAGCAGAGGCACCAGCAGCATGCCGCCTCCGGCCCCAAACAGGCCGTTGGCGATGCCAGCGGCCCCGCCGCTGAGGGCGTATTTCCAGGTTTCCGTTTTCATCAATATAACTCCCTCCTGTGGCAGGATTCCACAGAAGGGAGCATTTATACATTATAATTTATCCATGAGATCCCGTACCACATAGCCTGCCAGCATAAGCCCGGCGCAGGAGGGCACCCAGGACAGGGAGGCGGGGATGCTCCGGCGGCCGGCTGGCGGCGACTCCAGGGGGAGGGGCGTGATGGGCACCTCGTCAGAGAACAGCACCTTGTGGTGGCGGATGCCCCGATTTCGGAGCTCCCGGCGCATGACCCGGGCCAGATGACAGCCGGAGGTCTGGTTGATATCGGCAATCTGGAACCGAGAGGGATCCTGCTTGTTGCCGGTACCCATGGCGGAGATGATGGGGATATTTCGGGAGATGGCCGTCTCAATGAGGCTCAGCTTGCAGGACACCAGATCGATGGCGTCCACAATATAGTCGGGCTCCAGGGAGAAAAATTCCTCCTTATGCGCCTCGTCGTAGAGCATGGGCATGGAACGGATCTCCGCGTCCGGGTTGATGTCCCGGAGCCGCTCCGCCATCACGTCGGATTTGTACCTTCCCAGGGTGGAGTGCAGGGCGCAGAGCTGCCGGTTGAGATTTGTGAGACCCACAGTGTCGTTGTCCACCAGGGTGATCCTGCCCACGCCTGCCCGGCCCAGGGCCTCGGCTGTATAGCTGCCCACGCCGCCGATGCCGAAGACCATCACATGCTTATGCCGGAGGCGCTCCACAGCGTCTTCCCCATAAAACATGGCCTCCCGTAAAAATTGATCCATAGCTTGTCCTTTCAAAAGGGCCCGGACGCTTGTCCGGGCCCTTTGCGTTATTAGTTGGATGCGGTGGTGCTGGTGCCTAGCTGGGGCAGGGCCTTGTTGGTGAACCACTGGCCCATGGTGGACTTATCCACGGAGTAGGAAGCGGAGAAATCGTCATACCAATCGGAGTAGTCAGCGCTGCGCTTGGAGGAATCCGCAAGGCTCTTCCAATACAGGTCGCCGGTGCCTACATAGTACATCAGGTGATAGCCATAGGAGGTCTTGATGATGCCGGTGTCGCCAGCCTTGCGGTCAGCGTCGAAGCACCAGTCGTTGAACTCGGTGACCATCTGGCCCTGGTAAACGTCCTCATAGAGGCCGCCGTTGGAGGCGGAGCCGGTGTCCTCGGACTTCTCCTCTGCCAGCTTGGCGAAATCGTCCTCGGTCTGATCGGTGGCCTCCCACTCCTGCTGGATCTCCTCAATCTTGGACTTGCAGTCCTCCCAATCCGCATCGGTGGAGGTGCTGTCTTCCCCGGAGGTGGCGACCTTTACCAGAATGTGGCGGACGTCCACAGTGTTGTAGTTGTTGTCGTCGCGGGAGACAAACATCACAACGCTGTAGCCGGAGGAGGTGGCGAAGACCTGGCTCTCACCGGCCACGCGGTCCTCGGAGAACAGCCAGTCGGCATAGTCGGAGCTGATGGAGGAATAGCTCTGGCGGGAACGGAGAGTATAGCTCTCGTCATCGTAGCTGTCAGCGGAATCCTCAGGGGCGTATTCCTTGGCGGCCTTGATGAAGCTCTCCTCG
>CAKTEB010000170.1 GCA_934546685.1 uncultured Oscillospiraceae bacterium
CCTATGAGTCCGGCAAGCTGGGGATTCTATTGGCCCTGGAGCAGCTTTCCAAAATCGAGGGCGAGGCATGAAGATTTTTGACTGGCACCGGGAAAAGCGCTGGACCCACTGCACCGCGGTGATCGTGGCGGCGGGCAGCGCCACCCGCATGCGGGGCGTGGACAAGATCATGGCAGACCTGAAGGGGGAGCCGGTGATCGCCCACACCATCCGCAGCTTTCAGCACGCCTCCTGCATCGATGAGATCGTCATCGTGGCCCGGGAGGATCGGCTGGAGGATATGCGGAAATTGGTGGAGGAAAAGGGCTTTGACAAGGTTCGGGCCATCGTCCCCGGCGGCGAGAACCGCATGGAATCCGTCAGGGCGGGACTGGACGCAGCTAGTCCGGAGACGGTATTGGCCGCCATCCAGGACGGCGCGCGGCCCATGGTCACGGAGGACATCATCCGCCGCACTGTGGATATGGCCCTGTCCTACCATGCGGCGGCCCCGGCCATTCCGGTGAAAGACACCGTGAAGGTGGTAGGGGAGGACGGCAGGGTGGAGAGCACCCCGGATCGGGCCACCCTACGGGCGGTGCAGACCCCCCAGATCTTTGACCGGGAGTTGCTGATCGCGGCCTGGCAGCGGGCTAAGAAGGAAAAGCTCTCCTACACCGATGATTGCAGCGCCATGGAGGGACTGGGCGTCCATGTCTATCTCACCGAAGGCAGCGAGGAGAATTTGAAGATCACCACTCCGCTGGACCTGAAGATCGCGGAGCTGATTATGGAGGAACGAGACCATGATGCGGATCGGACACGGGTATGACGTACACAAGCTGGTGGAGGGACGGAAACTGATCCTGGGCGGCGTAGAGGTGCCCCACACGCTGGGGCTCCTGGGCCATTCGGACGCGGACGTACTGACTCATGCGGTGATGGACGCCCTGCTGGGGGCCGCGGCCCTGGGGGATATCGGCCAGCACTTCCCGGATACCGACGACCGGTATCTGGGGGCGGACAGCATCGGGCTTCTGCGCCATGTGATGGAGCTGATCCGGGAGAAGGGCTATCAGGTGGGCAACATGGATGCCACCATCATTGCTCAAAAGCCCAAGCTCATGCCGTATCTTCCTCAAATGCGGAAGCGGCTGGCGGAGGCCATGAGCATCGATCTGGATCAGATCAATCTCAAGGCTACCACTGAGGAAAAGCTGGGCTTCACAGGGCGGCAGGAGGGCATTTCCGCCCACTGCGTGTGTCTGCTGGAGAAAAAGTGACCAAACCCGACAAAAAATCATATCATGCTCATGGAGGGGATTCTATGAGCATGATTTTTTTGACCTACCGGGCCCAAACCGGGGCCAGGCGCGGGGTTTCGATTCTAAACGGCGCGGGTATCCGTGCAAGAATGGGCAGAACACCGGGAAATCTAGCCACCGAGGGCTGCGGCTTTGGTCTCTGGATCCGGGAAGCGGACGGGCACAGGGCCGCCTATCTGCTCCGGCGGGGCAGCGCGGCCTTTGAGCGGTGCTATAAAATGGAGGGAGGCAGGGGCCGGGAGGTGGCGCTGTGATCTATTTAGACCACGGGGCCACGTCGCTGCCGAAACCTAAAGCAGTAGAGCGGGCGGTGTGCTGGGCCCTGCAAAGTCTGCCGTCACCGGGCCGGGGCAGTTCCAGCGGAGCGGAGGCCGCGGCGGAGCTCTTATATCAGCTGCGGATGGAGGCGGCAGAGCTCTTTGACTGTGAGGCGGAGCAGGTAGTGCTGACCACCTCGGCCACCCACGGCCTGAATATTGCCATCAAGT
>CAKTEB010000171.1 GCA_934546685.1 uncultured Oscillospiraceae bacterium
GGAGGCACTGCCGTGGGCACCCTGCTCCAGTCCCGGTACGCACCGGATCCCCACTCCTTTTTGGGCGAGGGCAAGGCGGAGGAACTCCGCCAGGCGGTAGAGGCCACCGGGGCCAACATGGTGATTTTTGACAACGATCTGTCGCCCTCCCAGATCCGCACCCTGGAGGATATCACCGGAGCCACAGTCATAGACCGCTCCGCACTGATCCTGGATATCTTCGCCCAGCGGGCTAAGACCCGGGAGGGGCGGCTCCAGGTGGAGCTGGCCCAGTATCAATATCTGCTGCCTCGGCTGTCTGGAATGGGACGTTCTCTGTCCCGGCAGGGCGGCGGCATCGGCACCCGGGGCCCCGGTGAGACCAGATTGGAATCCGACCGGCGGCACATCCGTACCCGGATCTCCCGGCTCCAGCAGGAGCTCAAGGAGGTGCGGCGGGTTCGGGGCGTCCAGCGGCAGCTCCGGGAGAAGAACAGCGTGCCGGTGGTGGCCTTGATCGGCTACACCAATGCGGGCAAGTCCACCTTATTAAATGCCCTCACCGGCGCGGGCATCCCCGCTAACAACCGGCTCTTTGACACGCTGGACACCACTACCCGGCGGCTGACGGTCTCCGATACCCTGGAGGTACTGCTCAGCGATACCGTCGGCTTCATCGCCAAGCTGCCCCACAATCTGGTGGAGGCGTTCCAGGCCACCTTGGAGGAGCTCCAATATGCGGACCTGCTGCTCCATGTCATTGACGCGGCGGATCCGGAGCGGGAGGATCACATGGCCGTGGTGGAAAAGCTGGCGGCAGAGCTGGCGCCCCAGGGAGTGCCCATCATCGAGGTCTATAACAAGGCCGACCTGATCGAGCCTCAGTTTATCCCAGTGGGGGAGAACCGGGTGGCTATTTCCGCAGCCTCCGGCAAGGGCCTTCCGCATCTGCTGGAGCTTATGGAGCGGAATCTCGATACTGGCGTGAAACGGGTGACGATGAAGCTGCCCTATTCCGCCGCCGGAGAGGTGGATCGGATCCATCGGGAGGGCAAGGTGTTCTCTGTGGAGTATGAAAACGACGGCATCCTGGTCGACGCGGCCCTGAGCCGGGAACTCCAGGGACGATACCGGGACCATATCCAGTCCTGAAAGGAGCGCCCATGACGGAATACTATCTGCCCACGGACTACGGCACGGCGGAATATGTGGAAAAGCGCTCCCGATTCATCGGCGAGATCTGGCCGGTATCCACCGAGGAGGTGGCCCGGGAGAAGATCACGGCGGTGAAGAAAAAATACCATGATGCCCGGCACAGCTGCTGGTGCTACCTCCTGCGGGACGGCACCATGCGCTATTCCGACGATGGGGAACCCCAGGGCACCGCGGGCCAGCCCATGCTGGAGGTGTTCTCCCGGGCGGGAATCACTGACTGCGTCTGCGTGGTGACCCGGTACTTCGGCGGGATTCTGCTCGGCACCGGCGGATTGGTTCGGGCCTATACCAAGGCCTCCAAGGATGCTTTGGCGGCTGCGGGCATCACCGTGGAGCGGCTGTGGGACCGACTGCTGGTGCCCTGCTCCTACGGCCAGTTTGAGCGGGTGCGCCAGGAGATTCAGAAGCGCGGGGGCGTCA
>CAKTEB010000172.1 GCA_934546685.1 uncultured Oscillospiraceae bacterium
CCCTCGCCGTTCTCCTCCACGAAGGCGGCGTGGGGATCAAAGGGCTCCTGACGGGGCGGGAAGCCCTCAGGCCGGGAGTCCGGCATTACAGCGGGGGCGCCTTCCTTATTTCCCGTCATCATGAACAGCATGCCGAAGTCCCCGTCGAACTTGGGAACGTTCAGGGTTACGTCCAGGGTCACGCTGGTGGGAGTGACCGCAACAGTCTTGGCGTTGTCCAGGCAGGAGAAGTTGGGCTCGTTCTCAAAGTCCAGCTCCGTGGCCCGCTTGGAGTGGGGATCGTCGAAGAGCATGGCGTCGCCCCGGGTCACCAGGGTGGTCTTATGGCCGGCCTTAGCAAGGTACAGCGCCGCCTCCCGGCCCGTATCGCCGCCGCCGATGACAACCACATTGTGGCCTAGCTCCTGCTCATGGCCAAAGATGTCCTCCGCCAGCCATACCTTTGCGTCGTCGGCTCCCTCCACGGGAATCCGCTTAGCGCTGGAGCCCAGAGCGGCGATGATGACGTCATAGCCCTGATCCTTCAGCAGCTCCGGGGTGGCCTCAGTGTCCAGGTGCACCTTCACCGGGGACTTGCCAATCTCCCGAACCAGCCAGTTCTTGTAGTCCTTGAGGTTCCACTTGAAGCTGACGTAGTCGGCGAATTTCAGCTGACCGCCCAGGGTGTGGGACTTTTCATAGAGGGTCACATCGTGGCCCTGCTCCACGCCGAACAGTGCGGCACGCATGCCGGCGGGTCCGCCGCCGATGACGGCGATCTTTTTCTTTTCACCGGAGGGATGGAACATCCGATCCAGCATATGGTGATAGCCAGCCAGGGGGTTCACAGCGCAGAAGCTGCCATGGCAGCCGTTGCACAGGAGACAGGGGGTGATATCCTCTCCATGGCCCGCCTTGATCTTATCATAGTAGTGCTCGTCGCAGATAAACGCACGGGCCATGGACACGCAGTCGCACTTGCCCTCGGCGATAAACTGGTCAATGAGATCGGGGTCGTGGAAGCCGCCCACAGGGGAGAAGGCGCATTTGATGCCCCGGGCCTTGGCTGCCGTGGCGAACTGCAGATTATAGGGGGCCTGCTTCTGGAGGTTGTGGCTGTTCACATGGGTGTAGGAGCCGTCCCAGCCGCGGATCTGGAAGATGTCCACCAGTCCTTCACAGAGCTTGCAGTAGGTGAGCCAATCCTCCAGGGTGTAGCCGCCCTCCTCCGTGGCGGAGGTCTGGCACTCGATCAGGAAGTCCTGACCGCAGGCCTCCTTGATCCGCCGGAAGACCTCAAGACAGAGCGTAGCTCGCTCGGCCATAGTCTTGCCGCCGTATTGATCGGTGCGATGGTTGAACCAGGGGCTCAGAGAGCAGGCCAGGATACTGCCGCGATAGCAGGCGTAGATGGTCACGCCGTCAAAGCCCATACCCTTGAAGTACACGCTGGCGTTGACGAAATCCTGGATCATGCCCTCCAGCCGCTCGGCGGTGATGGCGGGCTTTTCAAAGAGGTTGGCGGAGTAGTCGCCGGTCATGGGGATGGCGCTCCAGTCCGGGACGTCAGAGATCATCACGTTCTGGGGCTCAATGGCCATCATGGAGGCAGTGGC
>CAKTEB010000173.1 GCA_934546685.1 uncultured Oscillospiraceae bacterium
GTATAAAAAGCTCCTGGAGTTTGACGGCGTCCGGCTGGAGTTTCAGCCCCAGGCCCTAGAGGCCATCGCCCAGGAGGCACTGGATCGAAAGGTCGGCGCCCGGGGACTGCGCTCTGTGATGGAGGGCATCATGACCGAGGTCATGTACGAGATCCCCTCGGATCTGTCCATCCAGTCTGTAACGGTCACAGAGGATTCTGTGGAGCACCACACCGCCCCTGAGATGACCCGTGATCCGGAGCGTTTGAGAGAGCCTGTCCACAAGGTGGGCAGAGAGATCAGCGAAGGCTGATAAGTGAACATTTTGGGGCTGGCGCGGATCTTTGGGTCTGTGTCGGCCCCTTGCGCGATCTTGCATTCCTTTTGAAGGAAGGAGCGTATAAAATGAAAGAAATCTATGGTGTGACCACGCCAGTCATGGCGCTGAGGGGCATCTCTGTGTTTCCTCAGATGGTCTATTCCTTTGATGTGGGCCGGGAGAAGTCCATCCGGGCCCTGGATGAGGCAATGAACGGAAACCAGCAGATGATCCTGCTGATGCAGAAGGACGTGTCCGTGGACGAGCCCGGCCCCGACGACCTCTATGAGATCGGCGTGCTGGTACATATCCGTCAGCTCCTGAAAATGCCTGGGGATGTAGTGCGCATCCTGGTGGAGGGCCTGAGCCGGATCCGCATGACGGAGTTCACCCAGGAGAGCCCCTGCCTGGAGGGCATCTGCGAAAAGATTCAGGACGAAAACTATCGGAGCACAGCGCCCAAGGTGGAAGCCCTGCTGCGGGTGGGCTATCAGCTCTATGGCAGCTACTGCGACCTGCTGCCCAAGGGCAACGCCGAGGCCCTGCTGCGCCTGATGACCAGCGATGACCCGGCCTATGTATCCGACTACCTGGCCCAGAACTGCGGCTTCCGTTATGACGATAAGCAGCGGTGCCTGGAGCAGCTGCACCCGGTAAAGCGGCTGGAGCTGGCGCTGAAGATCCTGAGCTCTGAGATCGAGATCATGAAGATCGAGAGCGACATTGCTGACAAGGTGCAGGAGGCCATGAATAAGAGCCAGCGGGATTACTACCTCCGGGAGCAGCTCAAGGTGATCCACCAAGAGCTGGGGGAGGAGGACGAGGATCAGGAGATCGACGACTACCGCCAGAAGATCCTGGATCTGCATCTGGAGACTGAGACCGAGGAGAGACTTTTGAAGGAGCTCTCCCGCCTCGAGAAGCAGCCCATGGGCTCCTCTGAGGCCGCGGTCATGCGGAACTATCTGGATACGGTTCTGGAGCTCCCCTGGAACGAGGAAACCAAGGATACCGTGAACATCGAGTCTGCCCGCAGGATCCTGGACGAGGATCACTACGGTCTTGATTCTGTGAAAAAGCGCGTGCTGGAGTTGCTGGCAGTTCGAAAGCTGGCCCCTGATATCTCCGGACAAATCATCTGCCTGGTGGGCCCTCCCGGCGTAGGCAAGACCTCCATCGCTACCTCCATCGCCCGGTGCCTGGGCCGCAAAATGGCCCGTATCTCCCTGGGCGGCGTCCATGATGAGGCGGAGATCCGTGGCCACCGGAAGACCTATATCGGCTCCATGCC